>JAZOAF010000095.1:0-2241 GCA_045595345.1 Clostridia bacterium | reverse complement strand
CTTCACGATAAACACAGAGAAAGAATGGATAAAAAGGCAAAGCTGAGCGGACTTTATAATCTGCCCGACCACGAGGTTTTGGAGATGATTTTGTTTGCGGTTATCCCAAGAGGGAATACCAACGAAATCGCAAAGAAGCTCCTTGACCAATTCGGGACAATATACAAAGTTTTGACCGCAGACGAAAGGGAACTTGTTAAAATCGAGGGAGTTGGAATGCGAACAGCCAAATTCCTGACCAGCTTATATGATGTTCTCGGAGTTGTGGAAAGGACTATGAATTTCCCCAAGGAACAGATTAAAACCGGCGAAGAGGCAATTGGTTACGCAAAGACTTTCTTTTACGGAAAGCTTACGGAACAGTTTCTCCTTATAACTCTGAACCGTGCAGGGAATGTTATCGGGAGATATAAATTAGGGGACGGAAGCGACAAAGAGCTTCATATTTACCCTAAAAACATAGTGGTAAAAGCACTTTCCGACGAGGCGAGTGCGGTAATCCTTGCGCATAATCATCCCGGCGGAAATCTTGCTCCGTCTTTTGCGGATATTCAGATGACGAATAAGATAAAGGAAGTTTTGGAAACAGTTGACATTAAGCTTTTAGACAGTATCATCGTGTCAGGCGGAAAGGGAATAAGTATTTTATAATAAAAAAGGAGGAGAGGAAATGGATTTTAAGGTTGTTTCTGATTATAAGCCATCGGGCGACCAGCCGAAAGCTATAAAAAGCCTTGCAGAAGGCATAGAAAACGGAAAAAAGTTTCAGACTCTCCTTGGTGTAACAGGCTCGGGTAAAACCTTTACAATGGCAAATGTTATTGAAAAGGTTAATAAGCCGACCCTTGTGTTAGCCCATAACAAGACCCTTGCGGCACAGCTTTACGGGGAGTTTAAAGAACTCTTTCCTGAAAACGCCGTGGAATATTTTGTGTCCTATTATGACTATTATCAGCCTGAGGCGTATATCCCTCATTCAGATACCTATATAGAAAAGGACGCTCAGACCAACGATGATATTGATAAGTTAAGGCACAGCGCAACGGCGGCGCTCTCTGAAAGACGGGATGTTATAATTGTTGCCAGCGTGTCTTGCATATACGGTCTTGGAGACCCTATTGACTATCATAATATGGTAATATCTCTCCGTCCCGGAATGATAAAGGACAGAGATGAGGTTATAGATAAGCTTATTGAAATACGCTATGAAAGAAACGATATTGCCTTTGAACGAAATAAATTCAGGGTAAGAGGGGATGTTATTGATATATTCCCGTCAGACTCAAAGAGTAATGCTATAAGAGTTGAGTTTTTTGGTGATGAGGTTGAAAGAATTACCGAGATAAACGTTGTAACCGGTGAGGTTGTAGGAGTAAGAAAGCATTGTGCTATTTATCCTGCATCCCACTATGTAACAACAAAAGAAAAAATGGAAAGCGCTATTGAAAGCATAAAAGAAGAGCTTGAAGAAAGACTTGCAGTGCTAAAGGCAAATGATTGTCTGGTTGAAGCACAAAGACTAAAGCAGAGGACAGAATATGATATTGAAATGATGCGTGAAACCGGATTTTGTCAGGGGATAGAAAACTATTCAAGACATATAAGCGGACGTGCTCCCGGAAGTGCGCCCTTTACACTTATTGATTATTTCCCCGATGATTTTCTTTTAATGATAGACGAATCTCATGTGACCATTCCTCAGGTGCGCGCCATGTATGCAGGGGACAGAGCAAGAAAGGAAACATTGGTTGAATACGGATTTCGTCTTCCGTCAGCTTTTGATAACAGACCCCTTTGCTTTGATGAATTTTACGATCGTATAAATCAGGCAATTTTTGTAAGCGCAACTCCTGCGGACTTTGAAAAAGAAAGATCAACTAAAATTGTCCAGCAGGTTATAAGACCTACAGGCCTTCTTGACCCTGAAATTGAGGTAAGACCAATTGAGGGTCAAATGGATGATTTATATGAGGAAATAATAAAGAGGGTAGAAAAAAATCAAAGAGTCCTTGTTACGACTCTTACTAAGAAGATGGCAGAGCGCCTGACGGAATATTTTGAAGAGCTGGGTGTAAAGGTAAGATATCTTCATTCCGAAATTCATACCATAGAAAGAATGGAGATTATAAGAGATTTAAGACTCGGTGTATTCGATGTTTTGGTTGGAATAAACCTTTTAAGAGAGGGACTTGATATTCCCGAGGTGTCCTTGATTGCAATTTTAGATGCAGACAAAGAAGG
>JAZOAF010000094.1:0-19614 GCA_045595345.1 Clostridia bacterium | reverse complement strand
CTCAATTGAGCAGGACGCCGATGTTGTAATGTTCTTATCCCGTGAGGGTTATTATAATCCTGAAACGGAAGAACCCAACAAAACAAAATGTATCTTTGCTAAACACAGAAACGGCGAAGTGGGCAGCGAATATTTAACATGGCTTGGCGAATTCTTTAAATTTTCCAATTGGAGTGGAGACCGTGAACATTAGTTCTACCGTATCTGAAAAAGTCAGATTAACCATAGAAGAAAATGAAATGATAAAAAAAGGTGATAAGGTTTTAGTCGCTCTTTCGGGAGGGGCAGATTCCGTATGCCTGACTCATGTTCTCTATGGTCTTTCAAAAAAGATGGGTTTTTCACTCTACGCGGCGCACTTAAACCACGGCATAAGAGGGGAAGAAGCGGATAAAGACGAGAACTTTTCAAAAAGCTTCTGCGACTCTTTAAAAGTTCCTTTTCTGGCAAAAACAGTAAATGCTGTCGAAATCGCCAAAGAGCAGGGGATAACGGTTGAAGAAGCAGGCAGGAAGGAAAGATACGCCTTTTTCGAAGAGGTCTGCTCGCTGGGCGGACAGAATGTTATAGCCACCGCCCACCATAGAGATGATGCCGCCGAAACGGTCTTAATGCGGATTATAAGAGGAACAGGAATTGACGGCCTCAGCGGAATAAAATATATCCGTGAAGACGGCGTTATAAGACCTCTCCTTAAAGTAAGCCGAGAGGAAATTGAAGAGTATTGTAAGGAAAACTCACTAAAATATTGCACAGATAGTACAAATTCTGATAATGACTACACAAGAAACAAAATAAGAAACGAGCTTTTGCCATTCATAAGAGAGAATTTTAACCCGAATATAACGGAAAGTCTTATGAATTTATCGGAAAGCGCAAAGAAAGACAGCGACTTTTTAAACTCTTATGCCAAAAGGCTTTATATGAGGCTTGGAAGCCCTATGCCTAACAGAAAACCCGTTGTCCTTCATATTGATTCGCTTAATATGGTTGAGGACGCAATAATGTCAAGGCTTATAATCACGGCGGCAAAAGAGGCAATGGGAGAAGATTTTTACTTAGAAAGAAAGCATATCAAGGACATCTTATCCCTTAAAGAAAAAGAAACAGGGGCAATGATGAACTTTCCCAAAGGTCTTACTGTTCATGTTAAATACGGCTGGCTTGAATTCAGGGATGACGGCGAGACGGAGATGAAAGAGACAACAAGAGGAATAAAAAATTATTTCAGCACAGAAATCGAGCCCGGTAACGGCTACAAAATCGAAGGAAAAGAAGGAGCAGTTTTTGTAAAAAGAGTTCTCCTTTCCGAGTACAGAAAAAGTGCAGGGGATATTCTTCTGGACGAGGACAAGCTCAGCGGTAAAATAGTCCTGAGAAACCGCAGGGACGGGGACAAAATGGCTGTTTTTGCTGACGGACGGGAAAAGAAACTTAAAAGCATATTTATTGATATGAAAATCCCCCGTGAAAAGCGGGATGATATACCTCTTATCTGTCAGGGCGACGAGGTTTTGGCAATCGTTGGCGGACGGATAAGCGAAAAATACAAAACAGATAAAAATTCTAAAAGGGCGTGGGTGATTTATTATGGTAACGATGGACAAAGTTAAGGTTTTACTGTCTGAGGAAACCCTTTCTAAAAAAGTTGACGAACTTGCGGAGAAAATAGACAACGATTTTGCAGGAGAAAAGGTTATAGTTATCGGTGTCTTAAAAGGCTCTTTTATGTTTTTATCCGACTTGGTTAAGAAAATAACCCTCCCTGCTGAGGTTTATTTCATAGAAGCGTCAAGCTATGGCGCAGGAACTCAGACAACAGGTGTTGTTAAAATCTCAAAGGATGTTGAAAGAGATTTGACGGGCCAGAATGTTATAGTTGTTGAGGATATTATTGATACGGGAATAACAATGGAGAAGGTTATGGAGCTTCTTCGGGCGAGAGGTGCAAAAGAGGTTAAACTCTGCGCCTGCCTCAGTAAGCCAAGCCGAAGAAAAGTTGATATAAATATTGACTATTTAGGCTTTGAAGTTCCCGATGAATTTGTTGTAGGGTACGGTCTTGATGTAGATGAAATGTATAGAAACCTGCCCTATATCGGCGTAGTTGAAAATGCGGATTAATTCCGATAAAGATAAAGAAAGAAGGACATAAAAAATGGAAAAGGAAGTAAGAACACGATTTGCTCCAAGCCCAACGGGTTATATGCACATCGGCAATTTAAGAACAGCTCTTTATACTTATCTTTTGACAAGGTCAAAGGGCGGAAAGTTCATTTTAAGAATTGAGGATACCGATCAGGAAAGATTGGTTGAGGGCGCAACAGATGTAATTTACCGCACCATGAAAGACACAGGCCTTATCCACGATGAAGGTCCGGATGTTGGCGGAAATTATGGCCCATATATCCAGAGCGAAAGAAGAAATATTTATAAGGAATATGCAGAAAAGCTGGTTGAACTCGGCCACGCTTATTATTGCTTTTGCAGTAAGGAAAGACTTGATGATTTAAGAGAAAAGCAGGAAGCCGCAAAGGTCCCGACAAAATATGACGGGCTTTGCAGTAGACTTACCAAGGAAGAAGTTCAGGCAAAGCTTGATGCAGGTGAACCTTATGTTATAAGACAGAAGATGCCAAAGTACGGCAAAACAACATTTAAGGACGAGGTTTTCGGCGAAATCTCTGTTGAGAACGCAATCCTCGACGATAATGTGCTTTTAAAGGCAGACGGCCTTCCAACCTATAACTTTGCAAATGTTATAGATGACCATTTAATGAATATAACCCATATTATAAGAGGTTCTGAGTATCTTTCTTCAACTCCTAAGTATAACCTCTTGTATGAGGCATTCGGCTGGGACATTCCAACCTATATCCATGTTTCTCCGGTTATGAGAGACGCCCAGAAAAAGCTCTCCAAAAGAGACGGGGACGCATCTTATGAAGACTTTATCAAGAAAGGCTATTTAAAAGAGGCAATCGTAAACTATATTGCCCTTTTAGGCTGGTCACCTGGCGGCGACAGAGAAAAATATACAATTGATGAGCTTATTGAGATTTTCGATGTAAAGGGAATAAGCAAATCCCCAGCAATCTTTGACGAAAATAAGCTTGCTTGGCTTAACGGCGAGTATATAAGAGAACTCAGCCCAGAAGACTTCCACGAAAAAGCTCTCCCTTGGTATAAAGGCGTAATCGAAAACCCAAGTATCGACTTAAAAGAGGTTAGCGCACTTTTGCAGAAGAGATGCGAAAAATTAAGCGATATTCCTGAGCAGGTTGACTTTTTCGATAATCTCCCTGAGTATGATATCGAAATGTATACTCATAAGAAAATGAAGACAAATCCTGAGAACTCTCTTGTTTCTCTTGAAAATATCCTTCCCGTTGTTGAAGGTATTGAAGACTGGACATTCGATAACCTCCACGATGAACTTATGGAACTTATTGCAAAAATGGAAGTTAAGAACGGAATTGTTCTCTGGCCGCTTCGTGTAGCTGTGTCAGGAAAAGCGTTCACCCCTGGCGGCGGCGTTGAAATTGCTTATATTCTCGGCAAAGAGGAAACAATAAAGAGAATTAAAAAAGGTATTGAAAAATTAAGATAAAGGACTTGAATTTAATGGATATAACATCAAAATTTTCGGATAAGGTGGCACACCTTGAAGGGTCTGCCATCCGTGCAATCTTTAAGCTTCTTGCAAAACCTGGAATAATTTCCTTTGCAGGCGGCGCTCCCGACCCTGAGCTTTTTCCTAATGAGAAATTGGCTGAAATCGCAGCCGATATTCTCAAAAATGACGGGAAAACTGCCCTCCAATACGGCGTGACAGAGGGGTACACTCCTCTTCTTAACTGGGTTAAAGAAAGACTTAAAGGTCAGGGCATCGGGTCAGAGAATGACGAAACAATAATAGTAAGTGGCGGTCAGCAGGGAATTGACCTTGCATCAAAAGCCCTTATAAACCCGGGCGACGGAGTTATTTGCGAAGAGCCAAGCTTTATCGGCGGACTTAATGCTTATCGCTCCAATAATGCAAAACTTTTCAGCGTTCCTGTTTTGTCTGACGGAATTGACACGGATAAATTAGAAGAAATTTTAAAGGCGAATGACAATATAAAAATCCTTTATACAATCTCAACTTTCCAGAACCCGTCAGGGATAACAATGTCCCTTGAAAAGAGGAAAAAGGTGCTCTCCCTTGCCTCTGAATATGACTTTATCATCTTTGAGGATAACCCATACGGCGAGCTTCGTTTCAGCGGAGAAGACATCCCGACAATGAAGTCGATGGATAAAGAGGGAAGAGTTGTATATCTCGGCTCTTTCTCGAAAATTTTAGCGCCGGGACTTCGACTTGGCTTTACCTGTGCGGATAAAAAGCTTATGGAAAGAATGGTAATCTGTAAGCAGGTTGAGGATGTTCATACCAATGTTTTATCCCAGATGATTGCGTATAGATTTGTAACTGAAAATTCCATTGACGAGCATATTGCAAAGCTCAGAGAATGTTACGGAAGAAAATGTAAGCTTATGATTGAGTGTATTGATAAGTTCTTCCCGAAATGCGTAACTCATACAAATCCTGAGGGCGGTCTGTTCTTATTCTGCACAATGCCTGATGAATATGACGCCAAGGATGTTATGGAAAAGGCGTTAGAGGGCGGAGTTGCTTTCGTTCCCGGCTCAGCTACGGTTATTGACGATAAAGCTCCGACTCATACATTCAGACTTAATTATTCAACAGCAAGCGAAGAACAAATCAGAAAAGGAATTGAAATTTTAGGAAATGTTCTCCACGAGATAATGGACTAAGAGGAAGTGAAATAAATGGAAAACACAGAAAGAAAGAAACGAATTCTGAGCGGAATTCAGCCAACAGGGGTTTTAACCCTTGGAAACTATGTAGGCGCACTTAGGAACTTCGTTGACCTTCAAAAAGAAGATAGATATGAATGCTTCTATATGATTGCGGATCTCCATTCTTTAACTGTTAAGCAGGAACCAAAGGATTTAAGAAAGAACAGCCTTGATTTATTGGCGCTCTTTTTAGCAAGCGGACTTGACGGGGAGAAAGACCCCATATTCTATCAGTCCCATGTAAGCGCTCATTCACAGCTTGGCTGGGTTTTGGATTGCTATACCTATTTCGGTGAGCTATCAAGAATGACACAGTTTAAGGATAAGTCAAGCAAACACGCGGATAATATAAATGCAGGTCTCTTTACATATCCAAGCCTTATGGCAGCCGATATTCTCCTTTACCAGTCTGATTTAGTGCCCGTTGGCCACGACCAGAAGCAGCATCTTGAATTAACAAGAGATTTGGCTGAAAGATTTAATCATACATATAGTGACACCTTCGTTGTTCCTGAGCCTTATATTCCAAAGGTTGGGGCAAAGATTATGAGTCTCCAAAATCCATTGCAGAAAATGTCAAAGTCCGACCCTAACGAAAATTCGTATATCTTGATGCTTGACCCTCTTGATAAGATTGTAAAGAAAATCAAGAGAGCAGTAACAGACAGCGAGGCCTGCGTAAGACGGGGCGAGGGTAAGGAAGGCGTTGAAAACTTAATGAGTATTTACAGCGCAATGACAGGCAAAACTATGGATGAGATTGAGGCTGAATTTGACGGCAAAGGTTACGGCGACTTTAAGAGTGCCGTTGCTGAGTCCGTTGTTGAGGTGTTAAGACCTATTCAGGAAAGATACAACGACTACATAAAAAATAAAGATTATCTTGAAAAGATATACAGAAGCGGCGCAGAGCGTGCATCTTATGTTGCAAACAAAACAATCAGCAAGGTAAATCGAAAGGTTGGTTTCATTCAGCCGTAACAGGAGGCAAAAGAAATGATTGATTTAGGAAATATAAAACTGTTATATGTGGCACTTGCCATTTTGGTTGCATTTTTGATTTCCTTTGCGGCAACACCTGTTGTAATAGGTATCGCAAAAAAAATTAAAGCAATAGATGTTCCGAAAGACAACAGAAGAATTCATAAAAAGCCTATTCCCTTAATTGGCGGACTTGCTATTTTCTATGGCTTTTTAATAAGCGTTCTCTGCTTTTGCGTAATAGACGAAGCGGTTATAGGTATTGTATTAGGCGCACTGCTTATTGTTATAACGGGAATAATTGACGATAAGTACAGCCTTCCTGCCAAGGTTAAACTTTTAATGCAGATTGTTGCAGCAGTAATTGTTATAGCCTTTGGGGTTGAAATGCGGTATTTTGAAAACCCATTTACCAATGAATATGTAACTCTTGGCTGGCTCTCAATTCCTATAACAATCATCTGGATAGTGGGCGTTACCAATGCGGTAAACTTAACGGATGGCTTAGATGGTCTGGCGGCAGGAATTTCAACAATCGCATCCCTCAGCCTTCTTATCCTGATTTTGTTTACCGATAACATCAATCTTGCGATTATGACGGCGGCTCTTGCGGGTGCGGCATTCGGCTTTTTGCCTTATAACTTCAATCCTGCAAAGATTTTTATGGGAGATACAGGCTCAATGTTTTTAGGATATATGCTGGCTTGTATTTCCGTGCAGGGACTTATGAAAACCTATACGATAATTTCATTTGCCCTTCCAATTCTTGTGCTTGGGCTTCCAATTTTTGATACACTCTTTGCAATCGTTCGAAGAGTTGTAACGGGTAGGTCAATTATGTCCCCTGACAGAGGTCATCTCCACCACAGACTACTCGATATGGGATTCAGCCAGAGACAAACAGTTGCAATTTTGTATACATTAACGGCAATCCTTTGTTTAACGGCTCTTGTAATATTCTTAAAGGATGCTTTAAGAGGAGCAGTGCTGGTTGTAGCGGTTGTTGTTATCATAATAGTAAGCTTTGCAGTTTTAGACAGCAAAACGGAGAAGACGAAAAAAACAGAGGAAGAAAACACAGAAGAAATTAAGGAGTCATAATATGAAAACAGTTATGCTTGTTTTCGGGACAAGACCTGAGGCGATTAAAATGTGTCCTCTGGTAAATGAACTGAAAAGCAGAAAAAATATAAAAACCGTTGTATGCGTAACGGGACAGCATCGCCAGATGCTTGACCAGGTGTTAGAGGCATTTTCAGTAGAGCCTGACTATGACTTGTCTATTATGAAGGATAAGCAGACTCTTTTTGATATTACAACGAATATTCTTGAAAGAGTTAAAGGCGTTCTGGAAGAGGTAAATCCTGATGTTGTTCTGGTCCACGGAGACACTTCAACCACCTTTGTAACAGCTCTTGCCTGCTTTTATATGCAAATTCCTGTTGGACATGTTGAGGCGGGCCTTAGAACCTATGATATTTACAGTCCATACCCTGAGGAATTTAACCGTCAGGCAGTGGGAAGTATCGCTGCGTATAACTTCTCCCCCACGGAGAAATCGAAAGAAAATCTTCTTAAAGAGGGGAAGAAAAAAGAGAGCATTTTTGTTACGGGAAATACAGCAATCGATGCCCTTAAAACAACTGTTAAAGAGGAATATACCCACCCCGAGCTTGAATGGGCAAAGGATAGCCGTCTTATAATTATAACAGCTCACAGACGGGAAAATTTAGGAGAGCCGATGCACAATATGTTCAGGGCAATCCGAAGAATTATGGACGAAAATCCTGATGTTAAAGCGATTTATCCAATCCATCTTAACCCTGTTGTAAGAAAAGCGGCAGAGGAAGAGCTGAGCGGTTGCGACAGAATTCATATAATCGAGCCTCTTGAAGTTCTGGACTTCCATAACTTCCTATCCCGAAGCTATATGATTTTAACCGACAGCGGCGGCATTCAGGAAGAAGCGCCGTCCTTAGGTAAACCTGTCCTCGTAATGCGCGACACAACAGAGCGCCCAGAGGGAATTGAGGCAGGAACCTTAAAGCTTGTCGGAACCGACGAAAAAGTTATATATGAAAACTTTAAAGAACTTTTAGAGAGTAAGGAAGCCTATGAGAAAATGAGCAAGGCAAGTAACCCCTATGGCGACGGTCTTGCCTGCAAAAGAATTGCAGATATTCTCGAATTCGGCGAAACTAAAATTTAAAATCAAAAGAGCACATTTTAGTGCTCTTTTTTTGTTTATTTTGTGCCTAAATGGAAAAGATATGTTCTAAAAGAGAGTGCCGTAAAATAAGATATATTAAACGGATTTAGGAGTGAAGAAAAGTGAACAGTTTAGGCTCAGAAAACAATAAGATTAAGATGGCGGGGAAAATTGTTTCGGATTTAGAATTTTCCCATGAAGTCTACGGCGAGAAATTCTATACCTTCAAGCTTGAAACAAAAAGATTAAGCGAAAATACTGATATAATCCCAATAATGATTTCGGAAAAATTCTTCCCCTCAATCAATATTGAAGTGGGAAAATTTGTTTTAATAGGCGGTCAATTCCGCTCATATAATAATTTTACGGCGGTAGGAAGCAAACTTATGCTGACCGTTTTCGTAAGGGACATAGAGGAGGCGGACGGTCTGACTGACTATGCCTCTTCCAATAATGTATACTTAAACGGATATATCTGCAAAGAGCCGGTATACAGAACAACTCCTTTCGGCAGAGAGATTGCGGATATATTGCTGGCCGTAAACCGTGCCTATAATAAGTCTGATTATATACCCTGCATAGCCTGGGGAAGAAATGCAAAATACGCCTCGGCGCTTTCTGTTGGGGATAACATTTCGGTCTGGGGCAGAGTTCAAAGCAGGGAATATCAAAAGAAAATAAGCGAGGAAGAGGTAGAAAACAGAGTAGCCTATGAAGTGTCCATTTCCAAAATGGAACTTAATGAAGGGTAAAAAAGAAAGCCACGATAATCGTGGCTTTTAATTTTTATCTGGGTAGGTTACAAAGAGTAAGAATTTCTTCCTGCAAAGAAAACATCTCTTTTTCCTCATCAGGCTCCATATGGTCATAGCCTAAAAGATGGAGAAGAGAATGAGCGGTAAGAAAACCAACCTCCCTCTCGAAAGAATGACCATATTCCTCAGCTTGTTCCTTTGCTCTCTCTAAGGAAATAACAATATCCCCAAGGAGAATTTCGCCGTTTTCTCCAAAGTCGCATTCCTCCATATCAATGTTTCCGTCTTCGTCATAGTCAAACATAGGGAAAGAAAGAACATCGGTTGGACGGTCAATACCTCTGTGAAGCTTGTTTAAGGAGTGGATTTCTTCGTTGTCAGTGAGCATTATACTGATTTCGCAGTTATCCTCAAACTCCATAAATTTAAGACCTGTCTTTAAAACGGTCTTGATAAGAGCACGAAGCTCTTTTGCAACCTCAATTTTTTTCTGTTCGTTTCTGATGCTTATTTTCATATATTTTTGTTTGTCCGTTTTTTGGCGGAGCGTTCCCTTTCAGCATTTTTCATATCATAAGCCCTGACAATTCTCTGAACAAGAGGATGACGCACAACATCGGCGTCTGAAAGATACATAAATTCAATTCCCTCAATGTTTTTAAGAACTCTCTCGGCGTCCCGAAGACCTGATTTTTTGTCTCGGGGAAGGTCAATCTGAGTAATGTCTCCCGTAACAACAATCTTTGAGGAAAATCCCATTCGCGTAAGGAACATTTTCATCTGCTCGGCGGTGGTGTTTTGCGCCTCGTCAAGAATTATGAAAGCGTTGTCAAGTGTCCGTCCTCTCATAAAAGCAAGAGGAGCAACCTCGATTAATCCTCTTTCAACATTTTTGTTAAAAGCCTCGCCCCCGAACATATCCCCGAGAGCGTCATATAACGGGCGAAGATAAGGGTCAACCTTGTCCTGCATATCCCCGGGCAAAAAGCCTAGCTTTTCTCCCGCTTCAACGGCAGGTCGGGTAAGAATAATCTTGCTTACCTCTTTGTTTTTAAAAGCCTGAACAGCCATAGCAACGGCAAGATATGTCTTTCCTGTTCCCGCAGGCCCGATACCGAAAACTATGGGGTTTTTGGCAATTGTTTCGATATATTTTTTCTGCCCTAAGGTCTTAGGCTTAATTGGAACACCTCTTGATGTTATGCAAACGCAACCCTCGGATAAGGAGGCAAGGTCTTCTTCATTGCCTTCCTCAACCTGAGAAATAACATAGCGGACCTCCTGCTCGGAAATAACCGTTCCGGCGGAGTGCATCCCGATTAAATTCTGAATAACGGAAGTTGCCTTGTCAACATTTTCGGCATTCCCCGCAATTTTTATATCTGAACCTCGGTTAATTATGGCAACATCAAAGCTCTTTTCAATTATCCTGACATTCTCGTCAAAACTTCCGAAAAGAGCAATAAGAGTTTCCATTTTATCAACTTCGATGTGTCTGTCCATTAAACTACCTCATTTGTATCTTAATTATTTTCATTATATTCCAATTCATCGCTTTTGTCAATGGGCGTTTTAACTGCAATATCCTCTAAACATTCGCATTCTAAGGTAACGATGACGCTGTCCTCTTTTTCAACAAAGGAAAGGTCGGTTTTTTCAATTTTTGCGCCCTTTGAAAGCTGTTTGTTAACCCTGTGCATAAGATGAAATTTTCCTAAAATGACTGCTTCGGAAACTGTTCTTTTCTTAGTTTGCTCTTTTTGCTGGAAAAATTCCGTTTTTTGAGTTGTTAAGGCTGGAAAAATTTCAAGCGGAAGAGAGTGGACTATTTCCTTTTCCTTAACTTCGCAAAGGGCAAACGGAGCTTTTTCTGTTATGTAAAGAGGAATGGAAAGATTTAAAAAATCAAGGCGGGTTTTGGATTTTTTCTCCCCCGTAAAAGTTTTGGTTTTGTATTTTAAAGGAATTTCTATCTCTTCTTTATACCAGGTTGTGGCATAAACCTCCCCATAGGAGTGGGTGTATCTCATTCCCACAGAATTGCTGTCAATAACCCCGCTGACTAAAAGGTCTCCCTCTTTAACCAAAGTGTTGTTGAGGACCATCGTTTGTCCGTCGCGGATTTCCATAAGGCGAATAACCCCGTCCTTTTTGGCGACCAGGTTGCAAGGCTCATCGGTGGGCGGAATAACTTCCTTTTCTTTTCGCTCAGTAAGGGAAATATAAAGGCGTGAGCCTTTAAGATTAAGTCCAATCCAGCCTAAATCGTCGTGAGCCGTCATAAGCTGATTTTTAAGAAATTTCGTATTGATTTCCCTCAGCGGAGTACCTATTTTAACTCCGTATGAATTGAGAGAGGAGATAAGATGTTCCTCAGAAATTTTGCTGTTTCCCTCAATGCTTATCCCCATAAGATGCCCCGAAAGATACCATATAAGGAGAAGAAAAACGGCAAGTCCCAAAAGAAAACCGCGTCTGTTTTTGTTGCGGCTTAATAAAAACGGCAGTCCGTGCTTTGAGGAAATTCTGACTTTTGTTTTGGTTTTCCGCGCCGCCTTTCTTAAAGATTTAAAGGCGAGAATACTCACTCTTGCGGATATTTCGTAGGGACTTACATAAGAGAGGTTTAAAAGAATAATATCCTCCATTTTGCAAAGGTTTAAAAAACGCTCAAGGAAATATCCCTTGGCGCTGATTTCAACATATCCCTTTAAATATGAAATAATTTTAACAATCACTCTTTTTCCCTCCCCACAGCAAAAGAAACTGAGGAAATTGTTCCCATAACATAAATAAAATCCTTTGTCATAGTCTTAATTTCAAGGTTTTCCCCGCAGATTTTTATATTGGAAGGGTTAACCAAAAGACTTATGCAAGCGGGGGAATACTCTGAAATTCCAAGATAGTTTTCAACGGTTATCTCCCGATTTCCTATAACTTCAATTCTTGCGGTGTTAAGAATAATCTCTTTTGACATTTCCAGAGAATCAGCAAGCTTTTCTCTTGCGGTTTTCTTGGGAGGAGAAGTATCTCTTTTTCTCATAAACCAAAGCGACCTTTCAAAATAGCATATATGAAATTTTATGCTTAGCAGAGGGATTTAATGAATATAATAAGAGGGAAAGGGCGTGTTTAAAAGTGGAAAAATTTTTAAAAATTGCGGCAACGGGCGGAGTTATCTGGCTAATCATTGCCCTTGTCCTTTTTCCGAAAGAATGTATCGACGCAGGTCTTAGCGGAGTATTTTTGTGCCTAGATACGGTTATCCCGTCTCTTTTCCCGTTTTTTGTATGCAGCGGAATTATAACGGGCCTCGGTCTTACCCGCCCTCTCGGTAAGGTTTTTTCTCCCTTTATGAAACCCCTGTTTAATGTTTCGGGAAGAGGTGCTCTGCCCTTTGTTATGGGCATTTTAAGCGGATACCCCGTGGGCGCAAAATGCGTTGCGGACTTATATGCAAGCGGAGAATGTTCAAAAAGCGAGAGCGAGAAACTTCTTGCCTTTTGCAATAACTCAGGTCCTATGTTTATTTTAGGTGCCGTCGGTGCAGGAATGTTAGGGAATGTGGCAATAGGCAGATATTTATATATAATACATATCCTATCTGCCTTTTTAACAGGCATAATATTAAGGTTTTATAAAACAAAAGAGGAAGAGGTCTTGTCTCTCCCGCCTTATGAAAAAAAGGATATAATAAGCGCCATAACTGAGGCAGTTGCCAAATCTACGGACAGTATCGTCTTAGTCTGCGGATATGTAATTTTCTTTTGCGTCGTGGGGAAGGCACTGTCTAAGCTTCACATAACTCCTTTAATGCACGGACTTATGGAAATAACAGGGGGAACGGAAAAGGTTGTAGGACTTGAAATGAGCCTTAGCGAAAAACTCCCCATAGTGTCAGGGGTAATCGCCTTTTCGTCACTTTCGGTAATCTTGCAGGTTCTGAGCATAATAAGAAAAACAAACCTATCTCCAAAGCTCTATCTTATAGGAAAAACCATTCAGGGCGTCCTTGCCTTTTGTATAGCGAAAATCTTCCTTGTTTTTGTCCCCATAAGTGAGAAAACGGCTAACATAACTTATAGCGCATTGAATACAAAAAGTCCGTGGGAAATCTCTCTGGGAACGGCAATAATTATTTTGATTATGGTGGTGGCACTTCGGAGAAAGAAGGTTGACAATTGATTTCCAAACAAGTATAATAAGCGTATAAATAAACTCGCGAGGTAAACAAATGAAATCAGGATTTATTGCAATAGTAGGGCGTCCCAATGCGGGGAAATCCACCCTGCTTAATAAAATAATAGGGGAAAAGGTTGCCATTGTGTCAAATAAGCCTCAGACCACCCGAACAAAGATTATGGGTGTTCACACAGAGGACGATTGCCAGATGGTTTTAATTGACACCCCAGGAATTCACAAGCCTAAGAATAAGCTTGGGGAGAAAATGGAGAAGTATATCTATACCGCAACCCAGGATATAGATGTCCTCCTTTATATTGTGGATTGCAATTTATATGAAAACGAATATGAAAGCGAAAGAAAGGCTCTTCTGGGCCTTAAAACCGCAGGAATACCTGTTATTCTGGTAGTGAATAAAATTGACACCGTGCCAAAACTCAATTTGCTTCCTGTTCTGGACAGGCTCAAAGGTCTCTATGACTTTGCAGGGATTGTGCCCGTTTCAGCGCAGAAAGGGAATAATATAAACGAGCTTTTAAAAGAGGTTAAAAGTTTTTTAAAGGAAGGTCCGAAATTCTTCCCTGACGATTTGATAACCGACCAGCCTGAAAGACAGATTGTGGCTGAATTTATCCGTGAAAAAGCTTTAAGGCTTTTAAATCAGGAAGTTCCTCACGGAATTGCCGTTGAAATTGAAAAAATGGAGCGCAAAAAGAACGGAACTTATGAAATTCTTGCGGCAATTTATTGTGAAAGAGCCAGCCATAAAGCTATTATTATAGGCAAAGGCGGAGAAAAACTCAAAATGATTGGAAGCCGTGCAAGAGCGGATATTGAGAAATTCTTAGGAAGCCGTGTCTACCTTGAACTTTGGGTAAAAGTCAATGAAGACTGGCGGAACAAAGAAAGATTTATGAACACCATCGGCTTTGAATAGCATATATTGACAGTATATATAAGATACTTCCGAAAATAATAATATTAAACAAAGTTCGGAGGTAAACGGGATGGACAAAAATCTTTTATGGGATGTTTTTTGCGAGACAGGCGACATTGAGGTTTATCTCAAATATAAGGAAACAAAAGAGGGTGAGGGAAAGAGTGAAACTTATACAGGCGACAGGCCTTATAACGAAGGAAGTTAAGTATGGCGACAATAGCCGTATTATAACCATTATCTCTCCCGAGCTTGGGAAAATTTCCGCCATAACAAATAAATATAAAGGCGGAAAAGGTAAAGCCCTTCCTTCCTTGCAGCTCTTCTCATACAGCTCATTTGTGCTGTTTAAAGGCAGTGACAAAGGCCTTTATCGTATAAACGAATCAGATATTATTGAACCCTTCAAGAATTTAAGGGAAGACCTTATGGGCATTGTCTATGCCTCATATTTTTGCGATGTTGCAAACCGTATTGTTATGGAAAACGAGGAAAATCCCGAGTTTTTAAGACTTATTCTCAATATGTTTTATGCTCTTTCCCAAAAGGATGCCGATTTTGACAAAATAAAAACTGTTTTCGAATGGAAAACAGCGGTGTTGGAGGGCTATGCTCCCGATTTGGAAAAGTGTTCCTCCTGCGGAGCAGAAGAGGTATTTCATCTTGACTTGGGAAAAGGCGTAGGACTTTGCAAAAATTGCGGGAAAGACTATGCAGGTGTAGCAGAAATAAATGCGGATATTAAAAACGCAATAAAATACATAGAAAATGCAGAGCTTTCAAAAGTCCTGTCTTTTGAAATAAGCGATAAGCTTTGCGAGTATCTGAATTCACTCAGCGAGATATATCTCAGAATGCACTTAGGAACAGAGCTTAAAACCCTTGAATATCTAAAAAAGATGAAATAAAAGCACTCCTTACGGAGTGCTTTTTTCTTATTTCTTTTTCATATCAGCGCGATTGCTCTTAACAATGTTAATACACTGTTCTAAATCCTTGATTGTGTTAACAACAACGTTTTCAACATTTTCAAGTAAGTAGTCAGCATATTCGTAAGAAGAAGTCTTTGTTGAGAAAGCCTGAGAATTTGCTGCATCAACGATTTCAGAAGCCTGAGCCTTTGCCTTTTTGGTGATTTCATTTTCATCAACCATAGCAATTATCTGGTCATTTGCAGTCTTGATGAGATTGTTTGCTTCTGTCTTAGCGTCAGCAATAATTCTTTCTCTTTCTTCCTTAATCCACTTTGCCTGTTTTAAATCTTCAGGAAGCTTAAGCTTGATTTCGGCAAGAACTTCTAAAAGCTCGTCCTTATCCAAAAGGCATCTTCCTGAGAAAGGAACGGCAACACCTTTGTCAACTATATCTTCCAATTCTTCGAGTAATTCTAAAGCGTCCATATTAAACCCTCCTGTTTGTCTGTATATAAATCTAAATTATTAACTAATTAAAACGGGATTTTATAACGGGGATAAGCTCGTCCGGAACAAGTCCTTTAAGGTCGCCGTCATAAGAAGCGATTTCCTTGACAATACTGGAACTTAAAAACATATACTCAGTACTTGCAGGAATGAAAAGAGTCTCAACCTCGCTGTCAAGTCTGCGGTTGGTAAGAGCCATCTGGAATTCATATTCGAAATCTGAAACAGCCCTAAGTCCCTTTATAACTGTTTTCGCATTATTTTCTTTAATGCAGTCCACCAAAAGACCTGAAAAGCTGATAACCTCAACATTTTCGATGTCGGCGGTAACTTTTTTTATAATCTCAACTCTTTCCTCTGCGGTAAAAAGCGGTTTCTTTCCTGAGTTGCATAAAACCGCAACGATAACCTTGTCGAAAAGAGAAGATGTTCTTCTGATAATGTCTAAATGACCGTTTGTGCAGGGGTCAAAACTGCCGGGATATACCGCGATGTTCATAAAATCAACTCCAAAGCTTTAAGCCTTTTTAAAAAAGGAAACAATGGTTTTTCCGTATTTTGCCTGCTTTATGCAAACAAAATTGTCGTTTTCGACTGTCTCGCCCTTATCTTCGGTTTCGCAAACGATAATTCCCTCATCTGTTAAAAGATTGTTTTCAGCAATACTCTCGAAAACAGGAGCGAGAAAACCCTGATTATAAGGCGGGTCGAGAAATATTATATCAAACTGTGTCCTGCACCCTCTGAGAAATTCCAAAGCGTCGGCTTTGAGAATTTTTGAAGAAGAAAGAACACGAGCCTTTTCTGTATTTTTATGTATAATTTCAAAAGAGGAGGAATCCTTTTCAATAAAAGTGCAACGGTTACATCTTCGGCTGAGCGCCTCAATTCCCATAGCACCGCTTCCTGCAAAAAGGTCTAAAACATTCTCACATGGGAGGTAGGGCATCAGGATATTGAAGATTGATTCTTTAACTCTATCGGTTGTAGGTCGGGTATTAAGACCATCAGGAGCAAGAAGTTTAAGACCTCTCGCCGTTCCGGAAATAACTCTCATAGACAAAGTTTCCCCATAAACAAATTTATACTATTATATTGTATAACAATAGTTGAAAATTGTCAAGGTTTTTAAGCAAAAAAGCTCCCCGCCTGTGCCGTAGACGGAAAAAGTAAAAACCTGCGTAGCAGGTGGGTATCGTCCCGGATACATTACAAGTCCACTGGCCGCAAAGCGGGAGGCATGTGCGCCGCATCCGGAGAAACAGTTCCCTAATAAAATTTGTTGGTTTTACATTTATACCGTGAATACGAACACTGCAGGGAGTGTGAATATAATATATCACAATTCTTTGTAAATTTCAATAGAAAAAAGTAGATGGAAAAAATTTTTATATTTGGCAATCTGACATATAACCGCCCAAAATATCATAGAATTCAGTGGAGGTATGATATATGGAAGAGACTAAAAAAATGATACATAAAATGACAATGGAAAGCAGAGAAAAGCTGTTCTTAACAGGAGTTGAAGATATTGACAGCTTTGATGAAAACGAGGTTCTGGCATATACATCTGAGGGACTTCTGTGCATCAAGGGTAAGGATTTGCATATAAATCGTCTGAGCGTTGACGACGGGGAGCTGTGGGTTGAAGGAGAGATTGACTCCTTAACTTACAGTAATGCAATGCAGTCCAAGGGCGGCTTCTTCGGCAAACTTTTAAGGTAGCCCTATGTGGTTTGAAAATCAGTTTCCCTATTTTCTCTATATGGCCCTCTGCGGCGGATTTCTTATGTTTTTATATGACTTTTTAAAGATAAGCCGAAGACTTTTCCCTTGCCCTGATTTTCTTGTAAACCTTGAAGATATAGTGTTTTCTGCATTTTCTGCGGTGCTGGTCTTTTATGTAACCTATCTTAAAAACAATGGGGAAATAAGGTGGCAGACAGCAGTTGGTCTTTTATTGGGGATAACACTTTATGTTTTTATTGTAAAGGACAGATGGGTAAAAATCGGGTGCGTTATATTACGGTTTTTTGCAAGAATTTTTGAGAAAATTTTAAAGATAATCTTAAAGCCTGTTATGATAGTTATAAGGATAATTTTAAGACCTTGTAAAGTGGTTTTCTGGTATTCGGGAAAAGGCATAAAATTCCTTAAAATAAGGGGGAAAATTACGGCAAAGAATATAGAAAATATATTGCGAAAAAAATGAGAATAATTGTTGACAAAGCAAATCCGTTAATATATAATATAATTAAGTATAGTGTTATTTACCGTAGAAAAGGGGTGGGAGTATGGCAAAACAGAAACAAAAAGCAGTTGATATTAAGCAAGTTGTGTTAAGAGTGCTTTTTATTGGCTTTGTTTTGTATGCCCTTTACCATCTTGCAACTCAGCAGGTTTCTATGATTCAAAAGCAAAAGACGGTTAAAGAGTGTGAAAGCATGATATCGGCTGCAAAGGCAGAAAATGCCCGACTGGAAGAAGAACTTGAACTTGTTAATACGGATGAATATAAAGAACAAAAGGCTCGTGAGCTTTTGGGATATGTAAAAGGCGATGAGCGCATCTATATTGATGTTACGAAATAAAAGAGTTTCGTATATGGGCTTTATTTAAGGAGGATTTTTTCGCACGATGCAGTTGGAAATTGGAAGCATACAAAATGGTAAGGTCACAGGTGTGGTTGCTTTCGGGGCTTTTGTGGAGCTCCCCGACGGACAAACAGGGCTTGTTCATATTTCAGAGGTTGCCTCTGAATTTGTTGATGATGTAAGCAAATTTTTAAAAGTTGGACAAGAAGTTAAGGTTAAGGTCGTTTCTGTTGAAAACGGAAAAATCGGCTTATCCATTAAAAAGGCAAATGAAGACGGAAAGAAAGAAAAAGGAAATAAGCCTTTCCCTAAAAAAGAAGGAAAGAAGAGAACTCCTTATGTATTTTCCGGAAAGCCTGAGGAATTTGAATTTAAGAAAAGCTCGGGCAGTGAGATGTCATTTGACGATATGCTTTTAAAGTTTAAGCAAGACAGTGATGAGCGAATTTCGGATTTGAAGCGTAACACTGAAAACAAGCGTAACGGCGGATATCGCAGATAAGATTTTATTGCGGTTTTTATACATAGTAAATTGATGCCATATTCACTTGGTGAATATGGCATTTATGAATAAAGATGCCATTATGTGCCCCATATGGCAGGAAAATGAATTTTACGGGCAGAAAGGCGAAAGGTATGTCAGGACATAGTAAATGGGCAACAATTAAAAGAAAGAAGGGCGCTCTTGATGCAAAAAGAGGTAAGCTCTTTACAAAAATAGGAAGAGAGCTTATGGTTGCGGCAAAAGAAGGCGGCGCAGACCCAAGCACAAACTCCAAACTTCGAGATGTTATCGCAAAGGCAAAGGCTAATAATATGCCAAACGATACAATCCAGAGAAGCCTTAAAAAAGCAGCAGGCGAGGGAAATACCAACGAGTATGTTGAAATGACCTATGAAGGTTACGGACCGGCAGGCGTTGCTGTAATGGTTGAAACTTTAAGCGATAACAAAAACCGTATAGCTGGCGATTTAAGACACTATTTTGATAAATATGGCGGAAACCTTGGCCAGACAGGATGCGTTGGCTTTATGTTTGACCATAAAGGCGTAATTTTAATTGAAAAGAAAGACGGAATGGATGAAGATGAAGTTATGATGGATGCTCTCGATGCAGGCGCAGAGGACTTCTCGGCAGAAGAAGGTGCCTTTGAAATCACAACTGCTCCTGATACATTCAGCAGTGTCCGTGAAGCTCTTGAAAATAAAGGCTATGAATTTGCTCAGGCTGAAATTGAGTATGTTCCTAAAACTCTTACTGTTTTAACAGACGAAGAAGACATTAAGAATATGGAAAAGCTTATTGATATGCTTGACGATAACGACGATGTCCAGAATGTTTATCATACATGGGACATGCCTGAGGACGAGGAAGAAGAATAGACGGAGAAATAAAAATGGAAGTTTTAAACCTGACATTAAGTCAGATGCTTATGATGTTTACCCTTGTTTTAGTGGGGTATATACTTGCAAAAACTAAAATAATTCCTGATAACGCGGACAAAACAGTTGCTAAAATTGCAACATATGTGTTCGTTCCGGCTATGAATTTTAGAAGTCTGCTGACAAACTGCACCGTAGGAAACTTTTCAAAGGACTATAAGCTTATCCTGTATGGTCTTGCATTTATACTTATTGCAATTCTGATTGCATACGCACTGGGCGGACTTTT
>JAZOAF010000093.1:0-4856 GCA_045595345.1 Clostridia bacterium | reverse complement strand
CCAACAAAGGAAGAGCTTGAAGCTTTCCAAGCCCTTATGCAGAGCGAGTTTAAGCGCCTTGCTGAAAATCCGCTTATCTCAGCTTATATTGAAGCTAATAAGGCTTACGACGGCTTGGTAAGACGAGTTAACGGCGTTCTTGCCTATTATATAAACGGCGAGGAAGAGCCTCAGAGCGGATGCGGCGGAAACTGCTCCTCTTGCGGAGGCTGCCACTAAAACGATATTTTGGGAAAGGGAGAAATCAAAATGGCGAAAGCAGAATTTACTCCTATGATGAAACAGTATTTTGCTGTTAAAGAAGAATATAAAGACTGTATCTTAATGTATCGTCTTGGGGATTTCTATGAGATGTTTTTTGACGATGCGCAAGAGGCGTCGAGAATACTGGAAATTACCCTTACAGGCAGAGATTGCGGTAAGGAGGAGCGTGCCCCTATGTGCGGGGTTCCTTTCCATGCGGTTGATTCTTATATTGCAAAGCTTGTGGAAAACGGCAAGAAGGTTGCAATCTGCGAACAGACGGATGATATTGATGAGGAAACGAAAATTGTTAAGCGTGAGGTTGTTCGTATTATAACTCCGGGAACAATTATGGACTCGTCAGCTCTTGATGATAAGAAGAACAACTATCTCTGCTCACTTTATGTGGATAAAGCAGGGGTTGGCATTTCCTTTGTTGATATAACAACGGGGGAAATTTCAACAGTTGAAAACGGGGAAACTACTGACCTTGTTATTTTAAACGAAATGGTAAAATACGCTCCCTCTGAGGTTATTGCCAACAAAAATGCAATGGAGAGAGAAGAACTGGTCGAAAAGATAAAAGACAGATTTTCTTGCAGTGTTCTTCCATACAGCGAGGATGCCTATTCTTTCTCAGCATCCCAAAATAAAATAAAAGAGATACTCGGCGGAGGCTATAAAGACGAAATTGAGGGGAAGGTGCATAGCTGTGCAAGCCTTGGGGCGCTCCTTTCATACTTAGAAGAAACTCAGAAGACAGAACCGAATAATTTAAAAGAGCTTGACATAATTGATGACGGCAAGTATATGGGCATAGACCTTTACAGTATGCGAAACCTTGAACTTTTGGAAACTATGCGTGATAAGAAAGTCAAGGGAAGCCTGCTTAATGTTTTAAATAAGACAGTAACCTCTATGGGAAGCCGTCTTATGAGAAAATGGGTAACAATGCCCCTTGTAAACTGCGGAACAATCCAGAACCGCCATAACGCCGTTGAGGAGTTTTTCAAAAATCCCGTAATGCGTGAGGAAATCAGGGAAGAACTCCGCAGTATAAACGATATTGAAAGAACAATAACAAGAATTTCATATAAGAGCGCAAACTGTAAAGACCTTTTGGGGATTGCTTTCTCCTTTGAAAAGCTCCCTAAGATTAAGGCTCTTATGAAAGACTGTCAGACGGGGGTTTTAAAAGGACTTTATGACGGTTTTGACACTCTTTCCGATATAAAAGAATTGATTGACAATTCCATAAATCCAAAGGCTCCTTTGACTGTCCGTGAGGGCGAGCTTATAAAAGACGGTTATAACGAAGAGATTGACAAAACAAGAGTTATAATCAAAGAGGGTAAGCAGTGGATAAAGGACATAATTGACCGTGAGAGAGAAACTACGGGGCTTAAAATCAAAGAGGGATATAACCGTGTTTTCGGTTATTATCTTGAAATAAGCAAGGCAGAAAAGGGGGATGTTCCTCCTCACTTTATAAGAAGACAGACCCTTGCTAACTGCGAAAGATACATAACAGAGGAAATCAAGGAAATTGAAGATAAAATTGTTGAGGCAGAGAGTAATATCGTTGCTATGGAATACGAAATGTTCTGCCAGATACGAGAGAGGGTAGGAGGCGAAATCGCCCGAATTCAGAAAACGGCAGAGGTTGTTGCAACCATTGATGTCTTGACCGCTCTTGCATATGTTGCCGAGAAAAACGGATACACAAAGCCGAAGATGAATTTAGGGGACAAGCTTTTCGCCAAGGATGCGAGACATCCCGTTGTTGAAAAACTGGGAAGTCGGAATATGTTTATCCCCAACGATATAAACATCGATTGCCAGAGCAATCAGGTCTTAGTTATAACAGGGCCTAATATGGCTGGTAAATCAACATATATGAGGCAGACCGCTCTCCTTAGTGTTATGGCGCAGATGGGAAGCTTTGTTCCCGCATCTGAGGCAGAGCTTGGTATAGTGGATAATATCTTCACCCGTGTCGGCGCGTCGGATGACTTGTCCGCAGGTCAGAGTACCTTTATGGTGGAGATGAGCGAGGTTGCTTATATCCTTGATAATGCAACGAAAAACAGTCTTATAATATTAGACGAAATCGGCAGAGGAACAAGCACCTATGACGGCCTGAGCATTGCCTGGTCTGTGGTTGAATATCTTGCGGACAAGAAAAAGTGCGGTGCGAAAACCCTTTTTGCAACCCACTACCGTGAGCTTTTAACTCTTGAAGAAAAGATTGAAGGGGTTAAGAATTATTGCATTGCCGTCCGTAAGCAAGGAGACTCTATAACCTTCCTTCGAAAGATTATAAGAGGCGGTGCCGACGGAAGCTATGGCGTTGAGGTTGCGGCTCTTGCGGGGGTTAAAAAAGAGGTAACCGAAAGAGCAAAGACCATACTCCGTGAAGTTGAGGAGAGAGAGGGGATTAAAAGCGCAAGTACTAACCCGAAATTTGCTCCGAAGCAGAGAGAAACAGAAATGCAGATGAGCTTTATGGAAAGCGGAGTCAACACAGAGATAATTGACGAAATCAAAAATATAGATATTGATTCAATGACACCGATGGGAGCGCTTACAAAGCTTTATGAGCTTAAAGCGAAAGCAAAAAACGGATAAGCCGACAGGAAACAGATAAGGTGGTGAAATAAATGGCAGACATTAAGGTTCTTCCTCAAAATATTGCCGATAAGATTGCGGCAGGAGAGGTTGCAGAACGCCCCAGCGCAGTGGTTAAGGAGCTTGTTGAAAACTCCATTGACGCAAAGGCAACTTCAATTGAAGTTGAAATTGAAAAAGGCGGAATTAAGTACATAAGAGTTACGGATAACGGATGCGGTATTAAAAAGGACCAGGTGGAAACTGCCTTTATGCGCCATGCCACAAGTAAGCTTCGGGAGATTGAAGATTTATATTCAATCGGGACAATGGGCTTCCGTGGCGAAGCTCTGTCCAGCATTTGCGCCGTGTCAAATGTGAGAATTATTACAAGACACGAGGACGAGGAGGAAGGAACCGTAATGGAAATTTCCCGTGGCATCCCTTCTCCGAAAGAGGAGATTGCCTGCAACCGCGGAACAATTATGGAAATTTCCGACCTTTTTGAAAACATTCCCGCAAGAATGAAGTTCCTTAAAAAAGACTCTACCGAGGCAGGCTATGTTGCGGATATTTTGGGAAGAATTGCTATGGCAAACCCAACCATCTCTTTTAAATATATCTGCGACGGAGCGGAGATTTTCTCAACCTCAGGGGACGGGAATTTAAAGAATGTTATTTTAAATGTTTATGGCCTTGACTATGCAAAGGGCCTTCTGGAAGTTGACTATGAAAAGGACGGCGTTCATATTTTCGGCGTATGCGGAAAAAGTGATTTAGCCAGAGGAAACCGAACAAGGCAGACCCTTTTCGTTAACGGAAGATATATCAAAAACCATGTTATCGCAAAGGTGGCCGAGGAAGCATACAGAAACTCAATTATGGTTGGAAAGTTCCCCTTCTTCGTGCTTAACATAAACTTATCTCCTGCTTTGGTGGATGTTAATGTCCACCCTGCGAAAACGGAGATTAAGATTGCGGACGAAAAGAAGGTCTATGATATTGTTTATTCGGCGGTAAGTCAGGCTCTCTCTGCGGGAGTTAAGGAGCAAATTCAGGAGAAGACCTCTCCTTATGAATATAAAGAAGCTCCAAAAGAAAGTTCACAGTTTAAGATGCGTCTGCCGTTTTTTGCAAATAGCAAAAAAGAGGAAGCGGATACAAAAACCATTGAGCAGTTCATTGAGTTTACAACCCCTGAAAAAGAGGAAAATGTTTTCAAAGAGCCTGATGAGGCGGAAGATGTTTTTGAGTTTATCGAAGAAAAGGAAGAGGAAACTCCTTACTCTGTAATCGGGCAGATTTTTGATACATATGTTTTAGTTCAGAGAGGGGGAGAGGTTCTCTTTATTGACCAGCACGCCGCTCATGAGCGTTTCCGTTTTGAAAAGCTTCTTGCTGATTATAAGGAAAAGAATAGCTTTTCTCAGATGCTCTTAGTTCCAATAGTTATGAATTTAAGCCCTAATGAAATGGAAACATTTAAGGAAAACCAAAGCGTGCTTATGGGCTTTGGCTTTGAGGCGGAAGAGTTCGGAAGTGGCGGAATTATTATACGACAGACCCCGATTTTGTCGGGAGACGAAGAGATAAAAGGCCTTATGTCTGAAATGATAGAGGCTTTGGGAAAAGGCTTTAAAAATTCTCTCTGGGATTTTGAAGAGAAAATGATAGATATGATTTCCTGCAAATATGCAATCAAGGCAAATAAAAAGCTGTCCACTGCCGAAATGGAGGACATCGCGAAAAAGACCTTTGAGCTTATGAAAAACGGCAAGGGAACCTGCCCACACGGGCGACCCATAGCGGTTTCTCTTTCCAAGCAGGATTTTGAGAAAATGTTTAAGCGTATAGTATAAAAATTAAAGGAGGGGCAGAGATGAAAAGTAAAATTCTTGCAATCGCAGGACCTACTGCGTCAGGGAAGACTGCCCTATCCATTGAGCTTGCAAAGAGATATAACGGCGAGATTGTCTCCTGCGACTCTATGCAGATTTATAAGGGGA
>JAZOAF010000092.1:0-1644 GCA_045595345.1 Clostridia bacterium | reverse complement strand
ACCTTAACGCCTTTTTTAGCAAGGTCTAATGTTATTTCGGAGCAAAGTGTTCCAGCCGCTCCTGTTATTACTGCAACTTTATTCTTGAAATCCATAATTATCTTCCTTTCAAATTTTATAATTATAATGCAGACTGTGTATCGTTAGGGTCGCCGTTTATTGCAAGGTCATACTCTAAGGACCAGTCCATACCTCTGTAACTTTCAGCTCTGTCATCTGTTTCGATGAATTCCATAAGCATATCAAGCATTTCTTTTGTCCATGTGTTTCTGTCAATCTGAGCTGTTGTGAACTTGTTAAGAGAAATCATTTCAAAACCAAAAAGGTCTTTAACCTGAGTCTTTGCCGCTCCGCCAACAACCTCTTCAACCAGGTGGCTTGGGATAAATAATACACCGCCGCCAGCACCGAACACAACATCGCCAGGGAGACAAATTGCATTACCTATTCTTGTTGCTGTGTTATAGCCTGTCATAATGAACTCACGGATTGGGGTCGGGTCAATGCCACGGTAGTATACCTGAGTATCCTCTACCTTCTTCATCTGTTCAGTATCACGGATACCGCCCCATACAACCGCTCCGCCGTTTTCGTTCTTAGTCTTATTTTTAAGAGCTGTTGTAAGGTTACCGCCAAGATATGTACCTTTATAGATTTTATCATACATATCAATAACAGGGACATCGTATTCCATTAAGTTATCAATTACCCACTGGTTATATGTGCCTGTTCTGCCCTCGCTCTTGCCGATTTCCTTTGTTACTTCGTCAAGGTCAGGACGGAATGGGCAATATGTAGCTGTTACCGCTCTTCCTATAAGTTTTCTTCCATCATCGTGAAGAGTATGAAGTCTGCCTTCGAACTGGCTTTCATATCCCTTTACATAAATTGGTTTCCACACTTCTTCAAGTGTTAAAGTTTTAAGTGCCTTTAAATATTTTTCGTCTACTTTCGGTCTGCCGTCTGGAAGTCTTTCGCCTTTCCATTGCGGTGTTAACTCGATAATATCCTCTCTGCTGTTAAAATGCACTTTTGCCACCTCCTGTGTATTTTTATATATTGAATAAATTATTTTACCTTATTTAGCCTTCCACTACTTTTTTAGAGTTGTAGTAGCAGATTTTCTCAACTATATCTTTGAGTAAATTATAGTCATTAGGAAGAATTCCCTTTTCAACCTTTTCCCCTATCCACATACAGAGCACTCGTCTGAAATACTCGTGACGGGAGAAAGAGAGAACGCTTCTTGAATCGGTTGTCATTCCTATAAATGTTGAAAGAACGCTGAAACTTGCATAATGATCAAGCATAGTGAGCATTCCCTGCATATGGTCACACCACCACCAGGCAGGACCTTCGCTTACAATAGCGTCTACTCCGTCTTTGGAGAAAGAACCGCTGAGTATTGAAAGAAGGGCGTTATCAACCGGATTTAAACAGAACAATAACGTTTTGGGAAGTCCCTCTGCCTCTTCTAAGTCGTTTAAGAATTCAACAACAGACTTTGAATCAACGCTGTTACCTATTCCCGCATATCCGCCGGCAGGACCTGCAACACTGCGGAGTCTTGAACTTGTTGTTCTCTGCGCCCCCATATGAAGCTGCATAACAATCTTGTTCTTAGCATATATTCCGCCTAAAATT
>JAZOAF010000091.1:0-3208 GCA_045595345.1 Clostridia bacterium | reverse complement strand
AAGACCGCATCGCTTGATGCGGTCTTTTTTGTAATATAATATAAAGTATCGAAAATGGTATTGATTTTAAAAAGTAGATAGTGTATAATTAAGAAAAATTGGGCGAAAGGGGATTTTGTTATGAAAATGACATTTCGGTGGTATGGGGAAAGCGACCCTGTAACACTTGAAAAAATCAGACAGATTCCGTGCATATCCGATATAACAACAGCGGTCTATAAGGAAGTTGGAACGGTCTGGGCAGATAAAGAAATTGAAGAAATCAAAAATGCCTGTAACCGAAACGGACTTACTATGGAGGTTATTGAGTCTATACCTGTCCACGAGGATATAAAGCTTGGCAGGGGAAGATATAAAGAATATATAGAAGTATTTAAAGAAAATATCAGGCGTGTTGCAAAACAGGGAGTTAAGTGCGTCTGCTATAATTTTATGCCTGTTTTTGACTGGACAAGGTCAAATCTTGACTGGGTAAACGAGGATGGGTCAACCTCGCTTGTTTATCATAAATCCGATGTGGACAAGATGGACCCCACAAGGCTTACACTTCCGGGCTGGGATTCATCCTATTCTCCTGATGAGGTTTCCGATTTAATTAAAGCGTATCAGGAAATTGGAGAAGAAGGTCTTTGGAAGAACCTCGAATATTTTATAAAAGAGATTATGCCCGTGGCGGTGGAGTGCGATGTTAATATGGCAATTCATCCGGATGATCCGCCGTGGCCGATTTTTGGCATTCCGAGAATTATAACAAACGAAGCAAATCTTGACAGATTCTTGTCTTTATATGACGATAAGCATCACGGCCTGACTCTTTGCAGCGGAAGCCTTGGTTGTGCTAAGTTTAATGACTATGTTGCTATGGTTAAGAAATACGGAAGTATGGGAAGAATTCATTTTGCTCATATAAGAAATATCAAAATTCTTGAGGATGGCTCCTTTGAAGAAAGCGGACATCTTTCTGAGTGTGGCTCGCTTGATGTGGTTGAAATCTTAAAAGCTTACCACGACTGCGGTTTTGACGGATATATCCGTCCTGACCACGGAAGAATGATTTGGGGCGAGACAGGAAAGCCCGGCTATGGCCTTTATGACAGAGCACTGGGAGCTATGTATATGGCAGGAATCTGGGAAACGCTTGAAAAAAGGAAAGGATAAAAATGAAATTACCGTTTGAAATAGATTTAAAAGATAAAGTTGTTGTTGTAACAGGTGCAGGAGGTGTGCTTTGTTCAATTTTTGCAGAAGCTCTTTCCAAAACAGGGGCAAAAATTGCTCTTCTTGATATAAATGAAGAGGCGGCAAAAGCGAATGCTGATAAAATTGTAGAGGGTGGCGGAATCGCAAAAGGTTATGCGTGTAATGTTTTAAACAGAGAAAGCATAGAGGAAGCTCATGAGGCAATCCTTTCCGACTTTGGCTCCTGCGATATTCTGATAAATGGTGCAGGCGGAAATAACCCTAAGGCTACAACGGATAATGAGTATTTTAGCTCGGAAGATATGGGGAAAATGAAAACCTTCTTTGATTTAGACAAAGAAGGGGTTGAGTTTGTTTTCAATCTTAACTTTTTAGGAACTCTTCTGCCGACTCAGGTTTTTGCACAGGATATGCTCGATAAAGAGGATGCAAGCATCGTCAATATTTCAAGTATGAACGCTTATACTCCTCTCACAAAAATTCCTGCATATTCAGGGGCAAAGGCGGCGATTTCCAACTTTACTCAATGGCTCTCGGTTCATTTTTCAAAAACGAATATCCGCTGCAATGCAATCGCACCTGGATTTTTCGTAACAAAGCAGAATGAAAAGCTTTTGTTTAACGAGGATAAGACCCCAACCCCAAGAACAGAAAAGATTTTAAGCAGCACCCCAATGGGAAGATTCGGAAAAGCCGAAGAGCTTATCGGTGCGCTGTTATTCTTAGTTTCAAAGGACGCGTCAAGTTTTGTTAACGGAATTGTTATTCCTGTTGACGGAGGCTTCTCGGCGTATAGCGGAGTGTAAATTATGAGCTTTATAAAGAATGATTTTATGCTGAAAAACAAAACAGCAAAAAAGCTGTTTCATAATTTTGCCAAGGATTTGCCGATTATAGACTATCATTGCCATATCTCCCCGAAGATGATAGCAGAGGATTATAAGTTCAAAAATGCTTATGAATTGTTTTTGGGCGGAGACCACTATAAATGGCGTCTTATGCGAACAAACGGCATAGACGAAAAATACATAACAGGGGATGCTTCTGATTTTGAAAAGTGGTGCGCTTTTGCTAAAACTGTTCCATTGATGATAGGAAACCCGATGTATCACTGGACACATCTTGAAATCAAAAGATATTTCGGCATAGATAAAGAATTATCCGAAGACACTGCAAAGGGAATTTGGGATAAGATAAACGAGTGTCTTGAAAAGGATGAATTTTCAGCAAGAGGGCTTATAAAAAAGTCCAATGTTGAAGCAATCTGCACAACGGATAATCCTTATGATGATTTAAAATATCATAAGCAAATCAAGAAAGATTTCGATGTTAAGGTTTTGCCGACTTTCCGTCCTGACCTTAATAATATCAAGGAAGACATAACCGCAAGAATGGACTATTTCCACGAAAATGGATGCTCCCTTTCCGATCACTCCATTGATGATATGACGGACGATATTATCGAAAAGCTTATCTTTTTAGGAGAAGAGTATGCAAAACGCGGTTGGGTTTGGCAACTTCATATTGGCGCTATGCGAAACAACAATACAAGAATGTTTGAAAAGATAGGCGCCGACACAGGCTTTGACTCAATCAATGATTTTCGGATTGCGGAAGGTATATCCAAAATCTTGAACAGCCTTGAAATGAAGGATGCTCTACCCAAGACTATTCTTTATACACTAAATCCAAAGGATAATTATGTTTTGGGAACAATGCTGGGTAATTTCCAGAAAGGGCCAGCCCCTGGAAAAATTCAGTTTGGCTCAGGCTGGTGGTTTAACGAGCAGAGAGATGGAATGGAAGGACAGATGAAAGCTTTTGCCAACCTCAGCCTCCTTTCAAGATTTGTTGGAATGCTCACCGATTCAAGAAGCTTCGTTTCCTATACAAGACACGAATATTTTAGACGAATTCTCTGCAATATGATTGGCGAGTGGGTTGAAAAGGGCGAATATCCAAAGGACATGAAAGTCTTAGAAAAAATTATCAAAGGCATCTGCTACCA
>JAZOAF010000090.1:0-11718 GCA_045595345.1 Clostridia bacterium | reverse complement strand
CTTTTTTGGGATACAGTTAAGTTTCGGGAATTATCCTGGCCGGGAAAAATAGAGAAGAAAGTATGATAACGATTTGAGGAAGAAAACGATTCCGAAACTTCTACTTTATCATATTCTCCTAACACGCTCGACCATTTAGAGCAACACAACCCTGAGTGTGAAGATATTATCACCTTATGGGCCGAACTTGTAATATCAGAAAACACTGCATCGTTACTTCCAGTCATTGTATAAAAATCCTTGGACGATATGATCCGCCAAAAATTTGAATCTGTTGATCTCAGCAACCGAGACATATTCTCATTTGCACTTAATGAGACGTCATCAACAGCCAAGCAAAGAGGCATACCAATAGCCAAGAGTTTTTCAACTTCATTCGAGATCAGGTTTATTAGGATATCATTGGTATCAGTTGCCAGATCCACAACTGTTACCAAACGTCTTTTTGCGTTTTCAAAAAGACTTTGCCTTCTATTAAGCTGACTTTTACCACACATGATATGTACAGATTGCTGTTCAAGTCGTGCAAAGAAAGTTTCAATGGTGCTTCGATACTGCTGACCTTGCATAATCAAGGGCAGGGTCAAGACCGAGCTTTTGATAAAGCACATCGTCAGGGTTGGCAATTATGTGTGCCAAAGTAATCTGTTTGCCGGGAACAAGTTCCTGGACTATTCGCATTTTATCTTCAAAATCCATAATTACCCTCCTATCTGACATTTAAGCCCATGCTTTAAAACACACTTCATAAGTCTTTGCATTTTTTCGTCGTCGGGAGTTTTCACATCTCCCATTAAGTAAGGTCTTCCGAGACCTTTATATTTATCCACCCCAAAGTTATGATACGGAAGAAGATGAACCTCCTCCACTCCTTCAAGGGTTTTGGCAAATTTTGCGATTTCCTCGATTTCCTCCTCTGTGTCGTTAAAGGTTGGAACAACGGGAACTCTTATGATGAGCTTATTAACCGCCTTTGCAATTTTCTTTGCGTTTTCTAAGATAAGCTCATTTGGCTGAGTTGTAAACTCTTTATGCTTTGCACTGTTTATGTGCTTTATATCCATTAAATATGTATCTATATAAGGAAGCACTTTCTGGATGGTTTCAAAGGGAGCAAAGCCTGTGGATTCAACAGCAGTATTTAATCCGATTTCCTTACAGCCTCTGAGTATTGCGGCGGAGAAATCTGCCTGACAAAGCATTTCGCCTCCTGAGAGGGTAACCCCACCACCTGAGCGGCGGTAGTAAACTCTGTCGCGCTCGATTTTTTCCACAATCTCGCCTGCCGTAACATCTTCGCCAACGGTTTTCTTTACGCCGCCAACCTCCATTTCCTCAATAATTCCTTTTTGAGATTCGGGGTTACAGCACCACCGACAGCGAAGGGCACAGCCTTTCAAGAACACAATCGTTCTTATTCCCGGGCCGTCATGAACGGAAAAACGCTGGATATTGAATATCCGCCCTTTCGCTTTCAAATATTCTTCCATTAGAAGCCTCCCTGTTCAGTTCTGTTTATAATGTCGTCCTGCAAAGATTTTGAAAGGGTTGTAAAGAGTGCGCTGTATCCTGCAACACGGACAACCAGCCCCTTATAGTTTTCAGGATTTTTCTGAGCATCTCTTAAAGTTTCACGGCTTACAACATTAAACTGCACATGGCTTCCCTTCTGGTCAAAGTATCCTCTGATAAGAGATACAAAGCTTTCAAGTCCAGCTCTTCCTTTAAGCGCAGACGGATGGAACTTCATATTATAAAGTGTTCCGTTTGACGCAATATAGTGGTCAAGCTTTGAAACTGAGTTAGCCGCAGCAGTCGGGCCGGAAACATCCTTACCTGCTGACGGAGAAACACCGTCTGCAACAGGGGTTGTTGCAAGTCTTCCGTCAGGGGTTGCCCCTGTCTGTTTACCGAGAGGAACATTGGCTGATACAGGATAAAGACCAGCCTGATATCTTCCGCCTCTTGGATTTCTGTATTTTTCAAGCGGTCTTGTGTATGTATAAGCAACATCTCTTGCAAAGCTGTCAACAACTTCGTTGTCGTTACCGAACTTAGGAATTTCGTTTATGAGCTTTAAGAGATAGTCATACTTGCCGTTGCTTCCGGCTTTAACCTTTCCCACAAGCTCACTAATCTGACCCTCGTCAAGCTGAACACCCTTCTGGGCAAGGCTCTTTGCAACACCAACAACGATATTTTGCACCTCGTCATCCGGAATGCCATAGCCATAGTTATTTTCAAGGGCCTCTTTAAATTCAGCCATTGTAACTTTCTTCTCGTCGAAAACGAGCTTCTTGATAGCATAAAGTGAGTCAGCCATATTGGCAACGCCAAAGCCCTGAGGGCCTGTGAAGTTATAAACCGCTCCGCCTTCCTGAGCAGACTTTCCTCTGCCGATACAATCTTCAATCATAGAAGATAAGAAAGGAAGCGGGCAACGCTTAGCGTGAGCAATGTCAACGGCATTGTCGGCGTTAACCATAAGCTCTATCATATACTCCGTCTGAGCTTTATAAGCATCATAAACCTGCTCAAAATCGGTCATCTTGGTAACATCGCCTGTTTCGAGACCAACCTGAACGCCGTTATCCACACCGTTTGAGAAAACGAGTTCAAGAGGACGGCACATATTGAAGAATGCCGCATCGTGCCAGCCGTCTGTCTTACCTGATTTCTGAGGCTCAACACAACCGATAATATTATATTCTCTGGCATCTTCAATAGTAAGACCACGATTGATAAGTGCAGGAATGATAACCTCATCGTTATAGTAAGCAGGGAGACCAATACCTGTTCTTGTAAGCTCTGCGGCTCTTATCATAAACTCGTGAGGAGTTTTGTTCCATACACGAACTGAGAAAGACGGCTGAGGGAGCATAACATGGAGTGTCGCATTGATGCACATATAGGATAAATCGTTTGTCGCATCAAGGCCCTCTTTTGTCTGTCCGCCTGCAATAAGGTTCTGGAACACGCTGTATCCCGCAAAGCCTTCTGCTGACGCCTTATCACGAGCCTTATTCAAATCATTAAGCTTAACCCATACACAGTCGAGTAGTTCCTGAGCCGCTTCTCTTGAAATTGCACCCTTATCCATATCCATTTTATAATAAGGATACATATACATATCAAAGCGTCCCGGAGAAACGGAGTGTCCGTTTGACTCTGTCTGGATAAGCATCTGAACAAACCAGAAAGACTGACAAGCTTCATGGAAGTTTTCAGCGCCGTATCTTGGAACCTTAGCACAGATTTTTGAAATCTTGTTAAGTTCCTGCTTTCTTGTTGGGTCGCTTTCCTTCTCTGCCATTTTATTGGCAAGAGCAGAATATCTGAGAGCGAAATCGCAAACGGCTTCACCGCAGATAATAACCGCTTTTAAGAAAGCGCTTTTTGTTATGTAGTTATGGTCTGAGACCTTGCACTTGTCAAGTTCAGCCTTAGCTTTTTTGATAATTCCGTCAAAACCTTTTTCTAAAACTTCGCCATAGTTTACTGTAACATGGCCGATTCCGTTATAGAAATAGTTGCCGACTGTGAAAATATTATGGTCGATAGCCTTTAAAGTTTCAGGAGTCATATTTGCCTGAGCAAATTCACTTGTTGTTTTGCCTTCCCAATATTTAAAGGTTTCTCTTAAAATCTTTTTATTCTCATCAGAAATATAGAATGGGTCAGCACTGCGCTCCCCTATTGTATCAAGCTCATCCAAAAGCCACCGATAAGAAAATTCAGGGAAAACCTGGCAACCCCTTGGTGTTTTTGTTGCACTTCCCACAATAAGCTCATTATCTCTTATAGTAACAGGAATGTTCTCTAAGATATGCTTAAACGCCATAGCACGACGCAAAATAATAGGCAGTTCTTCTGTCTGCTTATAGCTTTCTGTAAGCAGAACAGCTCTCTCTACCTCAATTTCAGGCATTTTCTGAAATAACGCATCAACTAAGAGCGGTATTCTTGGGCTTTTCTCAATAAATTCTGTATAAACCTTATTCATGCCCTTACCTCCATATATCTAAAATAAAATTTGATACCTATCTATTTTTGATTATATAACACTAATCACAAAAAGTCAATACAAAACAAAGAAAAATAAAGATTTTTCCAAAATTTTTAACATTTTCCCTCTTTTCCCCAACTAAAAACAGCCAAAACCCACACAAAAACCGCATAACCAAAAAGATTACGCGGTTTTATACTATTCTTCCTTGGCAATAGGGAGCTTAATTGTGAATCTTGTGAAGCTTCCTATTTCGCTTTCAGCGGAGACACTTCCCCCATGGCTTTCGATTATTTCTTTTGTTATGGCAAGGCCAAGACCTGTTCCGCCCATTTCACGGGAACGAGCCTTATCAACTCTATAAAATCTCTCAAAAATATGAGGAAGGTCTTTTTCAGGGATACCCTTGCCTGTATCCTCAACCTTAATATACGCCTCATTATAAAGATATCCGCAGAAAATCTTGACTGCGCCCGTATCTGTATATTTGATGGCGTTGGAAACGATATTCTTAACCGCTCTTTCAATCTGGAACTTGTCCCCTAAGATTGTAGGGCTTTCGGTTGTAAGATTATATATGAGCTTTAAGCCCTTCTTCTCTGCCTCAACCTTGAAAGTTTTAACAACCTCGCGAAGAAGCTCGTCAAGGCTGAACAGTTCTTTCTGAATTTCTTCTTTCTGGGCATCGTATCTTGAAAGGGTCAAAAGGTTTTTAACCAGGGCAGTCATTTTGTCCGTTTCGTTGTGAACAGTTTTAAGAAGGCTTGTTGCCATTTCCTTATCGTCTAAATATCCGTCTAAAAGAGTTTCCGTATATGTTCCGATGGTGGTAAGAGGGGTTTTAAGCTCGTGAGAAACCTCTGCCACGAATTTGCGGCGGGACTCTTCCAAATTAAACTGCTTGGTAACATCTTCAAAAACCGATACTATACCCGCAATTTTCCCCTTTTCAATTTTAAACGGAATTATATACGCCTTAATTCTGCTTTTGCCAAGCTCAATATCTCTCTCCTCAGGGCGAAGCTTATTAAGATATGTAAACTCCTCCATGGAAAGCTCTGTTCCGAGACTCTTCCAGAAATCGTCAAACTTTGTGTCATCTTTTAAAAGCTTACCAAAAAGCTTTTTAGCGGCGCTGTTCTGGTGGATAATCTCCTGGTCTGTGTTAAAGGCAATGATACCGTTATTAACATTTTCCAGAATAACTTCAACCTTATGCTTTTCTCCTGCAACCTCGGAAATGGCATTGCTCATAACATTTCCCATATAGTTAAAGGTTTCCATAAGGCTGCCGATTTCGTCAGAGGAAGTGGTTTCAAGTCTTGATTCAAAGTTTCCCTCGGCAAAGTCCTCCGCCTTTTCGGTAAGAACCGTTATAGGCTTTGTTATGGTCTTTGCGAAGAAATAGCAAAGGAATACGGACGCCAGAGCACTTATCATAAGCGCCTGAATAATAATCCACATCATATTCTGAACAAGAGAGTTTACAGCCTCTCTGTTATCCTTGACATAGAAAATATAGTCTTTTCCTCCTGCTGAGAAAGAGGTGGCATAGTCCATGTAATTTGAGTCAAAGCCAAATCTTTGCCCCGTTTTACCCGCCATAGCAGAAATTATATTAGGAGTTTTTTCAAGAACCTCACTCGCACCACTGTAAGAAATTACAATATCCCCCGTGTTTCTGTCCAATATATAACAGTTTCTCTGAGCGCCAAGGCCCATTCTCCCTGCATAGAGGGAAATGGAGTTGGACGCTTTTGCAAGGCGTTCTTCATTTGTCCCTTTTGATGTTAAGGCGTTGCGTATAGAAACAATCAAATCCCCTTCGACAACTGCTTCCTGCTGAGAGATAAAGTCTTCCTGATATACTTCGATAATGTTACTCATCATAAATATACCTGCAAGGAGCATCGTTATGAAAACGAGAGCTACAAACATAACAACCATTTTCCATTGAAGTCTTTTGAACATATTTCCACCGCCTTTCCTTGATTATCAAAATATTTTGACAGGGGATATCTCCCCTGTCAAGAAGTCTTAGTCTGTCCAGTCAAATTCGTCTTCGTTTCTTTCAACGAAAAGCTCGTAAGCCCTGTCTAAAATATCTTCGTCTTCCTCAGGGAGGAGAAGTGATCCGTCAGGATTTTCAGGGTCTTCAACCATTTTAAGGATAACAACCTCTTCAATCTCATCAGTTTCCTCTTCCAGATAAGGAACACAGATAACATAGTAATTTTCATCAACTGTTACTGTATCAAGATGCTCGAAAATTTCCTTTTCGCCGTCTTCGTTTATAAGCTCAACCAGATAGTTTTCATTATTCTCCATATGACTCATAGTTTTTCTCCTTTTATTTTGTTGTGTCAATTACTGCTCTTTTTATTTTCTTTGTTGTTGTCTTTTCAAAAGCTTCATCGCGGACAATGACATTGCTTACTCTCTTGTATGCAGGGAGCATTTTAAGAGTTTCGGCAATATCGCTCTTAACCTGTTCTTTTGGGTTCTCAACGCCAAGCTCTGCTACCTTTTCCTCAGATAAGAAGACCTGACAGGAAAGGCTTGTGTCCACCCCATCCTTATTCTTGATTCCGTATACAACAACTTCTTCAATATAAGGAACTGACATAATATAGTTTTCAATTTCCTCAGGGAAAATATTCTTTCCGTTGTCCAAAAGAATGATATTCTTCTTTCTTCCTGTTATAACAAGCTGACCGTCTTTATTAACATAGCCGAAATCTCCCGTTTTAAACCAACCGTCGTCGCTTAAAACTTCCATTGTAAGCTCCGGCTGTTTATAATAGCCAAGCATAACAACATCGCCGCGAACACAGATTTCGCCGATGCCATCCTCATCAGGAAGGTCAATTCTTATCTCACAGCAAGGAAGCGGTTTTCCCACTGTGGAGCAATCGTTGAAAGTATCGTGGTTTACGCTTACCAGCGGAGAACACTCTGTTATGCCGTAGCCGTTTGTAAGGCTTATGCCGATTGAGTTAAAAAATTCCCCAAGCTCCTGACGGAGAGGTGCGCCGCCGCAAACAATCTTGCGGAGGTTTCCGCCGAAAGCGTTGTGGACTGATTTAAAGAGCTTATATCTTAAATCAATTCCGAAGATTCGAAGGAAATTGCTTACCTTAATCATAATTTTAAGGATAGGCTCTTTTCCTGAGCTTTTTGCATTAGACCAGATTTTCTTATAGAAAACCTCTGCAAAAGCAGGAACAACATAAATATATTTCGGTTTATAAAGGTTGAGGTTTTTAAGAACCGCCTTTAAGTTTTCGTTAATGCAAAGAGTTGCATGGAAATGGATTGCAACCAGAATGCCCGGAACTGCTTCATATGTATGGTTATAAGGAAGAACGCTGAGACCTGTATCATAAATTGTTGAGGTCTGCAATCCGTAATATACGCTGCTTATAAGGTTATACTCTGAAAGCATAACACCCTTTGCAACGCCTGTTGTTCCTGATGTGAAAACAAGCATACGCATATCTTTTACATCTTTTTCTAAATTAAGGAAGCCTTTTTCGCCACCGTCATAAAGCTCTTTTCCTTTTGCAATAAGCTTTTTAAAGGAGAGAGAAAGGTCTGTGTCATCTTCTCCGTCTATTGCAACAAAAGTTTTAATCTTCGGGAACTTGTCTTTATTTTCTCTGACAAAATTCTCGTATGTCTTTGTATAGAAAAGCACCTCTGCGTCGCTCTCGTCTAAAACGAAAGACATCTGCTCAGGCGGAAGCTCCTTATCAACGGGAACATAAACTCCGTCCCCTTGGAGCACAGTTAAATAAACGCAAATCCAGTTGTAGCTGTTTTCGCCAACCATTGCTATATGCTTTTTGGTAAGCCCTAAATCATAAAGAGCTGTGCCGAGATAGAAAGTTGTGTCGCGGAATTCCTTAAAAGTAACTTCTCTTACCTCGCCCTTTTCCTTGAACTTATAAGCAATATTATCCCCCGCTTCATCCACTGCCATCTGCATCATATGACGAATGGAATCCATTGGTTTAATTGTTGAAACAAAATCTTTTTTTCTTGCCATAAAGCCACCTCATTTTTCAATTTCCTTATATTTTTATAATACCATAACGAATTTCCATTTACAAGCTTTTTTTGTAAAATTTAACGCCCCATATCCATTGGGATACAGGGCGCAATTTTAAATTTCATCGCAAAGAGTTGCCGCCATAACGGCTTTAATTGTGTGCATACGGTTTTCCGCCTCGTCAAAAACGATTGACTGAGAGCTTTCAAAAACCTCGTCGGTAACTTCCATACAATTAAGACCGAACTTTTCGTGCATTTCTTTTCCGACCGTTGTTTTAAGGTCGTGGAAAGCAGGGAGACAGTGCATAAAACGGCAATCTTCTCCTGCGTTGTCCATAATCTTTTTATTAACCTGATAAGGAGATAAATCTTTTATTCTCTCTTCCCAAACCTCTGCTGGCTCGCCCATTGAAACCCATACATCTGTATAGATAACATCGGCGCCCTTTGTTGCAGCCATCGGGTCTTCTATGAATTTAAGCGTTGCACCTGTTTCCTTTGCAACCGCCTCACATTCTTTAATAAGACTTTCATCAGGGAAATATTTCTTCGGCGCACAGGCTATAAAATTCATTCCCATTTTAGCGCATCCCACCATTAAAGAATTACCCATATTATATCTGGCATCACCCATATAAACAAGTGTCTTTCCTTTAAGAGCGCCGAAATGTTCTTTGATTGTCAGAAAGTCTGCTAAGATTTGTGTCGGGTGGAACTCGTTTGTAAGTCCGTTCCATACCGGAACTCCTGCATATTGGGAAAGCTCCTCAACAATTTCCTGACCAAAGCCACGATATTCAATTCCGTCAAACATTCTGCCGAGTACTCTTGCTGTGTCGGCAATGCTCTCTTTCTTGCCAATCTGAGAGCCTGACGGGTCAAGATAAGTCACATACATCCCAAGGTCTGCTCCTGCAACTTCAAAGGCACAGCGTGTTCGGGTTGAGGTCTTTTCAAATATCAGAGCGATATTCTTCCCCTGGCAAAGTCTGTGGTCAATTCCCTTTTTCTTTGCATTTTTAAGCTCTGCCGCAAGGTCAATAAGACCCCCTATTTCCTCAGGAGTAAAATCCAAAAGCTTTAAAAAGCTCTTTCCTTTAAGATTCATTTTCCCCAATCCTTTCTTATTTTGCGCAAACTTCCTTAATTGTTTCGATGGCGCTTTCAAGAACATCTATCGGTATATTAAGAGCAGGGAGAAGTCTCACCTTCGTCTTTGCAGTAAGACATAAAACCCCTTTTTCGATGCAGCCTGAAACAACTTCCCCTGCATCTTTCTCAGTTTCAATTCCTATCATAAGCCCCATTCCGCTGACGGACTTTATTCCCTCAGCATCTTTTAAGGCATTAAAAACATATTCGCTCTTTTTCTTGACATCATCCAAAAATGCTCTGTCAAGACGGCTGATAATGCTCAGCGCACCGCTGCAACAAACAGGGTTTCCCCCAAAAGTCGAGCCGTGGTCGCCAAAGCCTAAAACGCTTTCGGTCTTTTCCCCAAAGAGAGTTGCCCCAAGAGGAAGGCCTCCGCCGATACCTTTCGCTGTTGAAACGATGTCAGGCTGAATTCCGTAATTCATATAAGCGTAAAGCTCTCCGCATCTGCCGTTTCCTGTCTGAACTTCATCCACAATCAAAAGAATGTCATTCTCTCTTGCGAACTCATAAATGCCCACAATAAATTCACGGCTAAGAGCAATAACTCCTCCCTCGCCCTGAACACATTCAATCATTATTCCTGCGGTCTTGTTCTCTTTTGCAAGTTTTTTAATTCCCTCTAAGTCCTCTGCATCCCCATAGACAAAGCCTTTTGTCAGAGGATTAAACAGTTCGTGGAACTTATCCTGACCTGTTGCAGAGAGAGTAGTTATTGTTCTTCCGTGGAAGCTGTTTTTAAGAGTGATTATAGTGCTGTATTCCTCGCCCTTTTTGTCCTGAGCGTACTTTCTTGCAACTTTAATTGCACACTCGTTTGCCTCTGCACCTGAGTTTGAGAAGAATACTTTTTTCATCCCCGTTTTCTCGCAAAGGAGCTGGGCAAGCTGGGCGCATGGCTCGGTATAATAGAGGTTTGACATATGCTGCACCTTGTCAAGCTGAGCCTTTACCGCCTCTTTCCAGGTTTCGTCGCCGATTCCGAAGGAGGTTACGCCGATACCCGAACCCATATCAATATATTCTTTTCCGTCTGTGTCATAAACCAAAGAGCCTTTTCCGTATGCAATTTCAATCGGAAATCTTTTATATGTATTTGCAACGAAGCTCTTGTCTTTTTCTATAAATTTACTCATTGCTATCTCCTGTAACCATTGTTCCTGCGCCCTCGTTTGTAAGGGTTTCCATAAGAATTGAATGGGGAACTCTACCGTCCATTATAATAACCTTTTTAACACCTTTATGAATTGCCTCAATACAGCAGTTCACCTTAGGAATCATTCCGCCACAGATAACGCCCTCGTCAAAAAGCTTTTCTGCATCCTTTAAGGTTATTTCAGGAATAAGTGTATCAGGGTCGTCCTTGTCCCTTAAAATTCCCGCAACATCTGTCATCATTATAAGTCTTTTTGCGCCCAGCGCACCTGCAATATATGCCGCCGCTGTGTCGCCGTTTATATTATAATTATTCCCATCTCTGTCGCAACCGATTGTTGAGATAACAGGGATATATCCTCTTTCTAACAGGTCCTCGACAGGCTTAATGTTGATTTTGGTAATATCTCCGACGAAGCCAAGTCTTTCGTCCTTAACCTTTGCTTCAATAAGACGACCGTCCATGCCGGAAATTCCCATAGCCTTTCCGCCTTTTGCTTCAAGAAGATTTACAAGGGTTTTGTTAACCTTCCCTGCAAGAACCATCTGGACAATATCAACAGTTTCCTTATCTGTTACGCGAAGTCCGTCAACAAACTCTGCCTTTTTGCCCAGTTTTTCCATAAGTTCGTTGATTTCAGGTCCGCCGCCGTGGACCAAAACAATCTTAACGCCGATAAGCCACAAAAGGACAATGTCTTCCATAACCTGTTCTTTAATCTGCTCGTTAATCATAGCGTTTCCGCCATACTTAACAACCACAACTTTATTGGTATATTTCTGGATATAAGGAAGGGCCTGAGCTAATACTTCCGCCCTTTCTGCATTTGAAAATTCGTTGTTCACTTAAAACACCTCTTTAAGTACGGTAATCCCCGTTAATTTTTACATAATCATAAGTTAAGTCACAGCCCCAGGCTGTTGCGCCATATTCTCCCTCGCCGAGAGATACAAGAATTTCGATTTCTTTTTCCAATAAGATTTCTTTTGCGATTTCTTCGGAAAATTCTATGCCCGCACCATTTTTGCAAACATCAATTGTGCCTTTCGGAGAGCGGAAAGAAACATCAATTTTTGAAACATCAACATCTGCACCGCTGTAACCGATTGCGCATAAAACTCTGCCCCAGTTAGCGTCTGCCCCAAACATCGCCGCTTTTAAAAGGCTTGAACAGATAACGCTCTTTGCAACAGTTTTAGCAATTTCTTCGGTTTTGCCACCGCAAACCTTACATTCAAGAAGCTTTGTTGCACCCTCGCCGTCCCCTGCAATCATTTTGCAAAGGTGAACTGTTATGGTGTTAAGAGCTTTCATAAACTCTTTAAAGTCTTCTCCGTCTTCGGTAATC
>JAZOAF010000089.1:0-7161 GCA_045595345.1 Clostridia bacterium | reverse complement strand
TATGGTATTTGTGCCTAAAACCGCTTTGGCAAACAGTATTGAAGCCGAAATGACCAAATATAATAATGTTAAAACAAAAGCAATGTCTTGTTGGTTTTTCCCGAAAATGTATTGCTCATACGGGACATATGAAACACTTTTCCCGCTAAAAGAATGCCAGTTTGAAAATCTGACTGTTAAATGCCCAAACGATACGGATACCTATCTTAAAGACCATTATGGCGATTATATGAAGCTCCCGCCTGAAAAGGACAGAGTAGGGCATAGACCTTATGTTTTTGATATAGAGAATATATAAGAGAAAGCGGTGCAAAAATGCCAAAGATTTCATTTATAGTTCCCGTATATAATGTGAAAAAATATTTGCCAAGATGCTTGGATAGTATAGTTGCACAAACCTACTCCGACTGGCAATGTATTGCTGTTGATGATGGTTCAAAGGATGGAAGCGGCAGTATTCTTGATGAATATGCAAAAAAAGATGAGCGGTTTATTCCAATACATAAAGAAAACGGCGGAGTTTCATCTGCCAGGAATGTGGCTCTTGATATTGCAAAAGGCGATTATATTTGTTTTGTGGACGCTGATGACTGGTTAGAAAAGGAAATGGCTGAGTATTGCCTGAATAAATTGGATGAAACAAATGCTGATTTTATTCAGTTTGGCTATATCAACCGATTTGATGAAAGGGTCGGAAACAAAAATAATTGCATAAACAAAACAACCAACGGTTCTTATGAGACAGTTAAAGAATACTTTTTAGGAAATATAATGCAGGCTATATGGGGCAGATTGTATAAAAGAGAATTAACCGAGGGAGTTCGCTTTGATGAAAGCCTTGCGGTAGGAGAGGACTCCGAGTTTATCTTCTGTTGTTGCAAAAAAACGGAAAAAGCAGTTCTCGTTGATGAGGCGTTCTATAATTATTATCAGCGCTCTGACTCAGTTATGCACAGTAACTTTAACGAAAAAGTGTTTCAGGCGGTAGCTTTGTTAGACAGACAAAAAGAGAAAATAGAGAAAGAATATAAGCCGTTTATTGCATACAGGGAAGTTACCCTTTGTTATGATTTAATAACCAGAATTTTAAGAGAAGGTTGTTTTACGGAAAGAAAAAAGGAACTCAGAAAACGAATTTTATCAAATTTTGCATATATTTTGTTTTATAGTCATTTTTCCCTTAAACATAAGGTCGGTGCCGTTTTACTTGCAATTTGGCCTGAGTTATTTTATAAACTTTATAAAAGAGGCAGATAAGATATGAATGAAAATATAAAAAACAAAGCCGTAAGCGGAGCAATATGGAAATTTCTTGAAAGCTTTCTGGCTCAGTTTATAACAATGGTTGTAACCATAATTCTTGCAAGAATTTTAACTCCTGACGATTATGCGTCTATCAGCATTATAACCATATTCTTTAATTTCTGTAATGTACTGATTACGGGTGGATTAAATACAGCTCTTATTCAGAAAAAGGACTCAGACGATCTGGATTTTTCCACTGTAACATTAGCGACACTTGTAATGTCTGCGCTGATTTATATTATAATGTTCTTTTCAGCGCCAGGTATTTCTTCGCTGTATAATCAGCCGATACTTATTCCAATGATAAGAATTATGTCGATTACGCTGTTTATAAACGGAATACATTCTATTGCGGCGGCAAAGGTGTCCTCACAGCTTAACTTTAAAACATTTTTCTTTGCAACCCTTTCTGGTTCTATAATATCTGCAATAATAGGTATTACTCTTGCGAAAAGCGGGGCAGGTGCATGGGCATTGGTGGCTCAGCAAATGTCAAGCGGACTTATTAACACCATAATCCTTATTGCTTTAACAAAAATGAAGATTTCTGTAAAATTTTCTTATTCAAGGTTTAAAGGATTGTTCAGTTACGGCTCCAAGATTTTCGCCGCATCTATAATCAGTATAATTTATGATGAATTAAAGCCACTCATAGTGGGCGTTAAGTATTCAGGAGCGGATTTGGCTTTTTACAATAAAGGAAGAAGCTTTCCTGCTACGCTTAATAATTCAATTTGCAATACATTGTCGGCGGTTTTATTCCCTGTAATATCAAAGGTGCAGACAAATTTTGACACAGTCCTTGGAATATCGCGAAACTTTATGAGAGTTTCCTCATATATTGTTTTTCCCGTGCTTTTAGGGTTTGTTGCAGTTTCGGAAAATTTTGTGTTGCTTTTCCTGACTGAAAAATGGCTTCCAGTTGTTCCTTATATTAAAATATTCTCTGTTTCATATATGTTCAACATATTGCAGACGGGAAATCTCCAAACCATAAGGGCCATTGGTAGAAGCGATATAATCTTAAAACTTGAAATAATCAAGAAAGTATCATTTTTCATAGTAATCGCACTGTTTGTTTTCTTTACAAACAGTCCTCAGTGGCTTGCAATGTCGGTTATTGTTACGACTCTCATTGCTACTGTATGTAACTTTTTACCGAACAAAAGGCTTATAGGATATAAATACAGGTATATCATATCTGACATTCTGCCTAATCTGTTGCTGTCTGTTATAATGATGGCTGTTGTAATGTTTGTAGGAGGACTTAGTGTGAATCTCCTATTAAAGCTTGTCATTCAAGTTATATGTGGAGCGGCGGTATATGTTCTTTTGAGTATCATATTTAAAAACCCGAGTTTTAAATATGTTCTTTCTATGATAAGCGGGTTAAGGAGGAAAAAAAGTGCTTAGAAAGTTATTTATCTGGTTTTGTTCATTATTCAAGCAGAATATATTGATTTTTGAAAGTAAACCCAACTACTCTGATAATACTATGGCGGTTTATAAATATATGATTGATAATAATATATTGCCTGAGTATAAAAAGATATGGGTTTCAACAAGAGCGGAGGATAAGATATATAAATACCCCACCCTCAGAATAAACGGCAGTCCTTTTATACGATTGAAATGGATGTTTTATAAGGCAAGAACAAAAATGTTTATTTTCTGCAATACAACAGGCTTTAAAAAGGTCAGAGATAACCAGACTTCTCTTTATCTTTGCCACGGCAGTAAGTCTAAAAATACGAAAGGCTCTTATGAAGCGACAACAGATTTGGACTATATCTTAATTCAGGCAGATATGTTTAAAGAAGCAGCAAAATATGGTTATAACTTATCCGATGCAACAAAAATGATTACTCTTGGTTATCCAAGAAATGATGATTTGTTAAAAAATAGCGGTATAGACAGAGAAAAGTTGTTTGGATGTAAATTCAGTAAACTTTTAATCTGGTATCCAACTTTCAGACAACACAAAAACGGATTTAATTTATGGAAAAGCTCGGTTACGCTCCCTATTATAGATAATAAAGCGTCTGCCCAAAAGCTTAATGCTTTTGCAAAAGAAAACGACACTCTTATAGTTTTAAAGCCTCATTTTATGCAAGATGTAAGCTACATAAAAAACAATAATCTTTCCAATCTTATGATTATTGATGATAGCTTTTTTGAAAAAAATAATATTACTTCTTATCAGATGATGAGCCTGAGCGATGCGCTCTTAACAGACTATTCCTCAGTTTATTATGACTATCTCTTAACAGACAAGCCTATCGGTCTTGTGTGGGAAGACTATGAGGAATATAAGGCTAATGGCAGATTTGCACTGGACCCTGATATGGTATATTCCGGCGGTGAAAAAATTTATAATGCAGATGACTTTTGTGCTTTCATAGAAAGAATTGCAAAAGGACAGGATGTATTAAAAGAAGAGAGAACTAAAATTAAAAACTTGTCCAATGAGTATCAGGACGCAGATTCTTCTAAGAGAGTATGTGAGTTTATCGTCAGCGTAATAAAGAATAAAAAGACAGGGAGGGATAAAATATGAACTATGCCCTTATTCTTGCAGGAGGCGTAGGTGCAAGAGTTGGAGCAGGCATTCCTAAACAATTTATAGAGGTTCTGGGAAAACCTATTCTGGTATATACCTTGGAAATTTTCCAAAAGGATGAAAATATAGATGAGATTGTTCTGGTTTGCGTGGCATCCCATATTGAACTTGCAAAAAAATACTGCAAAGATTATAATATAACTAAGGTTAAATTAATAGTTGAGGGCGGGAAAGATTTTATTGATTCCTGTATAAACGGAATGGACGCCATAAAAGATGTTTGCAAAAACGAGGATGTTATACTTGTAACCTCTGCTGACAGACCATTCATTTCGCCGGAAGAAATTGAAGATTCTATCCGTGTTTGTAAAATACACGGCTCGGGAATTCCGGCAAGAAAGTGCCCCCTTTGTATGTTTGAAGTGGGAGAGGACAGAACCCATTCATCAAAGTACCGCAGAGAGTCACTTATGCTGACCTCAACCCCTTGGTCATTTTCTTACGGAAAGCTCGCTGCTGCCTTAGAAAAATACCGAAACGGGGAACTTAAAGAATGTGAATCATATCCTATTGCAATATTTGCAGCATACGGTAACGAAGTCTTTTTCTCAAAGGCTTTGCCAGGGAATATAAAGATAACTGAAAAAACAGATATTGCATTGATGGAATGTATTTTAAAACAGAAGGAGGATGAAGGTTCTTATGAATAAGGAGATCTTTGAATCACTGAAAAAACAGTTTTGCGAAACAGGAGTAGAGCCAAAGGAACTGGCAGATTATAGAGTAGACAACGCTGTTATTTTGGCTGCTGGTATCAATAAAGATACAATGTATGCTCCTCCGAAGGGACTCTTGAAAGTTGACGGTGTACCGCTTATCGAACGCCAGATTATGCAGATGAAAGAAGCGGGAATTGATGACATTTATGTTGTTGTAGGTTATAAAAAGGAAATGTATTTTTATCTTGAAGAAAAGTTCGGGGTAACACTTATCGGAAATCCCCGCCTTGATAAAAATAATGTATATTCACTGTATCTTGCAAGAGAGAACCTTAAAAATACATATGTTTGTGCCTGCGATTATTATTATAAGGAAAATCCTTTCTCGAAGTATGAATATATGGCATATCACGCAACTGCTTATCTTGAAAATGCAAAAGATAAATTTGTTATCTCTAAAAATTCCAAAGGCAGAATAACAAAACTGGTTGCAGGGGCAGACGAGGGCGAATGTATTCACGGCCTTGCGTATTTTGATAAAGATTTCTCTTCTTCAATAGTAGCTTTAATGGAAGAAGAAATTGATAAATACAGAGTAGCATCTCTCTTCTGGGAAGAATTTTTTGCTAAGCATCTGGAAGAACTTGATTTATACAGTAAATTCTTTGACAATGGAATGGTATGCGAATTTGACGACCTTAATTCGCTTAAAACACTTGATGTTTTATTTGTAAACAGTGTCAGCTCTGAAATAGTAGAAAATATCTACAGAGAACTTAATTGTAAAAGCGTTGATGAAATCAGCAGCGTTGATGTTTTAGAGGCAGGCCACTCCAATATCACATTTAAAGTTACTGTTAACGACAAGGAGTATGTTTACAGATATCCGGGCGTTAGCGGTAAAAACATCGTCAGCCGAAAGAAAGAAACTTTTGTAAATACTCTGGCAAAAGAATTGGGTATTGATAAAACTCTGGTTTATATTGACGAAAAAGGCCATAAGTTATCTGAGTTTGTTAAAAATGCCCATCCTCTTAATAAGGAAAAGGACGAGGAACTAAAAAGCCTTGCTCAAAGAGTAAGAAAACTGCACGATTATGAGGTTTCATCTGATAAGCAAGCAGAACTTGCATTCGACCCGATTGCAGAGTCGGACAGACTGTTAAATCTTGCTTGCAGCAACAAGGACAACCTTTTTGATATTTTTTCAAAAACAAGAGAAGCAGTACACGAAATCAGCAAAACATTAGAAAAAGATAATTTCAAAAAGGCAATCTGCCACGGCAATCTTAACTCTAATAACTGCCTGATTTCAGATAGCGGTTTTGAGCTTATTGACTGGGAATTCACAGGATACGGCGATGTAGCTTTTGACTTTCCGTTTCTGGGCAATTACGAGTTCAGAGAATCTGATTTAATGAAGTACTTAGAGTACTATTACGGCCGTAAACCAACAGAGAGCGAATACCGCCATTGGGTGTGTTACAGAGCCATTCACTATTGGTACTACACCTGTTGGGCAATATACAAGGAAAGCGTAAACGAAGATTGCGGAAATCTTGTTTTGGTTTTCTATCAGGATTGTAAAAATGCTATTGAAATAGCAAAAAAATATATATAAAAAAGAGGGAAAAGCAATGAAATTTTACATTTTAAACACAGGTTACCTGGAAACAGATAAGAATAATGTTGTTGCTTGCAGTACAATCGGTACATACAGCAACCCGAAGGTTGAAAACAAATGGATTAAACTTCCTGTAATGAGCTTTTTAATCGAGTCAGAAGATGGCTGGATTTTATATGATACAGGAAGCCACCCCGACGCTATGAAAGGCTACTGGCCAAAGAACTTACAGGAAATTTATCCTCTTTATCAGAAGGAAGAAGAGCGCCTTGAAAATCAGTTAGCACTCGTTGGTGTTAAGCCTGAGGATATTAAAAAGGTTGTAATTTCCCATATGCACTTAGACCACGCAGGCGGATTACATTTATTCCCACACGCTGACATTTATGTTCCGAAGGAAGACTTTGAGATGGCTCAGGTTCAGGTTCATAAAAATCCAAACCCATTAACACACGGTGGATATGTTAAGGCTGACTGTGAAGTAGAAGCAAACTATATTTTAGTTGATAAGGATACAGAGATTGCCAAGGGCGTTACTTTACTGTCTCTTCCGGGACATACTCCAAATCTTTTAGGTATTCTCCTTGAAGCTGATGAAAACACATATATCCTTCCTCAGGATTGTATCTACACAGAAGAAATTTACGGACCACCTGCTAAAGCATCCGGTCTTTTATATGATAGTCTTTCCTACTTTAAGTCTATTGAAAAGGTAAGAGAATTACAGAAGAAGTATAATGCGAAGGTTATATTCGCTCATGACTATGAATTCTTCAAAACATTAAAACTCGCTCCTGAGTTTTACAACTAATCACCTTTCACCCAAATTATATAGGTGAAAGGATGATTGCTAGACTAAAAAGGTAGATTTATGGAGGAGTATTATGTCTACATTTAAAAATAAAACTTTACTCATAACAGGTGGGACAGGTTCCTTTGGAAATGCTGTTTTA
>JAZOAF010000088.1:0-21178 GCA_045595345.1 Clostridia bacterium | reverse complement strand
TTGCGTCCGTAATCTCAAAAGATGCCGTTACCATTACAAATGCAGAGGCAATAGATAAGTCTTTTCCTGACTTTTTTACCCATTTTAAACGCACGGGAGGTATTTACCAATGTCATCACAAATAGGAGAAAAAATTAAAATCTCAATCTTCGGAGAGTCTCACGGAGAGGCAATCGGCGTTCTTATTGACAATCTTCCATCAGGAGAAAAAATTGACGAGGAGGCTCTTCGCAGCTTTATGCTTCGCCGTCAGGGAGGGAATAACCCTTATTCCACCCCGAGAAAAGAGGCTGACACCGTTAAATTCCTTTCAGGCTTATATAACGGAATGACAACGGGCACTCCCCTTTGTGCAATAATCGAAAACAACAATACCCGTTCAGGCGACTATAATCCTGATATTCCCCGTCCCGGTCATGCAGACTTCACTGCACTTGCCCGCTATGGCGGTTTTTCAGACCCTCGTGGTGGTGGGCATTTCTCAGGACGGATTACCGCTCCTCTTTGCGTTGCAGGAGGAATTTTCATTCAGATTTTAAAACGGCGCGGAATTGAAATTTTGAGCCACATTTATTCAATAGGAAATATAGAGGATAAACCGTTTAACCCCATTTCTCCCGAGGCTTCTTCCTCTGCTGATTTTCCTGTTTTAAATGCTGATATTAAAGAGAAAATGCAACAGGAAATTCTTTCGGCAAAGGAAAATCTTGACTCGGTTGGGGGCGTTATCGAATGTGCGATTTTAGGCGTTCCAACGGGAGTCGGCAATCCGATATTTGACGGAATTGAAAATAAAATTGCAAGTACTGTTTTTGGAATCGGTGCCGTTAAAGGAATTGAGTTTGGACTTGGTTTTGAAGCGTCAAAGCTTCGGGGCAGTGAGGTTAATGACCCCTTCGTAATTGAAGATAGCGAGATAAAGACGAAGACGAACAATCACGGCGGAATCTTAGGAGGAATTTCCTCTGGGATGCCCATAATCTTCCGTACGGCGTTCAAGCCTACCCCGTCAATTGCAAAAGCACAACAGTCGGTTGACCTTAGTGAAATGGAAGAAACCACCCTTGAAATTACAGGCAGACACGACCCCTGCATTGTTCCCCGCGCGCTCCCTTGCATTGAGTCTGCGGCGGCCATTGCAATTGCTGACCTTTTACTTTAATTTTGGAGATGAAAAGTATGGACCTTAACCAGTGCAGAGCACAGATTGATAAAATCAATAATGAAATTCTTGACCTTTTTTTAAAGAGAATGGAAATTTCCAATGCTGTTGCTGACTATAAACAAAAGAATAATATGCCCATTTTGCAAAAGGACAGAGAAAAAGAGATTTTAGACCTTATGGCAGAAAAATCAGGGGAGGAGTTTGCCCCCTATTCTAAAATTCTTTTTTCCGTTATGATGAATTTGAGCCGTTCTTATCAGGCGACAAGAAAAGGAGCGGACAGTTCCTCCTGCGTTTCTCAGATAAAAGAGGCTCTTTCAGATGTTAAAGAGGCTCTTCCATCCTCTGCTACCGTTGCTTGTCAGGGAACCTATGGAGCATACTCACATCTTGCCTGCAATAAAATTTTTGCTGGTCCAAAGGTTTCTTTTTATAAGACCTTTGAGGATGTTTTTTCAGCTATTGAAAATGGCGAATGTAAATACGGAATTTTGCCTATTGAAAACTGTTTGCACGGCTCTGTCAATTCGGTTTATGACCTTATGAGAAATCATAATTTCTTCATTGTTAAAGGGATAAAGCTTGAAATCGGGCATAATCTTTTAGGGAAAAAGGGCGCAAAGCTTGAAGATATTACTGACATATATTCCCACGAGCAGGCAATTGGGCAATGCTCTTCTTTCCTTAAAAAGCACCCTAATATACGAGTACATATCTGCGAAAATACAGCTATGGCGGCAAAGGCGGTTTCAGAGTCCGGAAGCATTTCTTCCGCTTCCATTTCTTCTGTTGAGTGTGCTGAGCTTTATAATCTTACCCCTCTTTGCACATCCATTGCCAATTCAGAATACAACTATACCCGTTTTATCTGTATTTCAAAGGACCTTGAAATTTATAATGGCTCAAATAAAATCAGTCTTATGCTCTCTCTTCCTCACGAGCCGGGCTCACTTTTTGGACTTATCTCTAAATTTGCGGCTCTTAATCTTAACATAACCAAGCTTGAAAGCAGGCCTACTCTGGGAAGCGATTTTGAATATCTTTTCTATTTTGATGTTGAGGCATCTGTTTTCTCAGAAAAGGTTTTATCTCTCATCTCTGAACTTAATAAAGAAAACAACGCCGTTTTCCTCGGCAGTTACTCTGAACTGTAAGGGAGGCTTATTATGAAATTTGCACTTATCGGTGAGAAGCTTTCCCACAGCTTTTCAAAAATCATTCACGAGGCTATGGGGAAATACGAATATGACCTTGTTCCTTTAAAAAAGGATGAGCTTGAAGCTTTCATTGAAAATCCTGAATATAAAGGCTTTAATGTTACTATTCCTTATAAGAGGGATATAATGTTCTTATGCGACTGTCTTGCACCGTCTGCCGTAAAGATTGGCAGTGTTAATACTGTTATCAAAAGAGACGGACGGCTTTACGGCTATAACACCGATTATGATGGTTTTTTAGCTATGGCAAAAAAGGCTGATATTAATTTCAGTGGCAGAAAGGTTGCCATTTTAGGCTCGGGGGGGACTTCCCTTACCGCAAAGGCGGTTGCTTCCGACCTTGGTGCCCGTGAAATTATTACAGTTTCAAGAAATGGGGAGTACTCCTACGACAATATTTCCTTATGGAATGATGCGGAGATTATTATTAACACAACTCCTGTCGGGATGTATCCAAACAATGGGGACTCTCTCATCTCTCTTAAAGATTTTCCGTCGTGTCAGGGCGTTTTGGATGTAGTTTACAACCCTCTTAAAACAAAGCTTATCTTTGAGGCAGAAGAGCTTAACATTCCTGCCAGCGGCGGACTATATATGCTTGTTTATCAGGCGAAAAAGGCTTTTGAGATTTTTACGGGGGAGGAGCTTCCCAAGGAAAAGGCTGATGAAATTTATGAAAACCTTTTAAAGAGCATTCAGAATGTCGTCCTTATCGGGATGCCGGGGTGTGGGAAAAGCACTTTGGGAAAAGAAATTGCATCATCACTAAGCCGCGAATTTATTGATATTGATAAAGAGATTGAAAAAGAAGCTGATATGACCATTCCTGAGATTTTCGAAAAGCACGGAGAGGACTATTTTCGGGAGATTGAGAAAAAGATTACTCTTGCCCTTTGCAGTAATACCGGAAAGGTTATTTCAACCGGAGGGGGAGTTGTTACAAGAGAGGAAAACCTTTACTCCTTAAAGCAAAACGGAATTGTCTATCATGTTTTAAGGGATGTCTCCCTTTTATCCAAAGAGGGACGGCCTCTTTCACAAGGCAGAGACCTTTCGGAAATGGAGAAAACGAGAAAACCTCTTTACGAGAAGTTTTCTGATAGGACAATAGATAACAACAAAAACTTAACAGATTTTAAATTTGAATATTAAATAAAGACACAGTCAATTTTGACTGTGTCTTTTTATGTCCTATGGCACAAATTACCATATCTGTCTCCTTATAGATACAGCGAGGAGTGTGATGCTTATGGCACGCATAAAGCTTAGGGACTGCATCTCTAAGCTTATGAATACGCCAATCGACAACGACGAAGTCAGAGATAAGCTCATAAACCTTGGCTTTAAAGAAAAGGAGATAACCTTCCGTTTGGGACTGTGTTATGCTCTTTGTTCTAAGGCTCTTAGCAGCGGCGATGTTTCGGCATACAAGGAAATACGAAACACCTTAGGAGAGGACAATAGCTCAGCTGATGAAGTTCTCACAAAATTAGACAATGTTCTAAAATCTATTAAAGGGGTTATCTGATGTCCTTTTCCCAAAAACAGCTTGACTATTTCCTAAATGCCAACCACCGCTGGAACATTAAATCAGGGGCAACACGCTCAGGGAAGACTTATATGGATTATTTCGTTATTCCAAAGCGTATACGCTCTATGAAAGGAAAGGACGGTCTTATTGTTCTTCTCGGAAACACACGGGGCTCACTTACAAGAAATGTTATCCAGCCAATGCAAAGCATATGGGGTAACTTCTTGGTTTCCGATATAAGAGCAAACAACACCGCCACTCTTTTCGGCGAAACGGTATACTGTCTTGGGGCAGATTCCATATCCTCCGTTGACCGACTTCGCGGAGCCAGTATCAAATACTGCTATGGCGATGAGGTTGTTACTTGGAGTCCTGATGTGTTTAATATGCTCAAATCCCGTCTTGACAAGGAATACAGCCTTTTTGACGGGACCTGCAACCCTGAATCTCCCAACCACTGGTTTAAAAAATTCATTGACAGCGATGCGGATATTTTTTATCAGGAATACACCATTGACGACAACCCGTATCTCCCTATGTCCGTCAAAGAAAACATAAAGCGGGAATATCTCGGCTCGGTTTTCTACGACAGGTACATTTTGGGGAAGTGGGCGGCGTCAGAGGGACTTGTCTACCCATTCTTTAACCCGAAGGAGCATCTTTTTGATGAGCCTCCTTTAAGCGGAGAATATTATATTTCCATTGATTATGGCACATTAAACCCTTGCTCTATGGGACTTTGGTGTATTGACAGCTTTGCTAAAACCGCATATCGCATTAAGGAATTCTATCACAGCGGACGAGACGGGAAAATCTTAACCGACGAGGAATATTACAATGAGCTTTTAACCTTGTCGGACGGTTATCCCGTTTCGGCAGTTATCATTGACCCCTCCGCCGCTTCTTTTATCGCTTGTATAAAAAGACACGGCTTCTTTTCGGTCAGAAAAGCTTCAAACTCCGTCTTGGACGGAATTCGCTATACTTCCTCTCTCCTCTCAGGAGGGCATCTTAAATTCCATAAGAGCTGTCAGGGAATTATAAATGAATTTTTATCCTATCGTTGGGACCCAACTCAAAACTCTGACTCCGTCATTAAAGAAAACGACCATGCTCTTGACGATTTGCGTTATTTCTCCTACTCAGTTTTAAGGCGACTTAACTGGTAGGACTCCTTCACTTTTTTCAGGAGGACATTATGAATTTTTTCAATAATTTTCTTAAAAAGGCTACGCCCTTTAACACAAAAACAACTGTTTCCTCTGTGTTTAATCTTAATATTCCCTCCTCCGACTCTATGTCTGATGCTCTTTCTCTCTGGATGGATATGTATCAAAACATTCCGCCCTGGCAGAGCGAGAAAGTACACTGCCTTAACCTTCCGTCAGGGATTGTCTCTGAGCTATCCCGTCTTGTTACTGTCGATATGGCATCTTCTGTTTCAGGAAGCGAGAGGGCAGACTTTTTAAACAGTATTTATCAGAAGTTTTTAGTGGGTAAGCGTCAGTATGTTGAGCTTGCCGCCGCCTTGGGCGGAATTATTTTCAAGCCTTGCTTTGTGGGGGATAAAGTCATAATTGATTTTATACAGCCGCAGAGCTTTATCCCTGTTTCCTTTGACGATTCGGGAAGGCTTATGTCGGCAGTTTTTATTGACAAAATTACCACAGACAGTACCTATTTTACCCGTCTTGAATACCACCGCTTTGAAGATGACTGCTACATAATCGAAAACAGAGCTTTTAAAAGCACAACTCTTTCCGATTTAGGCAAGGAAATCCCTTTAAGCGAGGTTTTGGAGTGGCGTGAAATTGAGGCGCTTACTCGGGTTAAGGGACTTTCGTCTCCTCTTTTTGCTTACTTTAAAATGCCTTGTTCCAACACCGTTGACCCTTATTCTCCTTTGGGAGTTTCAATTTTTGCCGGGGTTTGCGGACTTATAAAAGATGCGGACGAGCAATATTCCCGACTTCTTTGGGAATTTGAAAGCGGAGAGAGAGCACTTTATCTTGACCGCACGGCTTTCATAAGGGATAAAAACGGAAATATGATTATCCCTGATAAGAGGCTTTACCGCGCATTATCTTCTGACGAGGACCTCTTCCACGACTGGTCGCCGACTATCCGCGACGCCAACATTATAAGAGGCTTTAACGCTATCCTTAAAAAGATTGAATTTGGCTGCGGTCTCTCTTATGGAACGCTTTCAGACGAGACTTTAAAGGACCGCACTGCCGAAGAAATCCGTGCATCAAAGCATAGAAGTTATGCCACTGTCTGCGATATTCAGATTGCATTCAAAAATGCTTTAACATCTCTTATGGAATGTCTTGACAGCTTTGTTTCTCTTTACAAGCTTGCTCCGGAGGGAGAATATTCCATCTCCTTTGATTTTGACGACAGTATTATCGCTGACAGAAAAACTGAATTTGCTGAAAAGCTTGAACTTCTGAATGCAAAAATTCTTCTCCCTCACGAACTGCGTATGTGGTATTTCGGCGAGGATGAAGAAACTGCAAAATCTACATTAAACTCTATGGAGGAGTCTGTATGAACATTGAATTTTTAACTAACTTAGGTCTTTCGGAGGAAACTGCCTCTGTCATTTTAGATGAGGTTAAGTCTCTTTTGGAAAACGAATTTGCCCGTGGAGAAAAAGAGGGCCTTACCCAGCTTGAAAACTACAAGCTTTCCGAGTACATTGAAAGCGAACTTTCAAAGACCAAGGCGAAGAACCCTGAGCTTTTAAAGTCACTTCTTGACTTTAATTCCGTCATATGCGAAAATGGCGAATACTCAGGTCTTTCAGAGCAGATTGACCTCATCCGAGAAGAAAATCCTTTCCTTTTTGAAGAGGAGGCTACTGTTCCTAAATTTTCACGAAAGGCAAAATCTTGCGACCAGATTACAAAGAAAGATTTTGACGCTATGCCATACGCGCAGAGAGTCAGTCTTTTTTCAAAAAACCCTGCCTTATATAACGAACTTAAAGGCTAAATATTAAGAAAAGAGGTATATTTATGGCTATGACCACTATTTCAGATATTATCAATCCACAGGTTATGGCGGATATGATTTCTGCTAAAATCGAAAACAAGATTGTTGTTACTCCTTTTGCTAAGGTTGACGACTCATTAGTTGGTGTCCCGGGCGACACTATTACTGTTCCTCAGTATGCTTACATCGGCGACGCTGAATTTGTTGGCGAAGGAGAAGAGGCACAGGCTTCAACTCTTACAGCGACTTCAACAACAGTTACAATCAAAAAAGCAATGAAGGCTGTTGAGCTTACAGACGAAGTTGTTTTAGCCGGTTACGGCAACCCAGTCGGCGAGGCAAACACTCAGATTGCAAAGGCTATTGCATCTAAGGTTGACTCTGACGCTATGGACGCTCTTCTTACAGGAACTCTTTCTTACGAAAGCGCAAACACAATCAATTATAACGACATTATTGATGCCGTTGATATTTTTGAAGAGGAGCTTAACTCTGAAAAGGTTATGTTTGTTCATCCGAAGCAGATGACACAGCTTCGAAAGAGCGAACTCTTCATTTCTGCCGACAAATACACAGGCGAAACTGTTTTATACGGTGAAGTTGGTATGATTGCCAATATCCGTATCGTTATGTCCAAGAAAGTTAAGCTTAATGATGAAGGAACTCACTACATCAACCCGATTATCAAGCTTCAGGAAAAGGGCGACGAGGACGATGCTCCTGCTCTTACAATTTATTTAAAGCGTGACACAAATGTTGAAACTCAGAGAAATACTCTCTCCCGTACAACTGCTGTTTCCGCCGATAAATTCTATACTGTTGCTTTATCCAACGCATCAAAGGTTGTTCTTGCTTCTTTCTTAAAAGAAGAAGCCTAAGTTTTAGCTTATGAACTACGGCTTTTATAAATCAGCTTTCGGGGGAGATAAAATCCCCCCTGAAAAGTTTAACCGATATTTATCAGGTGCAAAGGCATACCTTACTTTATATTCAGGGGGGAGAGAAATCCCTTCTGAATACTCCGACAAAGCATCCTTTGCCCTTTGCGAAATCGCCGAGCTTTTGTTTCGTTTAAGCTCTCAAAGAGGAGTCAAAAGCGAAAACACAGACGGTTACAGCGCTACATACGACGCTGATTCTTTAAAGCTTGAAATTTCCGAAATTTTAAGCCTTTATTTAGGAGAGACAGACATTTTATTCAAGGGGGAAATCTGATGCTTACTAATTCATCCGCTACCCTTTATCACTATGACGAGGAAAAAGAAAGCTGGATTCGTTCATACTTTCCCTGCGCTTTTGTATACCGCAGTGTTTCCTCCTCCCAAAACCCTACTGCCTTTTCTCCCCAAACCCGAGCGGTAATCAGAATTCCTGACTATGCAAAAACAAAAATTGCCTTAGGGGACTATGTTTTAATCGGCAAGGGAACGGAAGACATTCCTTCCTCTTCACTTTGTCTTAAAGTTACCGCTTTTTGCGTAAATACTTTCGGCACAAACCCACATCTTAAAATTATTTGTGCCTAAATAGGAGGATTTTATGTTTCTTGATATTATTTCAGATTTTTTATCTTCTTGTCCCGTCCTTTCGGGAAAAACCATCATGCAAAACTATCTTTCTCCTTCCCTCTCATCTGTCGGTATTTTCTCTGTTTCAGAAAATCCGATTTTAAAACCCTATACTGACGGCGGGGCTCTTTGTCAGACCGTTTTTAAGCTTGTTTTAAGAGAGCCTTTAAGCCGTGAAAACAACTTTTCTTCATTTTATTCTTCCTTTTCTTCCTGGGTTGAGTCGGTAGCTTCTCCTGCCTCTCTCCCAGCTTTGGGGGATGGTTTCTCCCCCGTTTCTTTATCCATTTTAAACAGCGGAAAGGTTTCCATCTCTCCCTCTTTTGCGGAGACTGAAATCCTTTGCCGTTTCACATATACCAGATAATCCGTATCAGTCCGCACATACGGTAAATTTAATACTTGCGGACAGAAAGGTTTTTTGTTATGAGTAAACTTAAAAGAAGTGAAAAACTTGCTTTCTTAGCTGTCACAAGCGGCGAGGAAGTAACTTATCACAGACTTAAAAACTTTACTGAATTTTCAGTAAGTAAAAACCCTGTTAACTACTCCCGTCAGTACATTGACGAGGACTTTAAGCGCAACGATGTTGTCAGCTATGCTCCATCCGTTTCATACAGCTTTGACTATGACAACGAAAACGCATCCCATCAGATTATTGTTAACATTACCGACAATGAGCTTGTTGGAGACAGCGCCATTGTAAATATTGTTTTTGTTGACACTGCCAACAACAGCGGAGATGAATTTACTGCATCTCTTCGTCAGTGGTCGGTTGTCCCTGACAAAGAGGGAAGCGACTCTACCGCTTATGATTACAGCGGAACATTCTATGCAAACGGCAAAAGAATCGTTGGCACTGCAACAACAAATGATAACTGGGAAACCTGCTCCTTCGTGGCTTTATGATAGGTTTTATTACCCAGCCACATCCAACTTCTCTTTTAATTTCAGGCAGGGAATATGAAATCAATACCGACTTTCGCGTATGGATGAAAATCTCGGAGATATTTTCAGAGGAAAATATCTCCTCTGCCGACAAAATCATAAAAATCTTTTCTCTTATCTTTACTTCTTCTGTCTTGCCGTCATCTATTGATGAAGCTATTAAGTCAATAGGAGAATTTTTAGTCCCTTTTCCCTCAGGTAATGAGAGAAAAGGGAAAGGCGGCAACACAGCTTTTTCTTTCTCCCATGACGGCGGACTTATTTATGCCGCATTTCTTTCCCAATACGGCATAGATTTAACCTCCGCCCGTCTTCATTGGTGGAGGTTTTTAGCTTTATTTTTTGCTCTTGATTCCTGCAAGTTTACAGAGATTGTTAAAATAAGGACTATGGATTTATCCACAATCAAAGACACAGACCAAAAGCGTTTTATCCGCAAACTAAAACGCCTTTACCGACTTCCTTCGGTTTCGCCCCGTATGTCAGAGGAAATCGGCAAAATTTTTTAAGGAGTTGATTTTATGCCATACAACACTGACGCTCAAAAGGCAAACACGGCAAAAGAGGAAATTGAAATTGAAAGACAAAAGAACGAGGAACTTTTAAAACTTCAAAAAAACTATAATTTAAGCTACATTGCTTCTCTTAAAAATCTTACAAAAGAAGAGAAGAAAATTATGACTGCTCTTAAAGCCGAAATCAAGGATATTTACGCCTCTCTTGCAGAGGTTGCAGAAGAAAATATCGAAAAGGTTTTAAACAGTCAGGAAAAGCTTTTAAAAAAGCTTTCCGCTCACAAAGATTACACCTACTCACATTTTAATGTCTACGGCGGCGGGGAAAACGGCAGTACTTTGAGCTATGATATGCTAAACGATTATTCCGCTGCAAACCGTGAGCTTATGGATTACTACAAGGCTATTGTCAGCATCAAGGAACGACTTAAAGGGGGCGGCTTTGACACCTCTTTAATGAGCGGATTTTTGTCCCAGCTTTCCGATATGTCAGTTACAGAAGGGAGTAAATTTGCGTCCCTTTTGCTTAATTCTTCTGACGCAGATTTTACGAGAGTTGTTAGCGGATATTCGGAAAATCAAAATCTTACTCAAAGAATTTCTTCCGAGCTTTACTCAGAAGATTTTACTCTTGCAGTTGATAAAACCGCATCGTATATGAAAGCTGAGCTGGAAAAATTAGGTTTTGAGATTCCCGAAAGTTTTACATTAAGCGGAACTATCTCCGCCGAAAACTTCGGATATGCTTTTGTTAAAAATCTTGAAAAACAGCTTGAAAGTGTGCGGAGTATGATTTCGTCTTTCAACTCTTCTCTTGCATCTCCGTCCTATTCTTTTAGTCTTTCGGGAAACACCGCAACCCCTGCTGCAAATGTTACCTATAACCAGAATTTTACGGTAGGTTCTTCCAAAGACTCAACTTTTGAACAAATAACTGCCTGGGAAAATGCAACCACTCAGGCCAGATTAAGGGGGCAATAAATATGTCATATATTGTTTATAAAAACGACTTAGGGGAGCTTACCTTCTCCGGTGGTCTCTCCGATTTTTCAATCCGCGAAATTGTCGGGCTTGGTACTCCTGAAAAGAAATATCAGACACGGGAATATCTTGATTTTGACGGGCAGAGAACTCTCTCTTCCCGATTTGTTCCCCGAACAATCTCTATGTCCTTTGATATTTCAGGAAAGGACACTTCTTCCCTTACGGCAAAGCTTTACAAAGTTTTATCAAAAGAAGGGACTCTTTACACCTATTTTGACGCCTCTTGCCGAAGAATTAATGTAAATCAGGTCAGGATAGATTCCTTTACCCAAAACAGCTCACGCTCCCGCTCATTTGTGGCACAATTCATTTGTGACAATCCTTATTTTTTCGATACTCAGTCCGTTTCCCTTCCTTGCTATGAAACTGTAAAAAATATCAGTTTTAATGAGGAGAGCGGAAAATGGAATCTGGATACCCCGACTGTATGGGGTGCAAAAAACAATAACTTGCTTCTTTTAAACACGGGAGATACCCCTGCATATCCGACCTTTACCATATACTCTTTCGGAAATTCCGACAATTCAAACGGAATTGAGCTTTTAAGAGTTAAGCCTGATTCTCCAAGCGAGATAATTCAGCGTTTTTGCCTTAATTATGCTTTAACCGACGGAGAAACTCTCACTATATCTTTCGACCCCCGTTCAGATCTGGGAAGACGGTATTTAAAAAGCAGTCTGGGAGTTAATCTTCTTCCCTTCCGTGATGAAAATTCAAGCCTTTCCGACTTTTATTTAGAGCTGGGAGAAAACAGAATTATCCTTAACAATTTAAGCACAGGAAATGTTCTCTCCGCCTCTCTTACTTATGAAAATCAATACATAGAGGGGGTTTACTAAATGGAACTTTTCCTTTATGACTTCGAAGGAAATGAGCTTGGAATGTCCGACAAGGTTATTTCTTCTTACCGAAAGTTATCTTTTAACGATATAGGTTCTTCCGAGTTCCATATTGATACTCAGGACCCTCTCTCCTGCATCATAGCTGAGAAAGACTATCTCATTTTAGAGCAGGACGGCATTTTTCAGGATATTGTCATCGGTCATAAAGCCGAAGAGGATTTTACCATTTACTGCCGTTCTTTATCCTGGCTTTTATCAAAAATGATTGTTCCCCCGCAATCCCTTTCAGGCTCTGCCAAGACATTAGCCCAGTCACTTCTTAAAAGCTCATATGGGTGCGATATTTCTCTGGGGAATGTGGCTGATTTATCTGAATCGTCATCCTTTGAATCAAATCGTGTTACTCTTCTTTCCGACTCCCTTAAAGCTGTTCTTGACAAGGCAAACGGCGGACACTCTGTCCGCTTTTCACATGAGGACAGCAAGTTTTATCTTGATATTTTAAAGGGAGAGAATATGGATTTATATATATGCGAGGACGAAGAAACTCTGGAAAGCTTTACAACAGAAAAAGACCTTCTTGACCTTTCAAACTCCTTCTCCTATCAAATGCATTTCCCTGTTATTTCCACCTGGAATGTATACAATAATTCTCCCAGTCTTCTGAATAACCGCCCTGCAAATTTCGGAAAGTGTTATCGCGTAACAAATGCAGGTGATGGTGTAACCCGATTCGATTATACCTGGGAGAATGGGGACTATATTTACTGCAAAAGCGAAGATGGAAAATGGCGGAAAAGCCATTCTGTTCCTGACCCGATTTATGTTTATGTCCCCGATACGACAGTTTCAAATAAATATAAATGGTACAGCATTTCAAGTGGCTCTACCAAAGAAGAAGGGCTTGACTCCCTCTCTGAGCTTACAGCAAAACGGCAGTTTTCCGTTTCCCCTAAAAACATCCGCTTTTCAAAAGATTACAGTTTGGGGGACTTTGTTACGGTCCAATATAAATCCAACAACAAAATTAAAACAACTCTTTGTCAGGTTTCGGACATAGTTTTAAACCGTGACAATTTAAAAACAGTGGAAAATCCCACTTTAAAGGAGGTAAAATAAATGGCTTATATCAGCAAATTCAAATCCGACACAGCATACTCAAATCTTGACATAAACGAGATTTTATCCGCAATCACGGGGGCAGGGGTTATTCCCTCCTCCCCCAATGACATTTTCTTAAATGTTGCAGAGAGCGGTGTAACACTTTCCGATAACCGCTGTGAAGTTTTCTGGGCAGACGAATACAGAACATCTGTTAAAATCGGAAACGGAACAGTAATTATGCCCGACGGAAGCTATATCATTATTTCAGACGAAATCCTTCCCGTTTCAGGAAAGGAACTGCACTATGTTTATATTTACAGCGATTTAATCCACCAGAATATTCCTCTTTGCGAAAAGGAACTGCCTCAGGACGGAAGAGATTATGTTCTTCTTGCAACTGTTGAAGACGGCCAGATAAACGATAAGCGCGCTCTTGCATCTTCAAAAATCGCAAACTATGGCGCCCATCCTGTTATTGAGGTAAGTCCCTCTGTGGGAATCCCCAAAAAAACCATTCCCGCAGGAACTCCTCTTTACTCTCTGGAAATAGGCGAGGGATATTCAAAGGCTATTATTGTATCAAAAGACAAAGGACTGTTCGGCATTTACAACTTTGCGAATGAGCAATTCGATATGACCTTTCCCCTTGGAGGAAGCAGGATTTATCTCAATCAAAAATCTTGTTCATTTCCAACCTTAGGGGCAGTAAAACTCTCGTATGTTGACGGAATCTTAACTCTTTCTTCTGCAAAGGATTTATATATCCGCTCGGACGAAGGCTATACTGTATATTTAACTGTATTTTAAAATCAGAAAGGACATCTTATGGACAAACTACTTAGCAAGGCAAACTCTCTCTGGGGAATGGCTGTTGCCCTTTTATCTTCGCTCTTCGGGAGATTCTGGTATCTCTTTGCCGCATTTTTAATCTTAAACCTTGTGGATTATGTAACAGGAATTATCAAAGCAAAGCTTTCCTTTAAAGAAAGCTCAGCAAAGGGACTCCTTGGCATTATTAAAAAGGTCGGGTATTGGATTGTTATTTCTCTTTCCTTTTTTATCGCCCTGTCTTTTGAAAATATGGGAAGCACCATCGGTCTTGACCTTTCTTTTACAAGGCTTTTAGGCTGGTTTACCCTTGCGACCTTCATTATAAACGAAATACGCTCAATTTTGGAAAACTTAATCGCCCTTGGGGTTGATGTTCCGTCTTTTTTAACGACAGGACTTGAAATCGCCGCAAAAGCAGTTGATGAGCAGAAAGGCGGTATCAAATAATGAACATAATCGAAAACGACTTTTTCTGGAAAGGAAGTCTTGAAAAGCGAGCCTCCACAGACTACATAATTCTCCACCACCGTGCAGGTGAGGGGGATGTGGAAAGTATTCACTCAGGCCACCTTAAAAACGGTTGGAGCGGTATGGGATATCATTTTTATATTCGCAAGGACGGAAGCATCTTTCGCGGCAGACCTATTGACACGGTAGGTGCTCACACTCTCGGCAAAAACGCCGTTTCAATCGGCGTCTGCTTTGAGGGGAATTATCATTCTTCGGACAAGGAAATGCCCAAGGCACAGCTTAGTTCAGGGAAAGAGCTTATTTCTTATCTTAAAAGTCTTTTCCCCGATGCCAAAGTTAAAAGACATTGTGACTTTCAGGCAACCGCTTGTCCGGGACAATATTTTCCTTTTGATGAGGTTGCCGTCTCTCTTCTTGAAACTCCCGAGGAAATAACAAAAGCGCTTTCAGAAAAGCACTTTAATATTGACGACCCGAAAGGGTTTATCCTTGCCTTAGAGAAAGCAAAAAAAGAAAACTCCCCTATGTACTGGGGATATTATAAACTGGTTAACCCAACAAAAAACCTACTTGCTTAAAGCAAGTAGGTTTTTATTTCGTCTTCTGTTAATACTTCAATTCCATTTTCCGTAAAGAGCTTTGCGGTTATACCGTTTCCCTCTTTAAGCTTTCCTGAAAAGGTTCCGTCATAGATTTCTCCCTTTCCGCAAGAAGGACTTTTCGCCTTCAAAATGGCTTTCGCTGCGCCATTTTGAAGTGCAATATCAAGGGCGATTTCAGCTCCCTTTTTATATTCCTTCGTGTTATCGCTCCCATCTTTTCCTGTGACTTTATCCCCTATGATTTCGGAAGGATGTCTTGGAGTTTGGAGTCCGCCCATAACCTCGGGACAAACGGGAATGAGGTTATATTTTTCTTTAAGATTGATAACCGCCTGACAGGGTTTGCTTTTCCCGTCATAACGGCAGTTCTCTCCAAGCAGACAAGCGCTTACAATTATATTTTCTTTCATCTTATTTAGTACCCGTTGAGCCGAACCCGCCCTGACCTCTTACAGTTTCGGAAAGCTCCTCCGCCACGATATATTCCGCGGTATAGTAAGGAGTTATTACCATCTGGGCAATTCTCTCCCCGTGCTCGATAACCCTTTCTTCCTTGCCGTGGTTATGGATTGCAACCATAATTTCCCCACGGTAGTCGCAGTCAATAACCCCAACCTTATTGGCAGGCGCGAGGTCCTTTTTGCTGGCAAGTCCGCTTCGGGCATAAACCAATCCCACCGTATTTTCAGGAAGCTCAACAGCTATTCCTGTATGAATTAAAACTGTCTGAGACGGCGCAATAGTTACGCTTCCTGTAAGGCAGGCATAAAGGTCTGCCCCTGCGGCATATTCGCTCCCATAAGTCGGGATTATCGCCCTTTCATCAAGCTTTTTAATATTCACTTTAAGTTTCATATTTTCCACCTCTTATTTAACTTTTCGGCAAATCCTCGCCACGCACTCTATGTGGGGGGTGCCGGGGAACATATCTACCGGCTGAATAACCTCGGTTTCATAGCCTTTCTCTTTAAGATACGCCAAATCTCTTGCCAAGGTTGACGCTTTGCAGGAGACATAGACGATTTTCTCAGGGGATACTTTTGTGACCGTATCGAGAAGAGTTTTATCACAGCCTTTTCTTGGTGGGTCCAAGATTACTGCATAAGGTTTTCCGCCCTCTTTTATAAGCTTGTCCGTAAGCTTTTCTGCTGCGCCCACATAATATTTGCTGTTTTTGATTTTGTTTAATTCTGCGTTCTCCCTTGCGTTTTCAACTGCCTCGGGAATAACTTCAACCCCTACCAGACTTTTCGCCTCGGAGGCACTGTACTGGCCGATTGTTCCTATTCCGCAATATAAATCCCAGACGGTTTTATTCTTTATGTCTCCCAGAAATTTCTTAACCGTGTCATAGAGCACTTTTGTTTGCCTTGGGTTGACCTGATAAAAGGACAATGGAGAAATTTTGAACTGACAATCCCCGATATTATCATACATAAAGTTCTGACCATACAGGGTTTTAAGCTTGTCCCCCAAAACCACATTGGTCCTTTTGGTGTTTATATTCTGGACAATTCCCCAAAGAGGAACTCCTGCATTCTTAATTTTCTCAATAAGCTTGTCTTTCTTGGGAATATTCTCGGTTAAAGTTACAATTGTAACAAGAGTTTTTCCGCCCCCTGACCTTGTATACACATTTCTTATGCAACCTTTATGGGTTTCCTCGTTATAGCCTTCCACCTTTTCTTCTTGCATAAACTCTTTAACTACCCGAAGAATTTTAACTGCCTCATCATTCTGAATTATGCAGTTTTGTGTATCAATTATTCTATGGCTGTGACGGGCATAGAGACCTGCGCCGTTTATTCCTACGGGGAACTGGGCCTTATTACGATAGTTGCATCTCTCTCCGCCTAAAACGGGAAGAATATCTGCTTCTATTTTCCCGATTCGCTCAATACAGTCCCTTACATCCGCCCATTTATAAGAAAGCTCTTCCTCATAATCGGCATTACGCCAGGCACAGCCTCCGCACTGATAAAAATATTCACAATCGGACTTAGTTCTTTTTTCCGAGGGGGTTATAACCTCTAAAAGTTTGCCTATTGCATAGCTCTTTTTCACTTTTATAATCTGTACCCTGACCTTTTCGTTAAGGAGGGCATAGGGAACAAAAACGGCAAGGTTTTCATATCGTCCTACACCGCTTCCGTCGTCTGTCATTCCGTTTATTATAATTTCAGCAATATCGTTTTTCTGCATATTATCCCCTATAATTCAACACGCCATTGAAGTGCTTTTGAAAGCGTAACCTCATCGGCAAATTCAAGCTCTCCGCCAACGGGAATTCCGTGGGCAATTCTTGTTACCTTAACCCCAAAGGGCTTTGCAAGTTTCGAAATATACATAGCCGTTGTCTCCCCCTCTAAGTTAGGGTTTGTTGCCATAATTATTTCCTTAACCTCGCCGGTTGCAATCCTGCCCATAAGCTCTTTTATTTTTATATCGTCAGGGCCGATATTCTCCATTGGGGAAATAGCCCCGTGAAGAACATGATAAAGGCCCTTGAACTCGTTTGTTTTCTCCATTTGAAGAACATCTTTCGGACTTTCAACAACGCAAATAACGCTTCTGTCCCTTTGCTCGCTCATACAAAGAGGGCAAAGCTCGTCCTCGGAAAAATTCTGACAAACCGAGCAATATTTAATCTTAGCTTTTGCCTCGATTATTGCCTTTGCAAACCTATCCGTCTTCTCTTTGGGAAGATTTACGATATGATAAGCAAGGCGTCTTGCGGTCTTGCTCCCAATTCCAGGAAGCTTTTCAAATTCCTCTATTAAATTTTGAAGGGGCGTTACATAATAATCCATCTTTCCCTCTCCTTAAATATCAATTTTTATAAAACTATTCTGCCTTGTTTCTGTAAAATACTCTGAACACCAGCACTTCGGCAAGAAGACATACAGGAAGTGCCGCAAAAAAGTCCAAAGCCGAGTGTTGCTTGATGAATACAGTAGAAAGGCAGATTAAAATAACTGCAATTACTATAAGAGCCTTCCAAAGTGGCGCTATATCCCTTTCTTTGAGCCAGACAGATGCAATACCGATGGAATAAGCACAATGAAGTGACGGACAAACTCCCGTGTTTGTATCAAAGGCATATATATATCCAATACAATCTGTCAAAAAATTATCTCTGGGGAACTCCGCAGGGCGGAGGTTCTGGCAGCTTGGATAAATAATATATACCGCCATAGCAACAATCTGGGTAATAATAATATAAGTCTGCAATTTTTTAAAGCTATCCACATTATAGCGGGCAAAATAACCCAGTGAAAAAACAATCAGCCCATACCAAAACACATAAGGGATTACAAACCATTCACAAAAGGGAATCATATCATCAAGTCTGCAATGGATAATATGGCATTTTTCTACGGGGATTAAGTTTTCTGTCAGAAAGTAAAATGCAAAATATCCCACCCAGCCAAAAAGCAGTTTTAAATGTGAGAATTGCGGTGTATTTAATTTTGAAAAGCTAAACTGTCTGTAATCAACCGCACTTTTTCTCATTTTCCGTCCCCTTCTGTGTGTTTACAGAATATAATTTCTTCGATATATTACTGTATGGTATTACAATATGCTCCGGCAAGCCGCAGGCAATATCCGTAATTTCATTCATCAGATAATTGCAAATGCGGCGGCGTTCCTCCTCTATGGGCGCATCGGCAGAAAACCTGACCGCCTCGCCAAAAAATACCTTTTTAAGCTTTGGAGCTATGTAAAGCGGAACGAAAGACAACTCCTTTCCCGTTCGCTTATAATAAAGATGCGCAAGGTCTACAAAGCCTTCCTGAAAATCATAAACAATATTATTATGCTTTATATTATGTTCAGGGAAAATAACAATTTTGTTTCCGCTTTGCAGTTTGGCAACGGTCTCCCTGAATGTTTTTAAACTGCGGTTATCTCTGTAAACGGCAATTGTTCGCGCATTGTTAAAGACGGCCACAGAAAAAGGTGCAATTATGTAAGAGATAAGTTTGAAAAGAGGCTTTAATATTTTTGGCTTTTGCGACCAGAAATCCTGATATGCGTATGCGGGAACTTTTTTCAGTTCCATCATCTGAGACGCACACCAAGTATAAAAGTCATCAGGAAAATACAGCTCACAGACAACAGGACCGTGAAACTGAGAATGATTCCCGACAATAACGCAAGGCTCATCGGAAAGGTTATGAATCCCCACTATCTCCGTTTTGGGATAGAAAAAGTCGATTGCATTTCTGATAAATTTAAAAACTAATAATCCTTTTTTATGTTTTTTCAATCCGGTTTCCTCTGAGCGCTTTTCCTAAAACACTCTGTTCCTTTCATCTGTTCAATTTTCCGCCCTGTTTTTAGGCTTTCTTTTCCAGTGTGTTTTCCTGATTTCTATATATAACAAATTTACAGAATAAAAATTCAAGAATAAGATTTGATGCCATTGTTACGGCGAGGACTATATATTCGTTAACCCTTGCCGATGCAAGTTGCCCGAGATAAGTTGAAAGGGGCGTAAACACTGCATAAAAGCCAAAGAGTTTAAGCATTGCAACAGGGACATTTACGGCAGACTTAAAGGTATATTGTCTGTTGAGAGTAAAGTTCCAGACTATTGATAAAACAAGGGCAGTAAGATATGACGGCCAGTATATCCAGCCAAAGACCTCATTGTAGATGGCAAAAGATACTGCTTGAATTATCCCGGCAGACGCCGAAAAAAGCGCAAACTTTATTACCTGAAAAACCGATTCCTTTTTCATCTTTCTCTCCTTTGTTTATACTTTTATCCCTTAGCTCGTATGAGATTAAAACCAAAACTCCTTTTGGCTGCATTTTCATACAAGCCAAACCGTCCTGAAAATACATATGTAATTATAATTGCGATTGCAAAGAGAGGCAGTCCCCCTATGCCGAATACTTCTATTGCCAACAATATAGAAGCAATTGGGCATTTAGTCATCCCTGCAAACATAGAGGCAAATCCAACAGCTGCGCCAATGCCCGCATCAATGCCAACAAGACTGCCTGCAAGGCAACCGAAGGTGGCACCTATAAAAAATGTCGGAACAATTTCGCCACCCTTAAATCCTGCCGCTACTGTAATGGCGGTAAATATAATTTTCAAAATAAAGGCACTGTTTTTTGCCTGACCTGAAATGGCACTTTCTATAACATCCATTCCTGCGCCGTTATAGTCGGTTGTCCTCAGTCCAATAGTTAAAAGAACAATCACAAGTCCGCCGGTTACCGCTCTTATATAGCAATTGGGAATATATTTCCCCATCCAAAATTCCGTTTTATGAAGAGCCAACGAAAATATAATACAAACTCCTGCGCACAGCAATGCCAGTAAAGCTGCCTTCAATATCAGGTCTGCGTTATATACGGCAATTGCAGGTATGTCAAATCTGACCGCTGACACGGATAAAATTTGCGACACAACAAATGCGACTGCGGAAGAAATAAAGCCTAAAAGAACTCCTTTGTAATTCAGCCGCCACCCATTTATAACTTCCAGAGAGAAAACCGTTGCGGCAAGAGGAACCCCGAACACAGCCGAAAAGACGCTGCTCATTCCGGCAGTAACCATAAGCTTTGTTCCTTCCTTATCTTTCTTTAACCCTCTTGCCAGATTATAACCCATACTTCCGCCAAGTTGCAATGCCGCCCCTTCTCTTCCAGCAGAGCCGCCCAGCATATGAGTTATCAGCGTTCCTATAAATATAAGCGGAAGCATAACAATCGGAACATCTTTATCTTCTCTTACTGCCTGAAAAACACGCTTTATGTCTATATTGCCTTTATCTCTGAAAAAGTTATAAATAAGGGCAACCACAATACCGCCAGCAGGCAACAACCATATCAAGTATGAATTATTTTCCCTGAGATTTGTTACAAAATTTATGCTTATATAAAATATTGTTCCAAGGATGCCGCCAATAAACCCAAGCACAACCCCTGTTAATATCCATTTAAGCGCAGATGCAATCCTTTTTAGCAGTTTGTCTGAAAGTGTCATATTTGCAATCTCCTTAATCAACCAAAAACCTACTTATAGAAATTATAACATTAATGAACAATTTAGATGACACACATTTAATCACTATAATATTTATATATCACTTCGATACCATGAACTTTTGTTTCTTGCTTAAAATTGATTGTTGTTGTATTATTGACTATCAAAGTATCGTTATCCTTCCATTCGACATCAAATTCATAATCATTAATATATGTATTTCCTACATCGCCTCGTTTTGGTTGCTTTCCATTTTTCAAAATAGACAATCTATATACAAACCAAGATGTTGCCCCACCATTACTTTCAAAAACATAAGCAACATATTCTCCATCAGGA
>JAZOAF010000087.1:0-6820 GCA_045595345.1 Clostridia bacterium | reverse complement strand
TTATTTATTAAGCTGTCTGCGAACCTCAGCCGCAACAAGTTCTACAAGTTTATCTATATCAGGGTTTACAGCTGCATCTGCGCCAAAAGGTGCTTTGCCGTCGCTTGAGAAAAGTTCCATCTTCTCAATTGTTGCCTGCTTAACCGCTTCAACTGCCGCAGGAATAAGGTCGATAATACCCTTATTCATATCAGTAAACTTACTGAATTCTGCCTTAACAGCTGCAATATTGATATCTGTGAAGATATTTACCTTGCTGATACCTTCCTTAATCGCTCTCTTGAAGTCGTTGTCTGTAAGACCGCTTCCGCCGTGGAGAACGAGAGGAACATCTACTGTATTTGCAATTGTCTTTATTCTGTCGAAGTCAAGTTTTGGAGGAAGCTTATATGCTCCGTGTGCGTTACCAACTGCAATTGCAAGGGCATCTACCTTTGTCTTTTCAACATAGTCCTTGGCAAGTTTTGGGTCTGTGAAGAACTTGCTTGGGTCAGCGAGATGTGAGCTTCCTTCCGCAGAGCCTTCGTTATCGCCTACATGGCCAAGTTCACCTTCGATTGTTGCACCGTAAGAATGGGCAATCTCTGCCATTTCCTTTACCTTGGCAACATTTGTATCATAGTCATCTGTTGAGCAGTCATACATAATTGAAGAGAAACCAAGCTCTAATGCTTTAAGACAGGTTTCCTTTTTAAGTCCGTGGTCAAGGTGGATAACTACCGGAACCTTAGCCTTCTTAGCCATTGGGATAAGATAGTATGACACTTCTTCAAGTGGGCCGTATGGGAATAAAACTTCCGCTGTTCCCATAATAACCGGAGACTGTGTTTTTTCAGCAGCGGCGATAATTCCTCTTGCAAGTTCCATATTAACCGCATTGAAAAGACCTACTGCATACTTTCCTTTTTTTGCAGGTACTAATACCTGATTTAAGTTTACTAACATTCTATTTGTCCTTTCCCTAGATTAATCTGCTGAATACAGAAATCGCTCTCTTAACATCTTCCTTCATAGCAAGTTCAGCAACTTTTGCCATATCGTGGAAATATGTCTTATCTTCCATTGCGGCAACAGCGTTTGCACCTGCTTTGCCCATATAGGTATAGTAATTGATTTTACGAACACCTGCTTCGATTACCTTTTCATAGTCTTCGTCACTTACACCACTTCCGCCGTGCATAACAATCGGAACACTGATAGCTTCTCTGATTTTTCTTACTCTGTCAAAGTCAAGTTTTGGCTCTTTTGTGTAAAGACCGTGAACTGTACCGAAAGCACAGGCCAAAGCGTCACAACCTGTCTGCTCAACAAACCATTTTGCAACCTCAGGGTCTGTGTGGATACTACCGTCTCCGCCGTTTCCTTTACCTAAGTCACGGGCACCCATGCTTCCAACCTCTGCTTCAACAGAAGCATCAAAAGCATGAGCCATTTTTACAACGATGCTTGTATTAGCAGCGTTTTCTTCAAGGCTCTTTGCAGAACCGTCATACATAACGGATGTAAAGCCAATTTCAAGACCTCTTTTGATGTAATCAAGGTCTGTGCCGTGGTCAAGGTGAACACAAACCGGAACCTTAGCCTTGTCAGCCATAAAGAGCATCAAAGGACCGATTTCGTCAATTGTACAAAGATTCCAATCTTCGTGGAGCTGTGCATGAGTTAAAACAACCGGCTGGTCAAGTTCTTCCGCCGCATTGATAACCGCTTTAATACTTTCAAAGTTAGGGCCGTTAAATGTTCCTAACGCAAAATTGCCTGCTTCCGCAAGTTTAACAATGTCATTTAAGTTTACAAGCATTTTATTTCATCCTCACATTCTGTAAATTTAAGTTGTATTTTTGTTTTATAGCATCCTTTTGGTTCGATAAATTTAAGCGTTCCTTCCTGACGCATTAAAGCTCTTCCGTCAGGGGTGCAGTTTGCAGGTTCTAAACCTAAAACATAGTCGCTCTCGCCCATCATCTTCCACTCAACAAAATAATCAAGCGCGCTCTTGTCATATGACATTTTAACACCCTTGTTTATATCAGGATTGAAAATTCCAACAGATGCGATGTTGTCCTTTTCTAAAACATCAAAGAAATAGCATTTTTCTTCGTATCCTGCCTGAGGAACTTCCATATTAAGTGCATTTTCAATATCTTCCTGAGCGTTGTCTGTTCTTCCAACAACACCTTTATTTGGGACATTAACAATGGAATTTTCCGACAGAAGCGGATAACCCATATTAAAATGATATAAAAGCATTGTTGGTGCTTTTTCTGTTCCAAGGTTTTCAACAGAGTCCTCAATTTCGAGGGTATTGTCATTCTTAGAGATAATAAACTTTCTCTTTAAGATAAGTTTTCTTCCAAAAATGACCGCATCTCTTACTGAGGCTTCAACGATGATTGCATCGTCTGTTTCATAATAAGAATAGTTCTCGCAAGGAGTGTTGGAAATTGTACCGTGAAGCGGTAAATCCTCGCCGTCATCTGTGCAAGGAGTTCCAACAGCAGTAAGACCACAAGTGGTCAAAAAACCTGCCGTAAAGGACTTTAAGAAACCCGCTCCCTCTTTATCATAAAAAGCAGGAGCAACATATCCACAGGGTGAAAAATACCCCATATTGTCACCTTTAAAGCTTACTCTTGAAATATCCATAGCGCGGTCAGCAGAAAGTGTTATATTAAGACCCTTTCCGTTTCTTATTTCAAGAAGAGTCATTCCTTTACCTTTGCCTTTTGCAAGAGCGACTTCCTCAACCCCTGCAATCTGCGCTGAGTGACCTATGTAACGATTAATCACTACATTCAACCCCCTTTACTGCGCTGTAAATTCTCTTATATTTCTTAAATTGTTCTTTATAGAATTCGTGCTTTTCGGCATTTGGATAGAACACTTTTCTCTCTTTTAAGAGACGAGTATTATCGTCGAAAATTCCAACAGCCTTACCTGCAAGATATGCAGTTCCCGCACCTCCGATTTCGCTTCCGTCAAGGGCAGAAACCGCTGTATTCAATACATCAGCTTTAATCTGTAGCCAGACATCAGAGTTTGCTCCGCCACCTGTTGCAATAAGCATTTTGGGGGCAATTCCATACTCGCCCAATATTTCGAGATTAAGCATAATTTCGTATGCAGTTCCCTCCATAAGCGCTTTATAAATATCCTCTTTACCGTGTTCAAAAGTAAGGCCAATCATAGCCGCTTTTGAAGAAGAATCCATATAAGGAGTTGCCGCACCTGCAAAATGAGGCATAATCATCAAATCGCAAGGCTCATCCTTTACCATTTTATCAAGCTCGGCATAGGATTTATCTGAGAAATTATCTCTATACCATTTAAGTGTTGCTCCGCCTGCATAAGAAAGCACATAACAAGCATACTTGCCGTTGATATGCTCTGCCATAGAGAAGCCCTTTTCGTAAAGAGAATAGTCCTTTGGCAAATCTTCCATTATAACGGGTACACATTCAACAGTACCTGTACCGTCCATAACCTCGTCAGACGCAAAGGCATTTGCCCCTGTCATTGCCGCAATCTGGTCATGGCAACCTGAAACAATCTTAACATCTTCGGAAAGTCCAAGTTTTTCAGCCATTTCTTTCTTGATTGTTCCCGCAACAGTTCCTGATGGAGCTGAGGTTGACAGAAGATTTTCGTCAATACCGCAGAAATCAAGAATTTCTTTTGACCACTGACGGTTTTTAATATCATAGCATATCGTTCTTGCCGCCAAGGAATAGTCAATCTGACGCTTTCCTGAAAGCATATAAACAATATAGTCCTGCATTAAAAGAACGCATTTTGCCTTTTTATAGTTTTCAGGCATATTCTTCTTAATCCACATAATTTTAGGAAGTGAATACATTTCGTGGGTCATTGCCCCTGTCTTTCTTGCAAGTTCTTCCGCACCGAACTTGTCAGTTAAGATTTCGCATTCTTCCTTTCCTCTTGGGTCCGTATAAAGCATTGAAGGGGCACAAGGCTTGTCATTCTCGTCAAGCATTGTAAATGTTTCCCCAAAGCTTGTTACTGCAATAGAAGCAATTTCTTTGCTTGAAGCACTCTTTAAAACATCACAGACAGACGCAAAGATTTCCTCTGCGTCTATCTCGTGTAAGCCTTTTGAGCGCTTGACATCATATTCTTTATAAAAGCTTCCGCAAAAAGTTCCTTTTTCGTCATAGAGAACGACTTTGCATCCGCTTGTTCCTATATCAAGTCCGCCAACTATCATAATTAACCCTCTATTGAAACAACATCGTAGCCAAGATAATACTTGAACGCTTCTTCAAGAATGCTCTTAACATGGCCGTTTGCAACTGTTGTATGATGTTTGAATCCGCCTCTTGCAAGGTTAATAAGCTTTGTTTGAAGGTCATCAATCTTAGCAACACCGCCGCAACCGAAGAACGCATCTTCAATTACATCCTCAGTAAATTCACCTTCACTAAAATAAATTGTAATCTTACCATCTTCTGTCTTACAGTTAGAGAATGTCATTGGGAAGGAAGCAATTCTACCTTCGTTTGTTCCCCAGCCGCTTCCCGGGTCGCCTTTTTCAAACATCTTGTGAGCGGTTACTGTACCTTTTGCAGCCATAAGTTTCTGAGCTGTTGAACCACAGTGGAAAAGGATAACCTTATCCGGGTCGTCGCCATAGTTGTTGTTCCAGTCAAGACAAGCAGCAGGGCCTTCTGTTGCAAGAGACAATGCACGCATTGTAATTGCTGAGCACATATCAATTTCACAAGAAGTTGTAATACCTCTGTCGTTAAGTTCACTGATAAGTACGCAAGGACAAACTCTTAAATATGTTTCCATTTCATTCCAGCAACGGAGAGAAACAGCATCAAGATGATATGTTTCAATATATTCGTCGATTACAACGCTGATTTTTGAAAGCATAATCTTCTTATCTTCCGGCACATTAGAGAAGTCTGTATATTTTTCAAGTGCAGCCTTCTTTGCGATAACCTTTTCATCGTCATCAGCCTTTGCGCGAACAAACTCAAAGAGTTCTGATAAGTCAAAGCTTTCAACATTAATTCCGTGACGCTGCATTGTAAGCTCGTCAAAACGAACTGTCTTAAACGCAGTTGTTCTTGCACCGATACAGCCAATAGTAAATCTCTTCATTCCGTTTACAACACGGCAAATAGCAGCAAAATCGTGGAGATTCTGAGTGAATTCCTTTGTGAGCGGATGAACAACATGAGGCTTCATAACTGTATATGGAACCTGATACTGTTCGAAAACATCAGTAACAGAGAACTTACCGCAGTAAGCGTCTCTTCTGTGCTGGAAATCCATCTTGCCGATTTCATCAGGATATGCCTGCATCAAAATCGGAACACCTGCATCCTGAAGAGCAGCGATTGCACCATTTTCATCAATAAAAATAGGCATACAAAGGATAACGCCGTCATATTCGCCTTCGTGAGATTTAAGCCATTTTGCATAAGCTCTTCCTTCGTCACGAGTTTCAACAGCGCCATAGCGTGTTGCGTCCTTATCCATAATCAAGTAATCATATCCGGCATCTGTAACTGCCTTTACCATATCTTCGCGAGCACCTTCGATAAGTTCAGCCGGCATAAACCCACGGTTACCAAAGTAAAGCGCAAATGTCATTTTTTTCATAAAAACACATCCTTTTTTCATATTTTTTATACCTTATATCTTGATTTTATCAAAATATCTGCTATAATAATAGTTAAATTTGTATGAAAAATTGTAAATTTGTACGGAGTTGATGGATAAATTTATGAAAATTAAATTAGATACTCTAAACCTATATGAAACACTTAAATATTTCTATATGCTAACAGGAGTGCGCACAGTTATATTCGATTCAGAATTTAAGGAAATCTTCTCTTATCCTGAAACTGCATGTAACTTTTGCAGTGTAATCCGAAAAAACCCTGACCTTATGGAAAAATGTCGCGAGAGTGACCTTTCTGCCTTTGAAAAGTGCAAAAATATGGAAAATATTTTTGTATATAAATGTCACGCAGGGTTAGTTGAGGCTGTAATGCCCATCAAAAACGAAAAGCGAATCATCGGATATATAATGCTTGGGCAGATTACAGACATCAAAGACAAAGCCGAGCTCAAACACTTGGAGACTGATATATTTGAAAAATACGGAGTCGAATGTAACACCACCGAAATAAAGTACAAAAACAAGAACCAAATTCTTGCAGCCTCAAAGCTTCTTGAAATTTGTACCGACTATATGCTTTTAAAAGAAATGATTGGTGCCGAAAGGGATACGAAAAAGGCTGATGCAAGAATTCTCTCTCTGGCAAAAGAATACATTCTGAAACATTTGTCCGACCAGATAAACATATATGACCTTTGCGACTATACAAAAACAAATCGCACCAAGCTTTATGAAATTTTCAAATCGGAATGTGGATATGGAATCGCTTCATACATAAAAGACCTTAGGCTTAATGAAGCCAAGCGTCTCCTTCGTGAAAGCAAACTATCTGTTTCTGAAATATCAACCAGGGTCGGTTTTGCCGACTATAACTATTTCAGTCGTGTATATAAAAACCGCTTTAAAATCTCCCCTCATAAAGACAGGGAAGAATAAAAAAGGCAGACACAAAAGTGTCTGCCTTTTATTTTAGAATTTTGGTCTTTCTGTATAGTGAGTATGGAGAAGTTCGTGCGCCTTGTGGCTACCCGGTTCGCCAAAGAACTCAGAATAAAGAAGTTTAATGTCTGGATTTTCGTGACTCTTTCTAAGAGTTGCTCTTTCGTCTTCGCTGTAAAGAGCAGCTGCACGAAGCGCCTTAACATCACATTCAGCCTGTGTTTTTAA
>JAZOAF010000086.1:0-3196 GCA_045595345.1 Clostridia bacterium | reverse complement strand
AACAAGAGCGAAGCTATGGTTATGCACTCAATCTTGGGAGAAGGGGAATATGAAGGCTCCCTCCCGATTGCAAGAAAGATTAAAGAATTTTCAGGCATCGGCACAGTTGTTATTCATCCCGTTGACAGCTCCGCGGCAGTTTATGACGGCGGCGAGGTTGAGGTTAGCGGTATTCTTTGCGAAAATCCTAAAAAGACAACAGGGGGCGGAGATAACTTCAACAGCGGTTTCTGTGCAGGTCTTTTAGGAGACCTTGATATAAAGAGCTGTCTGGTAAGCGGAATGACAACATCATATTTATATGTTAAGAACGGTCATTGCAACAGCTTTGAGGATATTGCAGACGCTATGGAGATGTATGACGATTTAGTATAGTTTTAAAGAGGTGATGCTAAATGGAGAACAAGGCAATAAGAGAGTTTATTCAGGTAAATCTCCCCGGAATCCAGATTTCCGTTGTGGAGAAATTTATGATGGATAAGCAGGAGGAAATCCCTGTTTTACATAAGCATCCCTGCTATGAAATTATATATGTAAATAAAGGGGACGAAAAATATTTTAATTTAATTCCTCCAAACACAGAGCATCTGGCAATTGACGGGCGGAAAGAGGACATACTTTCGGTCAATTCCTTTCTTCTTTCTTTTAAGGGGAAGGAAAGCTCTGTTGCAATTTATAATGTCCTTAAAAATTTGAGCGAAGCAATAAGAATAGAGGATACTTTTGGCGGACTTAACAGAATAAAATCAATACAAAAGCTCTCTATGGATACCTCTTTTGGTTTTATGGAACAGCTTACAGCGGAGTTCCAGCTCTTAATAGTCCTTCTTTGCCGTGCAATCGGGAAAACTTCAAAGAGCGCAATGAAAAACTTTCAGACCCTTGACGAGAAGAGACTTTGCATTCTGGAAGATTATTTTACATATAACTTTGCAAGTAATTCATGCAGTAAAAAAGAACTTGCTCAGCTTTTGGGTGTCTGCGAAAGACAACTCACAAGAATTATTGAAAAACAGTATAACAGCAGTTTTTCCGAGGTCCTTTTAACAATGCGGATGAATATGGCCCGTGCTATGATTGAGGAAAACAAAGAGTCCATTGAAAAGGTAGCAGGAAAGGTTGGATATGAATCGGTTTCCGCTTTTCAGAGAGCGTATAAACGATTTTTCGGCGAAACGGTTAAGAATAGCATAAAAGGGACGAAAGGGCAGTGAAGATGTCCTAAACTGCAATTGAAATGAAAAATTTCGGATGATATAATTTTCTTGTAAGATTACTTAAACGAGAGGAGAAATATTATGCATCCGAGAATTAGTAACAAAGAATACGAGTATGTTAAAGAGGTTTTGGACCAGGGATTCAGAACTTCTTATAACGGAACAATGAACAAAAGGCTTGAAGCAGCTTTTGCTGAAAAGTTCGGAACAAAGTTCGCAATCAGCTTCTGTAACGGAACAGCAACTCTTCATATAGCATTAGAGGCTGCCGGTGTTGGCGCTGGGGATGAGGTTATCGTTCCGCCGCTTACAATGTCAAGCACAACTCTTGCGGTTCTTCATGCAGGTGCAACCCCTGTTTATGCCGATGTTGACCCTGATACATATCAGATTAGTGCAGAAGCAATTGAAAAGGTTATAACACCAAGAACAAAGGCTATTATGCCTGTTGCTCTTTTGGGTATGTGCCCTGATTTTGATGCAATCAATGCAATTGCCAAGAAGCATAACTTAGTTGTTATTGAAGACGATGCAGAATGTTTCTTAGGAAAATATAAAGGTAAGTTAGTCGGAACTCTTGGAGATATGGCAAGTTTCAGCTTCCAGGCATCCAAACACTTATCAGCAGGCGAAGGCGGTATGGTTATTACTGATAACGAAGAATACGCCGAAAAGTTAAGAAGATATTCAGGCCTTGGTTATGGCTCAATCGGTGCTAAGAAAGGCCGTATATTAAAGAGCGATATTCAGAATCCAAACTATTTCAGACACGCATCATCAGGCTGGAATTACAGAATTTCTGATGTCTGCGCCGCTGTTGCTCTTGCTCAGACAGAGAGAATTGAAGAGCTTGTTGAAAATCGCATCGAGTCCGCTATGAAGACAAGAGAAGTTTTAAAGGACGCAAAATGGTTTAAAGAACAGCATACTCCTGACGACTGCGTAAACTCATATTGGGGCTATGCAGGTAAGCTTGTTGACGATTCAATCAAGTGGGAAGATGTTTATAACAAGTTTGTTGAAAACGGCGGTCCCGGTTTCTATGCCGCTTGGAAGCTTTCCTATCAGGAACCTTTCCTCCAGCAGATGAACCTTATGGGAAGAGAAAACTATATGCCTCTTATGAAGGATATGAAGTTCCCGATGGAAGGTCTTTGCCCTGTTGCTGAGGCTCTCCAGCCAAGACTTATGCTTCTTAAAACAAACTACTATGATGCGGAAGAATTAAACCGTGACTTAGAAGCACTCGAAAAGACAGTTAAATACTTTAACTAATAAATATAAGGCACTCAAAAGAGTGCCTTTTTATTTGACTATTTAACTTTTTAATGGTATAATTTAAAGGTAGAGGAGTTGAAATTATGCTTTTATATATTATTCGTCATGGAGAACCCGTTTATAATCCCGACGGCTTAACACAGATGGGGCAGGAGCAATCAGAGGCTGGTGCAAAAAGACTTGCTCTTCACGGGATTGATAAGATATACGCCTCGCCTTTAAAAAGAGCGAGAATGACTGCTGAGCCAACGGCGAAACTGCTTAATAAGGAAGTCATAATTGAAGAATTTATGTGCGAGGAAAAGGCGGGCGAGAGCTTTTGCGTTAAGGACGAAAACGGCGAAGATAAATGGATGTTTCTTATTGAAAAATTAAGACGGGAAATGCAGTCTAAAAGCGTTCTTGATTTGGGAGATAAATGGTATAATCACCAGATGTTTAATACCCCAAAATGTAAAAGCGGATATGAGAGAATTTTAAAGGAGTCTGACCGATTTTTAAGTGAGCTTGGCTATGTTCATGACAGAGGAACCGGCTGGTATAAGGCGGTAGAGCCTAACGATTTAAGGGTTGCGGCGTTTTGTCACGGCGGATTTGGTCTTTCCTGGCTTGGAATTTTGCTTAATATCCCTCTCCCGACTGTATGGACGAAGCTGGATATAAGCCATTCGGGAATGACGGTTATTGAGTTTAAGGAAGAC
>JAZOAF010000085.1:0-5782 GCA_045595345.1 Clostridia bacterium | reverse complement strand
GGGCAAAACCGACCTACCGGATTTCGAATCCGGACCCTTCAACCACTTGGGTACATCTCCAAATGTGTATTTTTAACATCTCACACACAAAATTTTCCGTGGGAAATCTGTATGGGAAATGCTATAAACTTGTATTAAATTGTTGGTTACTAAATGGCGGTAAATTCCGCTATGTTCCTATATCTTCTGCTAACTTCTTGCGAGTTACATAACTCGACGGACTTCGACAGATTTCGAGTGCAGACCCTTCAACCACTTGGGTACATCTCCAGATATGTTTGAACTCCGATTTGACGGAGAAAAAACTGAGCAAATTATAAAATTTTGTTAGAAAAATGTTAGAAATGGCTAGAAAAACCGCTAGATAAGGGTGTAAAAACAAGGTTTGAACCTCGCCTAAACCCGCACGGTTAAGCCATTTGTAGGGGTATAGTTACAGTGTAACCGAGGGGATTTCGAGAGTGTGCATTGGCGTGAGTGCTTCGCTTTTATTATTACAAAAACTAAAAAACCGTTGCGGAGCAACGGCTTTTTAGTTATTTATTTTCTGCTGAATTTTTAAATTTATTAAAAATTTCTATATTTTCAAGTATCAATGCCTTTTCGTTAGGGGAAAAAGTTTCGGTAAGGGCTGTAATTTGGCTTAAAAAATGAGCATCTCCTGATTTTGTATTTAAATCTCCGAAAAGCAGACTGTCTGTGGATGTTTCGAGAGCGTTCGCTATTTTGACTAATGTTTCAAGTGATGGAACTCCCTTTGCTCTTTCTATTTGACCTATAAAAGTTGTGGAAACATCCAGCTTTTCTGCTAACTGCTCCAATGTGTATTTTTTCTCTTTTCTTTGTTTTCTTATTTGTTTTCCCAGTAATTCATAATTCAAAACATTAACACCTGCCTTTTTCTAATTTTAACATTATGAAAGGAGTATTAACAGAATATAAAACCTTAAAACATTAACTAAAACCTGTATTTTCTATTGACAGTTATGTTGTATTATGGTAAAATATATTACAGTAAAGGGTTAGAGTGCAAAAATCATCTTTAATCAAATATAATTAGAGGAGTTAGTTTATGTTTTCTAATAAAGGGAAAATAGAAGATGATTTAAAGCGTTTTTCGATTTTTATACTAGTGATAGGCGGTGTTATAGGCTTAGTAATTGGAGTTTTTTTGTCCGATTTATTGAATGAATCCGGAATATGGCTTTTGTCTGCGATTATAGGAGTTGGGATTGCTCAAATACCAGCAATGTTTATTTATGGATTTGGTGAAATTATAGCACTTTTGCGAATACAGAATGGGAAAATGGATGAGGTATATAAGCAAATTCAAAAGAATACGGCTGATGAAAAGACCAAGGTCGATGTGCCGAAGCCGCAGTTTATCGTTCCTAAGGCCAACAGAGTTTCTTCTAATGGATGGACTTGCAAAAAATGCGGGGAAAAGAATGAGAAGAATGAACAATTCTGTAGAAACTGCGGAGAGTATAAATAAAACGAAAAAACCGTTGCATATGTAACGGTTTTTATTTTAATTTAAGGCTCATAAGGAGGGCGGTTTCTTTACCCTCATAATAATTCTTTCTCTCGCCGTTTTTTATAAAGCCAAGCTTTTCATAAAGCTTTTGGGCGGGGATATTACTTTCCCTTACTTCAAGATTAAGCTCCGAGCAATCCTCTTTTTTGCAAAAGTCAATAAGCCTTTCTAAAATTCCCTGACCAATTCCCGTTTTGCGAAAATCGGGATGAACGGCAATGTCGATAATTTCACAGGCTCCGCAGACATTCCATATTCCGCCGTAGCCTGAAACTTTTCCGTCGGTTTCCGAAACGATATAATATGCGATTTTGTTTTCCAGCTCACGAAGAAAGGTCTTTTCGGCAAAGCCGCTGTTAAAGCACAGCTTTTCAATCTCAACCATTTCTTCGATATGAGACTTATCCATAATTTTATAATCTGTCATAAGCCTTTTTAACCAACCTTTTTATTTCCTTTGCGCAGGCAAGGTATGTATCCAAATCTCCACCGAATGGGTCAGGAATTTCCCCGTCTTCACCTGCAAATTCCGAAAGAGTCATAACCTTTCCCTCTAAAGAGTTGTCAAGGTTTAAAAGAGCGTTTTTGTGGCTCTTTGTCATAGTAAGGATAAGCTCTACCCTTTCTATCATTTCAGGGGTTAAACCTTTTGAAAGGTGGGATTTTATATCAATTCTGTTTTCTTTCATAGCGGAAACCGAATTTTCACTTGCCCTTTGCCCGTCCTGAGCAAAAATTCCGGCGGAAGTTCCCCAATATCCCTTGTTTAAAAGAGCGTTGAAAAAGCCTTCTGCCATAGGACTTCTGCAAGTATTTCCTGTGCAAACGAAAATAATTTCTTTGTCGTTTGCGTTTATAATATTTCCGCCTGCGGACTTATAAAGTCTGTTTTTGATAGCAGACCAAAGACCGTCTGTGCCGATTTCGGGGGCAAAGATTTCGCTCACTCCCAATTTCTCCATATCACGAAGAGAGCGGAAGAGGTTTGATGCGCACTCCTTTGGATTATTTATACTTCCCAAAGAGATTTGCTTTGCCTTTGCATTAAGATTGAACTCATCAAAGGTCAAAACCCCTGCATTTTCTCTTTTTGCTAAAAAGCTTTCGATTTCCGTCATTGTCCCTTTTAAGATTCTGACAGGAACAGATGGAGCGTAGTGGGTATATTTCATTCCGGGAGCTTTTGGAGTTTCCTTATCCTCAGCCTTTTCCCTGCCACCTACAACTTCCCCTAAAAGTGCCGAAATTTCTTCGGCGGTAACTCCGCCCGGACGGAGAATTGTCGGGATGGGGCTTGTCATATCAATAACTGTTGACTCAACGCCCACGGAACAGTTTCCCCCGTCAATGATTGCTTCAACTCTTCCCAGCATATCTTCAATAACATATTTTGCATCGGTTGGACTTGGACGACCTGAAATATTTGCACTTGGTGCTGCAACGGGAACACCAGTCAGAGATAAAAGCTCTCTTGCAATTTTATTTTCAGGCATACGGATTCCCACGGTGTTAAGTCCCGCCGTTACTTCGTTTGGAATAATGCTTTTCCGCTTTAAGATAATGGTAAGTGGACCTGGCCAGAACTTGTCCATAAGCAGCTTTGCCTTTTCGGGAACTTCTTCTGCGATTTCTTCTACCTGAGAAAAGTGCGCAATATGTACAATGAGCGGGTTATCCGATGGCCTGCCTTTTGCCTCAAAAATTGAGCGCACAGCATCAATATCAAGGGCGTTTGCGCCAAGACCGTAAACTGTTTCCGTCGGGAAGATAACTCTTTTTCCGTTTTTTAAAAGCTCCGCCGCAAGAGCTAAATCCGCGGCGGAGGAAGTTAATAACTTGGTTTCCATATACATCAGTCTTCCTGTTGCATTTTTAATTTTTCACTCTGGTCAGTAGTGATAAGAGCGTCGATAAGCTCGTTTAAATCTCCGTTCATTATTGCGTCAAGACGGTGGAGAGTAAGACCGATTCGATGGTCCGTAACTCGTCCCTGAGGATAGTTATAAGTTCTGATTCGCTCGCTTCGATCCCCTGTTCCAACCTGGCTCTTACGGTCTGCGGCAATCTGCTTTTGCTGTTTTTCAAGCTCTGCTTCATAAAGACGGGAGCGGAGAACTTTAAGAGCCTTGTCCTTGTTTTTGTGCTGAGACCTCTCGTCCTGACATTCAACGATAACGCCTGTTGGGATATGTGTAATTCTTATTGCAGACTCGGTCTTGTTGATATGCTGACCGCCTGCACCGCTTGCGCGGAATGTATCGATTTGTAAATCAGCAGGGTTAATCTCAAAGTCAACTTCTTCAGCCTCAGGAAGAACCGCAACAGTTGCAGTTGAGGTCTGAATTCTGCCCTGAGATTCGGTCTCGGGAACACGCTGAACTCTGTGAACACCGCTTTCGAATTTAAGACGGCTGTATGCCCCCTGCCCTTCAACCATAAAGGAGATTTCCTTAAAGCCGCCGATTCCGATTTCGTTCATATTCATAACTTCAATCTTCCAGCGGTTGCTCTCTGCAAACATTGTATACATTCTGTATAAATCCCCTGCAAAAAGGGCAGCCTCGTCTCCGCCTGCACCGCCTCTGATTTCGATAATAACATTCTTATCGTCATTGGGGTCTTTGGGGAGAAGAAGAACTTTAAGCTCCTCTTCAATACGGGAGATATTCTCCTTTGCAGTCTTGATTTCGTCATTAAGCATTTCCTTAAAGTCTTTATCCGTTTCAGGGTCTGCCATCATCTCTAAGGAATCGTCAATGGTGGCTTTATTAGCCTTATACTCTTTGTATTTTTCAACAATAGGAGTCATATCGGAATGCTCCTTACAGAGCTTTTGCCAAGCAGGCATATCCGCCATAACGGCAGGGTCGCTTATTTTCTCTGCAAGCTCGTTGTGTCTAGCCTCGATAAATGAAAGTTTTTCAAACATATTCTCTTCGCCTTTCTTTACTGGTTCTGGTTTAACTCGCCTCGGGAGAGAGCGGTTAAATATGCGTTTATAAATCCGTCAAGGTCCCCGTCCATAACGGAGGAAGTGTTCCCCGTTTCAAAGTTCGTTCTGTGGTCCTTAACCATACTGTATGGATGGAAAACATAGGAGCGAATCTGGCTTCCCCAGCCGATTTCCTTTTGAACGCCTTTAAGGTCCTCGATTTTTTCCTTTTGCTCACGCTCCGCAATTTCAACAAGCTTTGATTTAAGCATCTTCATAGCAGTTGCACGGTTCTTATGCTGAGACCTCTCATTCTGACAGGCAACAATTACCCCCGTTGGAATGTGGGTAATTCGGATTGCGGACTCAGTCTTGTTGACATGCTGACCGCCTGCTCCGCTTGCTCTGTATGTGTCAACCTTTAAGTCTTCGTCACGGATATCGATTTCAATGTCGTCGTCAATTTCAGGCATAACATCAAGGGATGCAAAAGAGGTGTGCCGTCTTCCCGATGAGTCAAAGGGGGAAATTCTCACAAGTCTGTGAACCCCTTTTTCGCACTTTGCATAGCCATAGGCGTTAAGCCCGTCAATCTGGAATGTAACGCTTTTTATTCCAGCCTCGTCCCCTTCCAGAAGGTCAAGGGTAGAGGTCTTAAAGCCGCGGCGTTCTGCCCACATTGTATACATTCTGAAAAGCATTTCGCACCAGTCCTGAGCCTCTGTTCCGCCTGCCCCGCTGTGGAGAGTAAGAATTGCATTGTTCTTGTCATACTTGCCTGTAAAAAGGGTTTCAAGCTTCATCTCTTCAAAGTCTGAAAGGAATGTCTTAACCCCGTCCTTGATTTCAGGGAGAACGCTTTCATCGTTTTCTTCCACCGCAAGTTCAATAAGGGTCAAAAGGTCATCTCTTGTGCTGTTTAAAGCATTAAATCTCTCGATTTTGTTTTTGAGGCCCTTGATTTTTTGAAGAACTTTCCCTGCCTTTTCCATATCGGAATAAAAGTCAGAAGAGGCGGTTTCTTTTTCTAATTCATCGATTTCACTCTGGGTTTTTTCGATGTTAAAGTGAATCCCTCAGTTCTATAATAGATTTCTCCATACCTGTTAATTTCAAACGGTATTCATCAAATTCTATCACATTCTCACATCCTCAGTTCCCGATTTTCGGGATATTAGTTAGTCTTCCTTGCCCAGGCAACAGTTTTTATATTTCTTTCCGCTGCCGCAAGGACAAGGGTCGTTTCTGCCCACCTTGTCTTTTTTTACAACCGGTTTTTTCCGGACCGTTCCATCAGAGCCTAAATTTTCAGC
>JAZOAF010000084.1:0-3265 GCA_045595345.1 Clostridia bacterium | reverse complement strand
TTACAGCAGACGCAGTTTTCTCCCTTTCCGAAAAGAACTTCTCTTGGCCTTGGGACAGGCTCTCTGTTATGGGTCTTGAAAAGGGTCAGAAATATTTCTGCGTATCTGTCCGAAGCTGGAACGACCTTGCAGAAGGCTTTGAGGAAACAATCGCAAAAACCTGCGGCTATGTTTATGAAAAATACGGATATGTCCCGATTTTTGTTCCTATGCAGCAGAGTCAGGACACAGAAATCTGTCAGAGAATTAAAGGCAAAACCTCTTGCCCATCCTTTGTTCTGGGAAGAAGCTCTTCCCTTAAAGATGTTCTCGGCATTGTGAGCGGAAGTGAATTCGTTCTGGGTATGCGCCTTCATATTCTTATTTATGCCGCATGTGCAGGCGTAAGCGTTGTGGGCCTTGACTATGACCCGAAAATCAACAATATGATGGAATATATGGGGCAGAAATATTTTGTCCCAGTAAACAAAGTAAACGGGGAAAACCTCATTCCTTTAATTGATAATATGCTGGAAAACAAGGAGTCGTTAAAGGAGAGCCTTGAAAAAATCCGCAAAGAGTCCAAGACTTTGGCGGATAAAAACTTGGAAATTGCAATAAATCTTTTAAAATCTTAACGGAGGCAGAAATGGTTAAAATCACAGTTGTATCAGGCTTTTTAGGAGCTGGAAAAACCACTCTTATCAAGAAACTTATAAGCGAAGTTTATGCAGGGGAGAAAATCGCCCTTATCGAAAACGAATTCGGAGAAATAGGCATTGACGGCGGATTTTTGAAGAATGCAGGAATTGAAATCAAGGAAATGAACTCCGGCTGTATCTGTTGTTCTCTGGTTGGAGATTTCGGCGCATCCTTAAAGGAGCTTAAAGAAGCCTACCGCCCTGAAAGAATTATTATTGAACCGACAGGGGTTGGAAAGCTTTCCGATGTGCTGGGGGCAATCGAAAACCTTGACGATGAGGAAATGGTTTTAGACTGCGCCATAACCGTTGTTGACGGAACTAAATGCAAAATGTATTCCAAAAACTTCGGCGAATTTTATAATAACCAGATTGAAACCGCAACTTGTATTTTAATGACAAGAATGGATAAGATTACTCCTGACAAGCTTTCAGAAAGCCTTGAAATTTTAAAAGGCATAAACCACGAGGCTTCTGTTATAACAACTCCTCTTTGCGAGCTTAAAAAAGAAAATATCCTCTCAGCCATAAAAGGCGGAGAAGAACTTTTAGAGGAGATGCTCCACCACGCACATCACGAGCATCATCATCACGAACACGATGAAGATTGCGATTGCGGTTGCCACGACCATCATCACGAGCACCATCATCACGACCACGATGAGCACTGCGACTGCGGTTGCCACGAGCACCATCATCACGAACACGACGAAGATTGCGACTGCGGTTGCCACGAGCACCACCACGGCCACCACGCTGACGAGGCATTCTCCTCCTGGGGAATTGAAACGCCAAAAACCTTCTCAAAGTCCGCTCTTGAAGACATTTTAAAGGCTTTGGACAGCGGAGACTACGGAACAATTCTTCGTGCTAAGGGAATTGTTAAAGGAGAAGAGGGTTGGCTTGCTTTTGATTTCGTTCCTGAGGAAACAGAAATCAGGGAAAGCAGTGCTGACTATACAGGAAGAATCTGTGTTATCGGTGCCGAGCTTAATGAGGGCGCTCTCTCGAAACTTTTTGAAATTTAAGGAGGACAACGCAAAATGAAATATGCAGTTCCCGTGTTTTTAATCAACGGGTTTTTGGAAAGCGGAAAAACCTCCTTTATAAATAACGCAATTCTTTCTGACCCTGAGGTCAAAAAGAGCCGAACTCTTATAATTCTTTGCGAAGAGGGAGAAACTGAACTCCCTGAGCAGAAAAATCTGTTTGTTTACTCTGTGGACGGAAAAGACTTTTTAACAGAAAGCCTTTTATCAAACCTCCGCAAGCAGTATAACCCTGACAGAGTTATTATTGAGTTTAACTGTATGTGGGGAATGGACGCACTTTACGATTTGCGTCTGCCGAAAGACTGGCGGTATGCGGAACAGCTTACTTTAATCGACGCCACCACTTTTGACGGATACTATAACAATATGCGAAATATTTTCTTTGAGCTTTTCCAAAGTTCTGCAACAATTGTTTTTAACCGTTGCGACAGAGAAAACACCAATTTTGCTCAGCTCCGCACAAGGGTTAAAACGGTTAACCCCGATGCAGAGATTATGTATTCAGACGATAAGGGCTTAATCGACCTTACCTTTGAAGACGAGCTTCCGTATTCTCTGAATGACGAAATAATAGAGCTTGACGACGACAGCTATACAATCTGGTATATTGATGTTATGGAAAACCCTGACAGATATAAAGGGAAGAAAATTACTTTTGAAGGCCTTGTTGCAAAGCCGAAAAAGTTCAGACAGTTCTGGTTCGTTCCGGGAAAGCATGTTATGACCTGTTGCGAAGACGACATAGCCTTTTTAGGATATGCCTGCCGTTGGGAAGAGGGAGGCGAAAGCCTTCGGGACTATGACAAAATCCGCATAACAGCAGTTGTTGACCACCGCTTCTGCCCCGAATACGGTGACAAAGGCCCCGTCCTTTACGCAACCGAAGTTAAATTATTAGAAAGAAAAGGTTAGGCGTTTGCCTAACCTTTTTTATTTATATCAGAAATCGTGGCGACCTCCAAAATCAATATTATATTTTTCAAATACGCGAACTATTTCCTCTATGGCATCAAAATCGGAGTAACTTTCATTTTTAATTACATCTTGTATCTCCCTTAACATATTTATCGCAACTGTATCGGCAATTTGCGATACATCAATTTCAAAATCTTCTATTCTGTATTTGATATAGTCATATATGTAATCTTTTAATAATTCAACTTTTATATTCATAATACCTCTCCTCTTTAATTTTGATTTAGAATTATTTTTAATTATAATTCCTTTTCGGAATTATGTCAAGGAATTTTTAGAATATACTAATTATAAATATTCTGAAAAGGAATTATGTGTTATGAAGATAAGAAAGCAATCTTACGGAAATAAAAATCAAGTTGGCAAAAATATTGAGCGATTACGCAAAGAAAGAGGAATTAAACAAAAGGATTTCATTGCACAAATTCAAATTATGGGATGCGATATGAATCCCACCAGTTATTCAAAACTGGAAGGACAAGTACGAAGTGCAACGGACAAAGAAATTTTCGTAATAGCTAAAATTCTTGAAGTAAGTATTGAAAAGTTATTTGAAAA
>JAZOAF010000083.1:0-9666 GCA_045595345.1 Clostridia bacterium | reverse complement strand
TGCTGACCGACGGCATAGAAAGGCTTTTATCTCCCTTTGGGAAAATCGGCATCCCTCATCACGAGATTGCAATGATGATGAGCATAGCTTTAAGATTTATCCCCACTCTTTTAGAAGAGACGGATAAAATCATAAAGGCCCAGACCGCAAGAGGCGCCGACTTTGAATCAGGAAATATTTTAAGAAGAGTTAAGGCTATGGTGCCAATCTTAATCCCCCTCTTTATAAGTGCATTCCGCCGTGCAGATGAACTTGCAACGGCAATGGAATGCAGATGCTATAAAGGCGGAAAGGGAAGAACAAGGCTTAAAGTCTTGAAAATGGGAGCCATTGACTTTATAGGCTGGATATATATCGCAGTTTTGTTTGCGGGAATTATAATTTGCAATATTTTATAGTTTGAGGAAAAGGATATGTCTAATTTTAAGATGCAGATTATGTATGACGGCGGAGCATACCACGGCTGGCAGAGACAAAACAACGGAATAACTGTTCAGGAAGTGGTTGAAAACACTCTTTCCCGTCTTACAGGAGAGGAAATAAGCGTAACGGGATGCAGTCGGACAGATGCAGGTGTCCACGCTCTTTCCTATGCCTTAAATTTCTTTTCCGATACGCAAATTCCGCCCAATAATATCCCTCTGGCGTTTAACAATCTCTCAGGGCATAAGGATATAATCGCCCTTGACTGCAAAAAAGTAAGCGATGACTTTTCTGCAAGATTTTCCTGTGAGGGTAAGACATATCTTTATAAAATATGGAACAGCAAAATCGAAAACCCTTTTACAAGTAAGTATAGCTGGTTTGTCCCTTATCGGCTTAATGTTGATTTAATGAAAGAGGGGGCAAAGCATTTTGTGGGAACCCACGATTTTGCAGGGTTTATGTCTCAGGGCGGTTCTCAGAAAACAACAGTGAGAACAGTTACAAGATGCGAAATATTTGATAAATATGAGTGGGACGAGCAAATCGCCTTGGAGATTGAGGCGGATGCCTATCTGTATAATATGGTAAGAATTATAACGGGAACTCTTGTAGAGTGCGGAATGGGAAAGATTGCACCCTCTGACCTTCCCGAAATCATAAAGAAATGCGACAGAACATTGGGAGGGATGACTGCCCCACCCGAAGGACTGTTCTTAAAAGAGGTAAGCTATAAATTTTAAAGGAGGTGTGTCCCTTGAAAATCAATAAAAGAAAGCTGTTGTTTGCCGTAACGGGCCTTATTATAGCGGGAATTCTAATTTTCAATATCCCCGGCATCTATGACTTTTTTATGTATTCAGACCACGAGGAAGTAAAGACTTTGATTGGCGGGGACTACCATCTCGAAAGATATAAAGACGGAATACTCGCCTATAATAATAACGAAATTTCCTTTGTTTCGGATAAAGGCGAGGTTAAGTGGAATGTTGCGGTTAAGTCTGCCACACCAAAGGTATATGTCGAGGATAAGTTTATTCTTCTTGCGGATTTAAGCGGAACAAATGCCTATCTCTACGAGGGTAAAAACCTCAGGACAACCATAAAAACCAAAGAGGAAATCTTTGCGGCGGCTCTTGATCCCAACGGAAAGGTTGCCCTTGCAACAAAGGCGAAGGGCTATAAAGGGGGCGTAACCGTTTATAATAAAAACGGAGAGAGCGAATATGTTTTCGGAAGCGGAAATGGCTATATAAGCGCCCTTGACATAAGAAAAGATAAGTTTATTATCTCTCAGATTTCAGCCAAAGACGATGGAATTTATTCAACTATTGCAATGGTTGACTGGACGGATAACGAGGAGAAAATCTGCGAAACAAAGGCAGACGAAATGGTTTTTGATATAAAGTTTTTGTCAAACGGAGACTTTGTTGCCGTTTCTGATAAAAGCCTCAGTGGCTATGGCAGACGGGGCGAGATTGATTATACCGTAAGCTATAACGGCAGGGAACTTAAAAACTATAACATTGAAAGTGACGATAATATGGTCTTTTGTTTCAGCGGAGACAGAAACGACAGCGTTATAGAAAGCTATTCAAGACGGGGAAAGCTTCGAGGAACAAGAAGCGAAAGCGAAACAGTTTCAAATGTTGATGTAAGCGGCGAGACCATTTTAATCAGCAGTATGCGAAATATAAAAAGAGTATATCCCGACGGCGATGCAGATGATGCGGTAACCTCTCTTCACGATGTGAGAAAAATAAAGCTCTTCAAAAACCGCAGATATGCTTTCGTAACAGGTAACAGCTCTGCAACTGTTGTTAAGGTCAAGAATTAGGGGTAGAAAACACGAAGAAAACCCGCAGACAAGGGGCATCTTTTGGCAGAATAAATAAAATTATGCCTGATTGGGAAAAATTTAACAAAAACTCTTGATAAATTTTCCTAAATAGAGTAAAATATATTTTGTGTGTAAATAATTTAATTTATATAAACGGAGGAATCTAAAATGAACAAAAAAACAGTAGACGATATTATGGCAAAGGGCAAACGCGTCCTTGTTCGTTGCGACTTTAATGTTCCGATTAAAGACGGCAAAATCACAGACGAAACAAGAATTATCGGTGCGCTTCCGACAATCAAGAAGCTTATCGACGACGGCGCAAAGGTTATCCTTTGTTCACATATGGGTAAACCAAAGGGCGAACCAAAGCCAGAGCTTTCTCTCGCTCCTGTTGCAAAGAGCCTCAGCGCTCACTTAGGCAAGGAAGTTATCTTTGCAGCTGATGACAATGTTGTTGGCGAAAACGCAAAGGCTGCTGTTGCTGCTATGAACGACGGAGATGTTGTTCTTCTTGAAAACACAAGATACAGAGCAGAAGAAACAAAGAATGTTGACGAGTTTTCTCAGGAACTTGCTTCTCTTGCTGATATCTTCGTAAACGACGCATTTGGTACAGCTCACAGAGCACACTGCTCTAATGTTGGCGTAACAAAGTATATTGATACTGCTGTTGGCGGTTACCTTATCAATAAGGAAATCGAATACTTAGGAAACGCAGTTAATAATCCTGTTAGACCACTCGTTGCAGTTCTTGGTGGCTCTAAGGTTTCATCTAAGATTTCTGTTATCAATAACCTTTTGGAAAAGGTTGATACTCTTATCATCGGCGGCGGTATGGCATATACATTTATGAATGCCCTCGGCGAAGAGGTTGGCGACTCACTTTTAGAGGCTGACTACCTTGAATATGCAAGAGAAATGATGAAAAAGGCTGAGGAAAAAGGTGTTAAGCTCTTAATCCCTGCTGACACAGTTGTTGCAAAAGACTTTGACAACGACGCTGAAAGCAAGACAGTTGCCCGTGGCGGAATTGAAAAAGGCTGGCAGGGCCTTGATATCGGCGAAAAGACAATCGCTCTTTATAAGGACGCTTTAAAGGACGCAAAAACTGTTGTTTGGAACGGACCTATGGGCGTATTCGAAATGCCAAACTTTGCAAAGGGTACAAATGCAATCGCTTTAATGCTTGCTGACCTTGATGCAACAACAATCATAGGTGGCGGCGACAGCGTTGCTGCTGTTAACCAGGCAGGACTTGGCGACAAGATGAGCCACATTTCAACAGGCGGCGGTGCTTCTCTTGAATTCTTAGAGGGTAAAGACCTTCCGGGTATTGTTGCACTTAATGATAAATAATTAATAAATAAGGAGATACAGAAGATGGGAAAATATATTATTGCAGGTAACTGGAAAATGAATAAGTTACCAAGCGAAACTTATGATTTTGTTAAAGAGGTTGCAAAAGCAACAGAAGGCGCAAAGTGCGAAGTTGTTTGCTGCACTCCATATGTTTGTCTTGCCGAAGCAGTTCGTGCTGCAAAGGACACACATGTTAAAATCGGTGCTGAAAACCTTCATTTTGAAGACAAGGGCGCATTTACTGGCGAAGTTAGTGCGGATATGTTACTTGATTTAGGGGTAGACTATGTTATAATCGGTCACTCTGAAAGAAGACAGTATTTTGCTGAAACTGATGAAACAGTTAACCTTAAAACTAAGAAAGCTCTTGCAAAGGGTCTTATCCCAATCGTTTGCGTTGGTGAAAGCTTAGAGGAAAGAGAAGCAGGAATTACAATGGATTTAATTGCAATCCAGACAAAGAAGGCTTTCGCCGGCATCAGCGAAGAAGATGCAAAGAAAGTTGTTGTTGCCTATGAACCAATTTGGGCAATCGGCACAGGTAAAACTGCAACAGCAGAGCAGGCACAGGAAGTTTGCAAAGGCATCAGAGACATCCTCGCTGACCTTTACAGCAAGAAAGTTGCTAAGGAAATTACAATTCAGTACGGCGGAAGTATGAACGATGCTAACGCTGCTGAACTTCTCTCCAAGAAGGACATTGACGGCGGTTTAATCGGCGGTGCAAGTTTAGTTGCTGACAAGTTCGCAGTAATCGTTAAGGCTGCACAATAAGACAAATAAAGAGTGAGGCGGACAGGTGTTCGCCTCAATTTATGAAAGGACAAAATCTATGAAAAAACCTTATGCTTTAATCATAATGGACGGCTTTGGAGTAAACGAGCGTGAATTGGGTAATGCCATAAAGTCTGCAAAAACTCCAAATATCGATAAGCTTATGGCGTCTTGCCCTAACACTGTTATTCACGCCTCAGGTATGGATGTTGGTCTCCCTGAGGGCCAGATGGGTAACTCAGAGGTAGGTCATACAAATATCGGTGCAGGAAGAATTGTTTATCAGGAGCTTACAAGAATAACAAAGTCAATAAATGACGGCGATTTCTTTACTAACGAAGTGCTTTTGGAAGCAGTTGAAAACTGTAAGAAAAACGGCTCTGCCCTTCATCTTATGGGCCTTCTATCAAGCGGCGGGGTGCATAGCCATAACACCCATTTATACGGCCTTTTGGACCTTGCCAAGAAAAACGGCTTAAAGGATGTTTTCGTTCATTGTTTCTTAGACGGTCGTGATGTTCCTCCGTCATCAGGGGCAGACTTTGCATCTGAGCTTGTTGAGAAAATCCGTGAAAAGGAAATCGGCAAGATTGCAACGGTTATGGGAAGATACTACGCTATGGACCGTGACAACCGTTGGGAAAGAGTTGAAAAAGCTTATAATGCAATGGTTTTAGGAGAAGGAAACTATGACACTTCCGCAGTTTCCGCTATCCAGAAATCATATAACGAAGATGTTACAGACGAGTTTGTTGTTCCAACAGTTATAACAGACGAAAATGGTGCACCTCTCGGCAAGATTTCCGAAAATGACAGCGTTATTTTCTTTAACTTCCGCCCAGACCGTGCAAGAGAAATAACAAGAACAATAGTTGATGAGGCTTTTGAAGGCTTTAAGAGAGATTTCTTTAAGACATACTTTGTTTGTATGACACAGTATGATGCGTCTATGCCAAATGTCAATGTTACATTTAAGCCACAGACCTTAGAGAATACTTTCGGCGAATATATAAGCAAAAAGGGTTTAAGACAGCTTAGAATTGCGGAAACTGAAAAGTATGCCCATGTAACATTCTTCTTCAACGGTGGCGTTGAAAAGGAATATGACGGGGAAGACAGAGCGCTTATAAACTCTCCAAAGGTTGCAACCTATGACTTAAAGCCTGAGATGAGTGCCGTTGAGGTAACAGATGAGGTTGTTAAGAGAATTGAAAGCGGAGATTATGATGTTATAGTCTTAAACTTTGCAAACTGCGATATGGTTGGTCATACAGGAGTTTTTGAGGCGGCAGTTAAGGCTGTTGAGACAGTTGATACCTGCCTTGGAAGAACTGTTGATGCAATCGAGAAAATGGGCGGCGTAGCGCTTATTACAGCCGACCACGGCAACGCAGACCAGATGATTGACTATGACACAAACGGCGCATTCACAGCGCATACAACAAATGTTGTTCCTCTTATTTTGGTAGGGGAAGACAAGAAGTTAAAGCAGGGCAGACTTGCCGACCTTGCACCAACAATGCTTGACCTTATGGGCCTTCCTAAACCAGAGGAAATGACAGGCGAAAGCTTAATTGTAGAGTAAAATAATTTGAGAAAAAATTAAATAAGACATCTTGTCATCAATGGTAGCGTAGCTGCCTGCGATAGAAGGAAGACGGTTAGAATCCGTAACTGTACCCACAGCTGTATTTGTATGAGAGATATTGTCGCGACGAAAGTCGGCCACTTAAAGGGAAGGTAGATAATATTTCGCAGGCTCATGCCCTATTACATAAGTCAGAAGACTTGGCAATATGCGAGTGCAAAAGCACAATATAAAAAAGACATAAAAGTCGCAGTAACTTAGGGTATAACTGCGACTTTTTTATGTGAAAAGGAGAAATTCAAAATGACAAGAAAAATTTTGGCAGCAGTACTATCTTTTATGTTAGTGCTCTCTTCTGTAGGGGTATTTGCAGAAGAAATTTCAAACGAACAGGTTACACAAGATGTAATCGATGAAACAACAGGCGACAACACCACGGGCGACGACACCACCGGCGATGATACTGCCGGCGATGATACTGCCGGCGACGATGTTACGGGCGACAATACTACCGGCGACGAAACCACAAATGACGACACTACCGGCGACGATACTACGGGCGACGAAACCACCGGCGACGAAACCACAGATGACGGCACCACCGAAGACGAAGCCCTTATGAACGAAGAAATGGTGGCATTAAGAGATGCCATTGCAGACAGAGTCAAGGATACAGCGGACGGCTGGACAGCTCTTGATATGATGCTTTATGAACAGATTGATGGCACAACAATAAGTATGCCTGATGAAACAAAGGAAGAAATAATTGCGGATTACATAGAAGAAGCCACAAGGGTTGATGAAGAAAACCCCGTAACAGTATCAGACAGGGCAAGAATTGAAATCGTTCTCAAAGCTCTGGGAATAGACAGCAGCGAGCTTTATAAAGAGGGCAGCAAAAAAGCATTTGATAATGCAAAGGCACTTCGTGAGGATGATGTAACATCCAGCGGACATTATGCGGCGCCATACATAATTCTTGCGAATTTGCAGGGCAATTTAAAGCTTACAGATGCGCAGATTGAAACTCTTATCGAATTGCTTTATGCCAATAGCCAAGGGGGAACATTCGGCTATGAATGGGACGGCGTTCTCTATGCAGATTATGACACAGCAAGTACGGTAATAACTGCCCTTATATCAATGTACGATGAGAACGAAATGGCTCAGGAAATGATAGATGCAGTAAAGAACAGCCTTAGGGAAAATATTATGGAATGCGGCTCATTCGGAAGCGCAAACACAGACGCTATGGTAATCATAAGCTGGATTGCTATGGGAGAAAATCCTGCCGAATTAAAGCATCAGGAAAGCGGAAACAGCGTAGTTGACGGACTTTTAACATATGTAAACGAAACAAATGACGGCTTTACATTCTGGGGCGAAGAAAACTATCTTGCAACAGAGCAGGCGTTCAGAGCATTGGTTGCAATGTCATTATTTAATGGTGAAGCCTATAACATATATGATTTTTCTGCTAATGAAACCGTATATGGCGGAGAAAAACCAAAGCGCCCGTCAGGTGGCGGTGGCGGAAGAAGAGAAGAGGGACCGGAAGAAGAACAGCCTCAGGAACAGCCTGAAAATAAAGACGACAAGGAAAAGGAAGCGGTTGCTACTTCCACAGAGTTTTCTGATGCAAAAGGTCATTGGGGAAGCGAAGCAATTGATTATGTGGCAAGTAAAGGCATTATGAAAGGCGTTGCGGATAAAACCTTTGCTCCTGATGCAAAAATTACCCGTGCAGAAGTTATCGTTATGCTTCACAGATTGGCAGGAGAAGAAATTATAGATAAAGGCGCATTATTTACAGATGTAGATGACGACAGTTGGTTTAAAAATGCGGTTATCTGGGCAAACGAAATGGGGATTGTAAAAGGTAACGGCGACGGAAATTTCGGTGCAGGCGATGAAATAAACAGAGAACAGTTTGTTGTATTTATAAACAGATTTGCAAATCCGTCAAAGGAAGATGCCTCAGCGGAAGAAATTGAGAATGCTTCTCCGTGGGCATATGGCGCGCTTTCCTGGGCAAAAGCGAATGGAATTATAGTTGGTCGGGATAACGGAGACCTCGCTCCCCAGGCTAATATAACAAGAGCGGAAGCGGCTACAATATTTATGAGATTTTTAGAGCTTAAAGGAATTTAAAATGAAAATATTCAGTAAGCTTTTCGCTGTTTTATTCTCCATACTGCTGTGTTGCAGTTTATGGGGATACAACGGCGAAAAGGAAGAAATCAAGAAGGCGGATATAACAATTGAGGAAACAGTCCTTCCCGATAAAACGGCGGAAAAACCCGAAGCTTTGGAAGAAACTCCAAAAATGGAAGAAGAAACCACCCCGAAAAGCGAGTCAGAGCTTGTTTGCAGTATTGTTGTGGATTACAGCGATATTTTTGAGGATATTTCATCTCTTAAAAAAGAAAAACAAGAAAAGCTTAAAGAGGGTGGCACTATCCTTTCTTTGAACAATGCAGAATTTACCGAAGGGGAAAGCGTTTTCGATGTGTTAAAGCGTGAGATTGATAAGGCAGGGATAAGCCTTAAATATTCAAAAATGCCCCTAGGTAATAATGTGTATATAGAAGGCATTGATAATATCTGCGAGTTTGACTGTGGAAAAAGCTCAGGCTGGCTTTATTCTGTCAACGGTAAGCATCCGATGATTTCCAGCTCACAGTATAAGCTTAAAGCAGGGGATAAAGTTCATTTTACCTATAAAAGAAAAGCCTATTAGTAGAAAACGGGGAGGAAACTCCCCTTTTTTATTTTTAATTTAAAAAAATACTTTACAAACGAAAAAAAGTATGATAGAATATACTTTGTTATGGGGGTATAGCTCAGTTGGGAGAGCACCTGCCTTGCAAGCAGGGGGTCAAGAGTTCGACTCTCTTTATCTCCACCACGTCGAAGCAAAGTTCGCTTTGCTTCGATTTTTTTATACAAAAAAATCATACGCTCGCTTCCTTGCGTCTCCTTTTTCGCAAAAAGGCACGCTCGGTTTACCTGCTCATTTGTAAACGCATTCGCGACGGTTCTCTGTCGCTACCACCTTTTTGCGATAGAGCATTTGCTTACCTAAAAAGACCTGCCAATTTGGCAGGTCTTTCGTTTATAAAATTTTATTTATTGCACCGATATAATCTGTAAATGTGGTTGAGAAAACATAGTTTACAACAAAAAGCTCGTCAATGTCATATTCAGCCTTTAAATCAGAAATTTTTCCGTAATAGCTTCTCGGGTCAATGACTAAAATTTCCTCATAGTTCTCAGTAATGAGCGGAAGAAGAGCGTTTGCATAAGAATCTTTTAAAACGAGAAGGGTTTTGCCGTTTTTGTTATTTGTTTCAATTCTTGCAAAGGCGTGGTCCCCACCCATAAAAATGCTGTAAAGAGCAGGAGCGGAGGGGTCAGGGATAGAATAAATCTTCGGCTGATAAGAAACAATGTTTCCATCGGCGTCAGGACCTTTTGCCTCTATGGTGTAGTTTTCATCCCCCATAAAATATTCAATATCGTCAGCATATTTGCTAAAGGTAGGCTCGTTTGCCTGATTATATAAATACCCTAAAAATCCGCCCAGCTTTTCGTGTTTTAAGTCTTCAAGAGGAGTTGCCTTGTCTCCCACGGTTTCCATTAAACGCTTATAAGCTAGATATGCGCCTCTCTGAGTCCA
>JAZOAF010000082.1:0-6115 GCA_045595345.1 Clostridia bacterium | reverse complement strand
TGTTGCGTTATAACAATGAAATTCATGTTTGCAGTTACAATATATTGTTCTCTATTTTTAACCAAAGAGAGAACAATATATTGTAAGGCATAATTCTGTAAATGTAACACTCGATATTTACACGCATCTTAGCCAAGAAAGTAGAAAAATCAGTGCTGATAAAATAAATCTTTATCTTGCTAGTTAGTAGTCAAATCAGTCGAGAAAAGTTTAGTCAGTCAAAAGTCAGTCAAACTATAAAAAACAAGGCTATATAAAAATAAAAAAATGACCCAAAACCTGCGGTTTTAAGCCATTTTTGACTGGTGACTCCTAGGGGATTCGAACCCCTGTAGCCGCCGTGAGAGGGCGGAGTCTTAACCACTTGACCAAGGAGCCAAATAACAACCCGCTTATATTTCAAAGCGGGCGTGGTAGCGGTAACTAGATTCGAACTAGTGACACTGCGGGTATGAACCGCATGCTCTAGCCAACTGAGCTATACCGCCATAATATGTCGAACAGGTTATATATTAACACATACTCCCATAATTGTCAAGTGTTTTTAGGCAAAAAGTTTTCTCTCGGAAATAAAAGTGTTTTCCCCCTATAAAATTTCCCCAAAACACTTGAAAAATACGGAGATCTTTGCTATAATAAACTGATAAATGATAATGGGGTGGATTGTGCCCAAACGGCAGTGGATACGCCTCTTTATAACAGGGATAAATGCCCGTAAATAAAGGAATTTTCGATGTATTTATAATATAGCGATTGAGATTTAAGGAATGAGGATTTTATGGATAGCAGAATTAAAAAGCTTGGCATTGCTCTTATTTGCATAATTTTTGTTGTTTTATTGACTGTTTTATCTTTGTTTATTCCCTTCGGCGCAATACTTTTTCCGCTTATTGCAACATCCCTTACGGCGTATATCTATTTAAGATGCGGGAAAATCGAAACAGCAGTAAATGCAGTTCTTGCGGCAGGGGTTATGCTCCTTTTAACCAAGGATTTTGAAAGCCTCATTGTTGTCGCTCTGTCTGTTATCCCGGGAATAGTGTCAGGGATTATGATTGGCAAAAGAAAAGATTATTATTCAACTCTTTTCGGAGTAAGCGCATCATTTTTGGTGGTTCTCCTTGGAACATTTCTTCTGGCAGGAAAAGGTTTGGAAGGCGGAGTCGGAGGAATAATTGACCAGTCAATCGGCGGAATGAAAGAGACCCTTCTTGTAGCAAGTAATAACCAGACCGCAGCCGATATTGAAATGGCGCTGAATGTTGTAGGAATATATATTAAGCAAATGTTTCCCACATTCATCATTCTGACATCTTTGGTTTTTGCTTATCTGCACTCTGTGCTTCTCAGGATCCTCGCAAAAAGAGTTAGCAAGATAAGATATAACTATATTTCTCTTGATGAGCATCATGCACCAAGACATGTGGCAGTTGCCTATTTCATCATCTCGATATTTGCTTTGTTTTTAAGCGGAGCAAGTAAAATAGGGGTTGCCGTTTACAACATCGTGGCAATAATCGACTTTGTTCTGGCATTTTGCGGTTTCTCGTTTATTGAAAGCAAGTTTAAAAATAAAATTAAATTTGGCTTTTTAAGAGCCATCATATATATCGCGATATTTACAGTCGCAAGCAGCTTTGCAATTCAGATTTTGTCAATCATAGGAATGCTTGACAGTTTTATGAACTATCGCAGGATAGAAAGAAATGGAGAATAAAAATGAAAGGTAAGCGAATGAAAAGACGCCAGACAATGGTCAGCAAAATATTCGGCAGACGCACGGCACGACTTTTTGTATTCCTGGCTTTATACATCGGCATAAACGCCTTGGATGCCGTAACGGTTACGGATATTGACGGCCTTGCCGCTCTGGTGGGAATTATATTTTTCGCAGTTGAGTTTTATTTAATTTACAGACAGAAAAAAAGCTTTGTAAGCTTTATGGAAAACTTTGACTTCTGCCTGAGCGACACAACAGGAAAGTCATTGGTTAAATATCCGTCTCCCGTTGTTATAATCGGCCTTGACGGAGAAATCAAATGGTATAACGGCAACTTTACCAAGCTGGTCGGGGAGAATGAAACCTTTGGAACTCATATAAATACCCTCCTCCCAACCCTCGAAGTAAATAAACTGACAGAAAGCAAGGGAGAGTTTGGTGCAGTTATAGAGATTGACGGGCGCACCTATGAGGTTGAAGCAAGGGTCACAGGCCGTGAAGATAAGGAGGCCAAGCATAAATTTTTGCTCTTATATTTCATTGATAAAAGCGACGAGTACAGACTTGCTCAGCTCAGAGAAGAAGAAAAGACTGTTGAGGCAATTGTTATAATTGATAACTATGAAGAAGTTTTAAAAGAAACTCCCGACTCTAACCACGGTAAAATCTTAGGCGAGATTGAGCAGACCATAGGCGAGTGGATTGCCTTGGGCGACGGTGTATTCCGTAAGTTTGAAAGAGATAAATTCTTAGTCCTCTTTGAACAGAGAAACTTTGAAAAAATCCTCGAAGATAAATTTGAGGTTTTAAATAATATCAAGAATATAAATGCGGAGAATAAAATTCCTGTAACAATCAGTATAGGAATCGGTCAGCACGGCATAGACCCTAAGGAAAACGACAGCTTTGCAAGATTTGCAGTTGATATGGCGTTGGGCCGTGGCGGAGACCAGGTTGTTATAAAAGACAGAGATTCTCTTAACTTTTTCGGCGCAAAAAGCCGTGAGGTTGAAAAGAGAACAAAGGTTAAGGCAAGAGTTGTTGCCCATGCCCTCCGTAAGCTTATTGATAACTCAGGCAAGGTTCTCATTATGGGGCATAAGTCAGGGGATATGGATAGCATCGGCGCATCTATCGGTCTCTTTAAAGCGGTTAAAAGCAGAAACCGAAAAGCATATATTGTTGTTGATAAAGAAACGGTTAACGCAAAGGAGACTATCGCTGAATTTGAACATAAGACAGATTATATAGACGCCTTTATAACAACAGAACAGGCAATGAACACTCTGGAAAAGGACAGCCTTGTTATAGTGATTGATACCCACAGACCGAATATGGTTGAGTGCCCCGAGCTTTTAAGACACGCAGACAATATTGTGCTTATCGACCACCACAGACGAAGCGAAAATTGCATAGAAAATGCAACACTTATGTATCACGAAGCCTATGCGTCATCAACTTGTGAAATGGTGACAGAGATTATCCAGTATATTCAGGAAGCCCCAATGCTTGACAAACAAGAGGCAGAGGCCCTTTACGCAGGAATATTTATGGATACCAACGGCTTTGTTAATAAAGCAGGGGTAAGAACCTTTGAGGCGGCGTCCTATCTTAAACGAATGGGCGTTGACACTATAAAGATAAGACGGAGATTCAAGTGCGATAAAGACATCTTTATAAGAAAAGCGCAGATTATAAGTAACGCAGAATTCTATCGCGACAACATCGCAATATCAGTGGTTTCCGACGAGGCAAGAGGTGCCCAGGTAATGTGCGCTCAGGCGGCGGACGAGCTTCTTGATATTAAGGGCGTTGAAGCGGCTTTTGTCCTTTTGAAACGAGGCAAGGTTATCTATATAAGCGCAAGGTCACTTGACGATATTAATGTCCAGATAATTATGGAGAAGCTGGGCGGCGGAGGACATATAACCCTCGCCGGTGCGCAAATGGAAAATATGACCTTGGAAGAGGCTGTTGAAAAACTCCATTGGGCAATTGATGAAGTGGTAGCAAACGAAGAATAAGAAAGGTTGAGACAGATATGAAAGTAATTTTAAAGCAGGATGTAAAATCTCAGGGTAAAAAGGGCGACCTTATAAATGTAAGTGACGGATATGCAAGAAATTTCCTTTTCCCAAAGGGTCTTGCCGTTGAAGCAAGCAAGCAGGCACTAAACGAGCTTGAAGGAAAGAATGCGGCAGCCCAGTTCCATAAAAATGTTGAAGAACAAAAGGCAAGAAATATTGCCGACAGACTTAAAGAGGTAACAGTAAAGCTTACCGCAAAGGCTGGAAACGGCGGAAGACTTTTCGGCTCAATAACATCAAAGGATGTTGCAGCCGCTCTTGAAAACCAGACAGGAATCAAGGTTGACAAAAGAAAGATTGACCTTCCTGACGGAATCAAGAGCTGCGGAGTAACAGAGGTTAGGGTTTCCCTCTATCCGCAGATATTCGGCAGCTTCAAAGTGGAAGTAACCGAAGAATAACCTTAGGAAGTATAAAAGGGGTAAAAAAATGGAAGAAAGTACAGCAAATGTAAGAACAGTGCCGTTTAGCTTAGAGGCAGAGCAATCTGTCTTAGGGGCAATGTTTCTTGATAAGGATTGTATTCCTGACGCCATAGAGATTTTAAAGGGCGACGATTTTTATATAGGGCGCAACAAGGAACTCTTTGATGCAATGAGCGAGCTCTATAATCTGAGTATGCCTATTGATGTTGTAACTTTAAAACAGCATCTCATTCAACAAGGTGTTTTCGAAAAAATCGGCGGAATGGATTTTATTGTTGAGGTTGCAAACTTTGTGCCAACAACAAAAAACTTAAAGCACTATGCCAAAATCGTTAAGGATAACTCTGTTCTTCGGACCCTCATTAAAACAAGTGAGGATATAGCGGAGAAGTGTTATCGCGGCGAGGGCGAGCTTGAAGATATAATCGGCGTTGCAGAACAGAATATCTTGAATATCTCTCAGGACAGAGAAGCAAAAGGCCCTGTTCATATAAGAAAATATATCGGGGAAAGCGTTGAACTTTTGTCTGAGCTTTCCGATAAGAAAAGCGATGTAACAGGCGTAAGCACAGGTTTTATCGATATTGATAAGAGAACAGCAGGTCTTCATGGCTCCGAGCTTATATTGATTGCGGCAAGACCTGGTATGGGTAAAACTTCCTTTGCCTTAAATATTGCCCAGAATGTTGCAATCAAGGGCGGTGTTCCTGTCGCTATTTTCAGTCTTGAAATGCCTGGCATCCAGCTTGCCAACAGAATGCTTGCAAGCGAAGCGATGGTAAGCTCTGAAAAAATTAAAAAGGGCGACCTTAAATCGGACGACTGGGATAAAGTCGGCGGAGCGGTTGACGCTCTTTCAACGGCTGAAATATATATTGACGATTCATCAGGCATAACAATGCCTGAAATCGGCGCAAGATGCAGAAGATTGAAGGCTGAAAAAGGCCTCGGTCTTATTGTTATTGACTACATACAGCTTATGAATTCCAAGACCTCAGACAGACAGCAGGCGATTTCCGAAATTTCAAGGTCTATGAAAATTCTTGCAAAAGACCTTAATGTGCCTGTTATCGCACTTTCTCAGCTCAACCGTGATGTTGAAAAGAGAGATAATAAAGAGCCAAGGCTCAGCGATATAAGAGAATCAGGCTCAATCGAGCAGGACGCCGATGTTGTAATGTTCTTATCCCGTGAGGGCTATTATAATCCTGAAACGGAAGAACCTAACAAAACAAAATGTATCTTTGCTAAACACAGAAACGGCGAAGTAGGCAGTGAATATTTAACATGGCTTGGCGAATTCTTTAAATTTTCCAATTGGAGTGGAGACCGTGAACATTAGTTCTACCGTATCTGAGAAAGTCAGATTAACCATAGAAGAAAATGAAATGATTAAAAAAGGTGATAAGGTTTTAGTCGCTCTTTCGGGAGGGGCAGATTCCGTGTGCCTGACTCATGTTCTCTATGACCTTTCCAAAAAGATGGGATTTTCACTCTATGCAGCGCACTTAAACCACGGCATAAGAGGGGAAGAGGCGGATAAGGACGAGAAGTTTTCTAAAAGCTTCTGCGACTCTTTAAAAATTCCGTTCCTTGCTAAAACAGTAAATGCAATAGAAATTGCAAAAGAGCAGGGGATAACGGTTGAAGAAGCGGGCAGACAGGAGCGTTATGCCTTTTTCCGTGAGGTTTGCTCTTTGGGTGGCCAGAATGTTATTGCCACCGCCCATCATAGAGACGATGCGGCAGAAACGGTCTTAATGCGGATTATAAGAGGAACAGGAATTGACGGCCTCAGCGGAATAAAATATATCCGTGAAGACGGCGTTATAAGACCTCTCCTTAAAGTAAGCCGAGAGGAAATTGAAGAGTATTGTAAGGAA
>JAZOAF010000081.1:0-5365 GCA_045595345.1 Clostridia bacterium | reverse complement strand
GAGGTTGCCAGAAAAATTCTTGATATGAACGGACTTTACCATGTTAAAATCGAGCGGGTTGCAGGTCATTTAAGCGACCACTTTGACCCGAGAACAAACATTGTCCGCCTCAGCGACTCAACATACGACAGCACATCCGTTGCCGCTCTTGGGGTTGCAGCTCACGAGGTCGGCCACGCAATTCAGCACGCAACGGCTTATATGCCAATCAAAGTCAGAAATGCAATTGTACCCGTTGTTCAGATTTCATCCTATGCGGCGTTTCCTCTTGCAATTTTGGGCATCATCTTTGCAAACGACCTTATGATTGTTACGGGTATTGTCCTCTTTATCGCAGTTGTTTTATTCCAGATTATAACTCTTCCTGTTGAATTTAACGCAAGCAGACGAGCAATTAAAACCCTTGGCGGCGAAGCTATTTTAGATGGCGATGAGCTTATCGGGGCAAAGAAAGTTTTAACTGCGGCGGCTCTTACCTATGTTGCATCTGTTGCCGTTGCAATCGCCAACCTACTCAGACTTTTAGTTTTAGCAGGGGGCAGAAACAGAGATTAAACTATGAATTCAAGAGAAATTATTCTTAAAGCCATTTATAATATTGAGGAAAAGGGCGAGTATTTTAACGCCTCTCTTTCGGATGCCATTTCTCTTGCATCCCCAATTGACCGCGCCTTTGTTACAGAGGTTATCTACGGGATTGTTAAAAACAAACTCTCTCTTGACCATATTATAAGTCAGTTTTCTTCCGTTAAAATAAAGAAAATGAGCCCGTGGGTTAAAAACCTTTTGAGGTTAGGAGTTTACCAGATGTATTATATGGACAAAATTCCTCACAGCGCCGCTTGCAACGAAAGTGTTAAGCTTTCCCAGAAGTATGCCAACAAATCCCGTGGCTTTATAAATGCGGTTTTAAGAAATGTTTCGAGAAATATAGACAGCATTTCCTTTCCCGAAAAGGAAAATGAGGCGGAGTACCTTTCTTTAAAATACTCCTTCCCCCTCTGGCTTACGAAAAAGCTTTTGGAGGAATACTCTTTTGAAAAGTGCGAAAGCTTTATGGCAGAGAGCAACCGCTCCCACAGAGTGAATATAAGGGTAAATCCCCTGCTTATAACCCCTGAAAAGCTTATTGAGGTTTTAAAAGACGAAGGGGTTACGGCAGAGATTTCTCCTCTCTTTGACGGATGTTTAAGCGTTTTGGGGCAGATTAACATTGATGCTCTCCCCTCATACAAGAAAGGCTATTTTTCTCTGCAAAATATAAGCTCATATAAGTCAGTGCAAATTCTTTCCCCCAAAAAAGGGGAGCGGATTATGGACATCTGTGCTGCCCCGGGCGGAAAGAGCTGTGCAATAGCTGAAATGATGAAAGACGAGGGCGAGGTTTTGTCCTTTGACATCTATGAGCATAAGACAGAGCTTATAAAAAAGAGCGCAGACCGCCTTAACATACATATTATCAAAGCAGAGGTTCACGACGGCAGAGAGGAAATTTCTTCCCTCTTAAAAAGTGCCGACAGAGTACTCTTGGACGCACCTTGTTCAGGAATTGGGGTTATCCATAAAAAGCCTGACATTAAATGGAGCCGTGAAGAAAAGGATATTGCCGAGCTTTACAAAATTCAAAAGGAGCTTTTGGAGGTTTCAAGCCGTTATGTTAAAGACGGCGGAGTCCTTTTATACAGCACCTGCACAGTTTTAAAAGCAGAAAATGGGGATATTACTTCCGCTTTTCTTAAAAATCATCCTGAATTTATCAAAACTTACGAAGAACAAATTTTAACTGCCGAATACGGCGAAAGTGGTTTTTATATATGCAAAATGGAAAAGAAAGGATAAACCTGCGGGATTTATCCTATGAGGAAACCGAAAAGTTAATAAAGTCTATGGGCGAGCCGTCCTTTCGTGCCAAGCAGATTTTCAAGTGGCTTTATACCGATATTTCTTCCATTGAAGAAATGAGCAATCTCTCGAAAAGCCTCAGGGAAAAGCTTTCTGAAATTGCCACCATTTCCCTTCCCTCTATTGAGGAAAAATTTCTGTCAAAGCTTGACGAAACAAGGAAGTATCTGCTAAAATTAAGTGATGGGAATTATATCGAATCTGTCCTTATGAAGTATAAGCACGGCTACACAATCTGTATCTCATCTCAGGTGGGTTGCCGTATGGGTTGTGCCTTTTGTGCCTCCACTATCGGCGGAAGAGTGAGAAACCTTACCCCCTCTGAGATAATCGGGCAGGTTATGGTGGTTCAAAAGGACCTTGGAGAGAGAATTTCCAATATCGTTATGATGGGCATCGGAGAGCCTTTTGACAACTTTGAAAATGTTGTTACCTTTCTAAACAATGTCTCCCACCCTGACGGCCTTAACATAGGTCATAGGCATATTACCCTTTCCACCTGCGGAATTGCGGATAAAATCAGGGAGCTTCCCAAAGTCGCCCCTCAGATTACACTTTCTGTTTCCCTCCACGCCACAAATGACGAGATGCGAAACAAGATTATGCCTGTCAACAAAATGTATAACATAAAAACTCTTATGGAAGCCTGTCGGGACTACATAAAAGAGACAAACAGGCGGATTTCCTTTGAATATACCCTCATTCGCGGGGTAAATGATAACACAGAAACGGCAAACGAGCTTATTTCTCTTCTTTCGGGAATGCTCTGCCATGTTAACCTTATTCCTGTTAATCCCGTTGAGGAGACAGGCTTTAAAAAGACAAATTCCAAAGAGGTTGAGGCATTCCGCCTCCATCTTGAAAAACATAAAATCCCTGCAACAATAAGACGGGAAATGGGAAGCGATATATCCGCCGCCTGCGGACAGCTTAGGAAAAACCGTCTTGGGGAAAACCTGACTTAGAAAGGCGTGATAAAAATGAGAGCTTTTGCAATGGGAAAGTCCGACACGGGACTTATAAGAGAGCTTAACGAGGACAGCTTTTTAATAAGCGGTTTTGAAAATGGCTCACCCCACGGCTTTTGCATTCTGGCCGACGGAATGGGCGGTCATAACGCAGGCGAGGTTGCCAGCGCCATGGCAACAGAGATTGTTTCAAACGAGCTTCTTCACTCCGATATGCAAGGGGACGAGGAGAAAATAGTTGCACAGATTATGGCGTCTCTTGATTATGCAAATAACGAAATTTATCATAAATCCGTTACAAATTCTCAAAACGCAGGTATGGGAACAACAGCCGTTGTTTTCTATCTTGACGGAAAAACTGCTTACATCGCAAATATAGGCGACAGCAGGGCATACCTGATTGAGAAAAGCGGAATAACCCAGCTTACCTCTGACCACTCAATTGTTCAGAAGCTTGTTGAGAGCGGGGCAATAACCCCTGAGGAAGCGAGAAATCATCCTGAAAGAAACATTATAACAAAGGCTCTGGGAACTGAGCCTACCGAGGAATATGACATATATGAATTCGAAGTCAGAGTGGGAGACCGCATCCTCCTTTGCAGCGACGGTCTTACGGATATGCTCTACGACGAGGATATTAAAAATATTGTTTTAAGTCAGCCTGACCCCGAGGAAGCGCTTACAGCCTTAGTTGAAAAAGCCAAGGAAAACGGGGGTAAGGACAATATCACAGTTGTTCTTATCGGCATTAGGGAGGATTAATTATGAATTTAGTTGGACAGCTTTTAGCCGGAAGATATGAAATTATTGAAGAAATCGGAAGCGGCGGCATGGCCGTTGTTTATAAAGCGAAGTGCCGCATATTAAACCGCTATGTTGCAATCAAGGTTCTTCGCACCGACCTTAAAGATGATGCAGACTTTTTGCGTCGTTTTAATATCGAGGCGCAGTCTGCGGCAAGTCTTACCCACCCGAACATTGTTTCAATTTACGATGTCGGTACAGAAGGGGACCTTCATTACATAGTTATGGAATTTGTTGAGGGGATTACTTTAAAGGAATACATCGACAAGAATGTTCTTCTTAACTGGAAAGAGGCATTAGACTATGCAATTCAGATTGCAAAAGGTCTTGAACAGGCCCACAAAAATTCTATTGTTCACAGAGATATAAAACCACATAATATCATTATGACCTCTGACGGAGTTCTTAAAATTACGGATTTCGGTATTGCAAGAGCAAGTATGCAGTCCACCGTTACAGCTGAGGACACCGCCATCGGCTCTGTTCACTATGTTTCTCCCGAGCAGGCCCGAGGGGGATATGTTGACGAGAGAAGTGACATTTATTCTTTGGGTATTGTTCTTTACGAGATGCTCACAGGCAAAGTACCTTTCGATAACGAAAGCCCTGTTTCAATCGCTATTATGCATCTCCAAACTCCGCCAACACCGCCAAGAGACTTTAACATAAGCATTCCTAAGGCGGTTGAGGATATAGTTTTAAAGGCAATCCGCAAAGAAGTTGCCGAAAGATATGCAACCATTACTGAATTTAAAGAGGCTCTTGTTGCGGCTTCAAAAGGTGCTCCAAGTCCTGCTCCTGCTTCTGAGCCTGAAACACCACCTAAAAACCTTGGAGAGACAACAGTCTTTACAGCACTTAAAGATATTCCGAAAACTAATTTAAGTAAGGAGGAAAAGCTTACACCTCCTGAAAAAATCACTACTTACGAAAATGCTCCCGATATTGAGCTTACAGATAATGATGACGAGGAGGAAATTGATATGCCGAAAAAGAAGACAACTGACAAACAAAATGTTTTGGTTATCGTGGCGGCTCTTGCTGCGTCTCTTGCTATAATCATCTTTATTCTCAGCCTTTTCTGGGATTATATTTCCCTTCTATTCGGCGGCGGCGGAAAGACAGTTAAAATTCCGCAGTTTGTCAATATGACATACGAAGAGGTTATGGATAAGTATGAAGACAGCGAATATTTCCGCTTCTTAATCCCTGAATATGACGAAGATGAAAAAGAAGAGGACGGTCTTGTTTTAGCGCAGAGCCCATCCCCTGATTCTGAGGTTAAATATAACGAAGACAGAAAAATCGAAATAACTCTTACCGTTAACCGTCTTGAAAAAGGAAAGCCTTCCGATGAAACATTGGAAGACTATGTCGGCATGGATTACAAAAAGGTTAAGAAAGAAATTTCCGACCTTGACATAACCGTTAAGGTTAAATATGAATTCCACGACGATTATGAAGAGGATTTCATTATATCTCAGAGTAAAAAAGAAGGCACGCTTATAAGCGACATTGATGTTCTTACTCTTACAATAAGTAAGGGTCAGGAAAAGACAGAGGGCGAGGATAATCCAAATAGTGACGAGCCTTCCGAAAACGACAAGCCAAATAACAACGACGAGCCTCAGGCAACTAACCGTAAGCGTTTCACAGTTTATGGCCCAACAGATAAAGCCAGCGCCGAAGTC
>JAZOAF010000080.1:0-3048 GCA_045595345.1 Clostridia bacterium | reverse complement strand
CATCCTGCTCTTGCTCCTGTTAAGGCAGCAGTTCTTCCTCTTTCCAAGAAGCTTTCCGAGGGCGCTCTTAAAGTTTACTCCGCTCTTGCAGGCGAGTTTATGTGTGAATACGACGAATCAGGAAGTATCGGTAAGCGTTATCGCCGTCAGGACGAAATCGGAACACCATTCTGTATTACTTACGACTTCGATTCAGAAGAAGACAATATGGTTACAGTCCGTCACCGTGACTCTATGGAACAGGAAAGAGTTGCAATCGCTGACCTCGTAGCTTATATAAACGAAAGAATTAAGTTCTAAAAAATTTTCGGGAGGGAAAGAAAATGGATTTTAACAAGATTTACGGCCATGACGGCATAAAATCTGCTCTTAAAAATTCAGTTTCCTCCTCCAAAATCGGTCATGCTTATATTTTTGAAGGACCAATGGGCGTAGGGCGGTTTTCATCCGCCCTTGCCTTCTCTAAATCCATTCTTTGCGAGAATAGTCAAAACGGAGAGCCTTGCGGTGTGTGCAAAAGCTGTATTATGGCAGAGGGAATGACTCATCCCGATATCCGCATTGTAAATAATGAGCTTTATAACGAGGGGTCTTCCTCCTCCGATATTCTGGTTGGGACAATCCGCGAAATGAAAAAGGAAATTTATATAAAACCTTTCTATTCCGACCGAAAGGTTTATATTGTTCCCAAAGCAGAAACCATTAACGAAACGGCTCAGAACAGCCTTTTAAAAGTCTTTGAAGAGCCACCCCCATACTGCACGGTTATTTTGATTACGGAGAATACAAACGCATTTCTCCCCACTATTTTATCCCGTGCGGTAAACATCAGATTCAACTCTCTCCCCCGTGAGACAGTTGAAAAATATCTTAGCGCTAATTTTGACACCGACGAAAACTATATCAAAACCGTTTCCGCTATGAGCGACGGCAGTATCGGCAGTGCAATCTCTTTAATGGAGGACAAATCGGCAGAAGCAGACAGAGAGACAATTATCAAAACCCTTTGTTCTCTTTCTTCCTCCTCAGGAAAAACTCTTTATGAGGCGGTTAATACCTTTAAAGGTTTTTCAAACAATGCCGACTTTATGATGAAAACAATAACAATGTGGTTCCGCGACTGTTTGTATTTTAAAGAGGGCGGAGACATTGTTAATCTGGATAAACAAGAAGAACTCAAATCTTTCTGCAAAAATATCCCTTCTGATGCGCCACTTCATCTTCTGGATATTGCAGTCAGATATACTAAATATTTAAAACAGAGAGGGAAATATCCTCTTTTAATAAACTGTATGCTTTTAGAGTGTTGGGAGGTATTGTATGACAGAAGTAATTGGAATAAGATTTAACACAGCCGGTAAAATATATTATTTTGCGCCAAACGGTAAAAAAGCAGATGTCGGTATGGGTGTTATCGTTGAAACCGCTCGTGGCGTTGAATTCGGCACAGTTGCAATCGCCAACAAAATGGTTGACGAGAGCGAGGTTGTTCAACCCCTTAAACCTATAACCCGTCTTGCCACAAATTCAGACTATAACCAGCTTGAAGCAAATAAAATCAAAGAAAAAGAGGCATTCAAGATTGCAAACGAAAAAATCGCTGAGCATAATCTTGATATGCACCTTGTTAATACGGAATATACCTTTGACCGCAGTAAAATCCTTTTCTATTTTACAGCGGACAAAAGAGTTGACTTCCGTGACCTTGTCAAGAGCCTTGCGAGTGTTTTCAAAACCCGCATCGAGCTTCGCCAGATTGGTGTTCGTGACGAGGCTAAATCTCTCGGGGCACTCGGCATCTGCGGTAAGGCGCTCTGCTGTTCAACCTTTTTAAACGACTTCCATCCTGTTTCAATCAAGATGGCAAAGGAGCAGGGCTTATCCCTAAACCCAACCAAGATTTCAGGGGTTTGCGGACGCCTTATGTGTTGTCTTGAATACGAACAGAATGTTTATGAAGAAATGCTCAAAGTTGTTCCTCCGAAAGGCTCACTTGTCGAGTGCAGCGAGGGCAAGGGCGTTGTTATTGAATCTGAAACCTTAAAGGGTAAAATCAAGGTTAAATTCGGCGACGACGAGGATATGGTTATCAAGCAGTTCGACGCTAAGGATGTCAGAGTTTTAAAGAAAGCCAAAGCACCGAAAGAAGATGCCCCCGAAGATATTCCCGAAGATGTTACTGAGGACTGATTTTAGGAGGTCAGAAATATGAGCAAGACAATGGGCAGTAAGGCAAAGCTTTTATATCTTGCCAGAATTCTAATTGAGGAAACGGATGAAAACCATCCTCTTTCCACTCCGGAGCTTATAGAAAGACTTGCCTCCTGCGGAATTGATGTCGAGAGGAAAACTCTTTATGACGATATTGAAACCTTAGAGAATTTCGGTCTTGATGTTCAGACGGTTAAATCAAGGGCAAACCTCTATTTCGTGGGCTCAAACAACCTTGAACTCCCCGAGCTTAAACTTCTGGTTGACGCCGTTTCTTCTTCCCGTTTCATAACGGAAAAGAAATCAGCACAGCTTATTGAAAAGCTTTCCAAAATGACAAGCTCTCATAATGCCCGCTCACTTCGGCGTCAGGTTTTCGTTTCAGGCAGGGTTAAAACCCCAAACGAACAGATTTATTATAACATTGACGCAATTCATAACGCCATCTCAAATAATCGGCAGATTGCCTTTAAATATTTTGAATGGACAATTGATAAAAAGCAGGAATTTAAAAAGGGCGGCGAAGAATATATTCAGTCCCCCTTAGGACTTTCCCTTTCGGATAACAACTATTATCTTATAACTTACAGCGACAAGCATAATAAAATTCTGCACTTCCGCGTTGACAAAATGAGCAATATCTCCGTTACGGAGACTATGGCCTTAAAGCCCGACTTTCCTTTTGATATAGCACAGTATTCAAACAAGACCTTTAATATGTTTGGCGGAGATAATGAAAGAGTTGAACTTTTGGTCCATAACAGTCTTATCGGCGTTATGATTGACCGTTTCGGCAAAGACATAACAACAATAAAAAAAGACGATGAACATTTCATC
>JAZOAF010000079.1:0-3019 GCA_045595345.1 Clostridia bacterium | reverse complement strand
TTTTTGAAAGAAAAAAAGGAAAAGTGGAATACTACTTGGTAGGCGAGGTGTTTTCGGTGATTAAGGCGGATAAAACTGTTAAAAAAGAGACGAAATTCATTGCGACTGTCGTGCTTCTTTTAAGCGTACTTATGCAGGCGGGTTTCCTTATAATAAGGAGATGGGATTTGTCTGTTCTTTTCGGAAACATTATTTCCGCTATCGCTATGATCGGAAACTTCTTCTTTATGGGAATAACAGTTCAAAAAGCTCTTACCAAGGACGAAGAGGACGCGAGAAAGCTTATGAAATCTTCCCAGAGCCTTCGGAATTTTGGGGTATTCGTTTTTGTTTGCCTTGGGGTTATCTTTTTTAACCCGATTTCTGCGGTAGTTCCTGTGGTTTTCCCGAGAATTGCAATCGCTTTAAGACCAATGTTTAATAAAGAAAAGGATGTGATAAAAGAATGAGAGGAAAATCGCGCCGTTTTATGGCGGTGGATATATTTTATATTCTTATGATGGCTCTTCCCATCCTTTTTTCAATTTTTTTAAAAGTCGTTATGACACCAATGAGAGAGGGAATAGTTATCTCAGGGGCGCTGATATTTATGGAAATACCAATGCCCGTGCAGAATCTTCTCATAACAGAGGCGCAGGTCAACTCCCTTATGGTTATGATTTCTATTTTCTTCTTCTGCCTTTATATGACCCACGGAATAAAAAACGGCTCATATTTAAAGCGCCACACCATAGCGGAAATCTTAGTTGAAAAGACACAGAGCATGGTTACGGGGAATATGGGAGAATATTTTAAAGGCTTTGCCCCGTTTATTGCGGCAATACTTGCCCTCTCGGCTTTTTCAAGCCTTATGTCCCTTTTCGGGCTATACCCTCCCACATCAGATGTGAATATTGTTGGAGGTTGGGCGATTTTAGTCTTCGTTTTGATAACATATTACAAAATGAAATGCGGAATAGTCCAGTATGCGAAGAGTTTTGCAAACCCTGTTTTGATGGCACCGCTCAATATTATAAGCGAGGTGGCAACCCCTGTTTCGATGGCATTCCGTCATTACGGAAATGTGTTATCAGGCTCGGTTATAGGTGTTCTTCTGGCAACAGGACTTGGTGGACTTTCAAATATGATTTTCGGGGCGCTCCCCGGATTTTTGGGAGACTTTCCGTTTTTAAGAGTGGGAATTCCTGCAATACTTTCAATTTATTTTGATGTATTCAGCGGACTGTTGCAGGCATACATTTTCGCAATGCTTACAATGCTTTATGTTTCAGGAGGCTTCCCTCTTGAATTATATGAACAAAGAAAATTAAAAAAGCGCCAAGGCGCAAAGATATAGGAGGAACTTATTATGTTAGAAATCGCAATTGGTATTATTTTAGGATGTTGTGCTTTGGGTGCAGGAAGTGCTATGATAGCTGGTATCGGACCTGGTATCGGTGAAGGTAACGCAGTTGCAAAGGCTTGTGAAGCTATCGGCCGTCAGCCTGAGAGCAAAGGTGATGTAACAACAACTATGCTTATGGGTTGTGCTATTGCTGAAACAACAGGTCTTTATGCGTTGGTTATTGCAATCCTTTTAATCTTCGTTGCCCCACAAAGATTTATAGATATACTTATCAACACAATAAAGTAATTGGAGTGAACAACTGTGCAATCATTAGATGTTATATCCATTAATTTATGGGATATTGTCATTTCTCTTCTTAATCTTATTATTCTCTTTATTCTTGTTAAAAAGTTTTTATTTAAGCCTGTCAACAATATGATTGCCAAAAGGCAAGCAGAGGTTGATAAGGTTTATTCTGATGCCTATGAGGCAAAGAAAGAAGCGAATGCGGATAAAGAGGCGTGGGACGAAAAAATGAAGAGCGCTAAGGATGAGGCAAAAAACCTTATTGACCATGCGCAAAGCGCCGCAAGACGAAGAGAAGAGAGAATTGTCCAGGAGGCAAAGGATAAGGCTGAAAGTATTATCCGTCAGGCAGAAACACAAGCTGAGCTTGAACGGAAAAAGGCAAAGGACGATATTAAAAAGGAAATCGTTGAGGTTTCCACCGCCCTTGCAGGTAAAATGCTGGAAAGGGAAATCAATGTTTCCGACCACAGAAGCCTTATCAGCTCAGTAATAGACGAGATTGGAAACGACGATGAATAATCAGGTAAATGAATATGCCGAGGCCTTGTTTTTGCTTGCTTGTGAGACGAAAACCGAGGACGAGGTTCTAAATGCCCTTGACTTATTAAAAGAGGTTTTAAACGAAAACACAGAATATATAGATTTTCTTTTGACCCCAAGCATACCCTTGGGGGAAAGGCTTGACGCAATAGATAAAGCTTTTGAGAAAACTATGCCCGAATATGTTGTGTCTTTCATTAAGCTCCTTTGCGAGAAAGGTCATATTGACAGCATTTTCGAGTGCATAACGGAATATAAAGAGCTTTATGACAACGCAAGGAAAGTTATGACCGCAAAGGTAACAAGCGCCACAGAGCTTACAGAGGGAGAGAAAACAGCTCTTTATGAAAAGCTTAAAAAGATGAGCCAAAAGGAAGTCGTTATAGATTATCATTTAAACAAAGATATTTTGGGCGGAATGATTATTGAAATGCACGCAAAAGTGATTGATGCAAGTTTGAAAAGCCGTCTTAAAGAAGTAAAGGATGTGATAAGCAGATGAATACAAGACCTGAGGAAATCAGCAATATTATAAAAGAACAGATTAAAAATTATAAGTCCCGTATAGAGATGCAGGAAACAGGTACAGTTATACTGGTCGGCGACGGTATCGCAAGAGTATATGGGATTAAGGCTTGTATGGCGAGCGAACTTCTTGAATTTGAGGACGGAAGTTTTGGTATGGCCCAGAACTTAGAGAGTGAAACTGTTTCAGTTGCCCTTCTTTCCGACACAAACGATATAAAGGAAGGCTCAACCGTTAAAAGAACAGGCAGAGTCGTTTCCGTTCCTGTCGGCGATGCCCTCCTCGGCAGAGTTGTGGACGCCCTTGGTAATCCTATT
>JAZOAF010000078.1:0-2165 GCA_045595345.1 Clostridia bacterium | reverse complement strand
AAAGCTCTTTGAGAAGCTCAGGGAGCTTATATTCTCCGTATAAATCAATGCCGTATCTTGTTGTATCCTGAGCAATAACTATAATTTCCTTCGCTCCGCCCTCGGCAAGAGATTTTGCCTCTGGTACAATGTCTTATATTTTACGGCTTCTGTATTTTCCTCTTATGTAGGGAATGGCGCAGTAGGTACAACGATTGTCGCAACCTTCGGCAATTTTGAGATAAGCCGTATATTTTGGAGTGGATAAGCTTCTTGGAAGTCCCTCGCAGATAGTTTCCTCTCCACCGCAACGGCAGATTCCTCTTTTTTCTTCTGCCTCTTTTATAATCTCGACAATATTTTGAAAGTCGTTTGTTCCGATAACCGCGTCAACCTCAGGAATTTCACTTAAAACCTCTTCCTTATAACGCTGAGCCATACACCCCGTTACAATTAAAATGCGGTCTGGGTTATCCTTTTTATAAGACGCAAGTTCAAAGATACACTCTATGGACTCCTGCTTTGCCGCCTCAATAAAGGCGCAGGTATTAACAATCATTATATCCCCGTCTTCTTCGTCCAGGATAACCTCATATCCTGCCTCTTCCAAAAGTCCCGTCATCTGCTCTGCATCAACAAGGTTTTTACTGCAACCAAGGCTTACCAATGAAACTTTTTTCAATTAAAAGTCACTCCAATCAAATTCGTCAAAACACCGTCTTATCTCGCCGTAGCTATACCCTCTCCGAAGAAGCTGTGCCTTAATCTTATCCAAGGTTTTGCGGTCGGAGATTTTTTCGCCCCTGTAATGAGCCTTCATAAAGCTTACAAGAGAGTTATAGCAGTCCTCCTCAAATTCAACGGAAACCTCATCAATAATTCCCTTATCAACGCCTTTTTTAATAAGCTCATCCCGAAGCCTGAAAAGGCCTTTGCACTTAATATTTATGCCGTCGGAGATATACATATAAGCATAATTCTTATCATCAATTATCCCCGCCTTGGTAAACTCCGCCAAAACCTTATGGGCAACTTCACTGTAACCCTTATCGCAAAGCTTTTTGTAAAGCTCTTCTTCGGTTAAAAACTTTTTCCCGAGGCAATATGCCCCGTAGTTTCTCGCTTTTACAATCATTTCTTCTTAGGCTTCGGAACAGGAGTTACTTCTCTTTCGCCACCTGCAAAATCGTTTCTTTCAAGGCCTGCTGCCTCGCGAACTCTTCCTTCAACCTCATCGCAAAGGTCAGGATTATCAACAAGGACTTTCTTAACAGCCTCTCTGCCCTGTCCGAGCTTGTCCCCGTTATATGAGAACCAAGAGCCTGACTTTTCAATAATTTCATATTCAACGGCCATATCCAGAATATTGCCTTCTTTTGAAATACCTTCGCCGTAGATAATATCAAACTCTGCTTCTTTAAACGGAGGAGCAACCTTATTCTTAACAACCTTAACCTTTGTGCGGTTACCAATCATACTTCCGTCGCCTTTGATTGTTTCAATTCGTCTTACATCCATTCTTACAGATGCGTAGTATTTAAGAGCGCGTCCGCCGGCGGTTGTCTCAGGGTTACCGAACATAACGCCAACCTTTTCACGAAGCTGGTTAATAAAAATCGCTGTTGTGTTGGACTTGCTTATAATACCTGCAAGCTTACGGAGTGCCTGAGACATAAGTCTTGCTTGAAGACCAACATGGGCATCTCCCATAAGTCCCTCAATTTCCTGCTTTGGAACGAGTGCCGCAACAGAGTCAATAACTATAACATCGATAGCACCGCTTCTTACAAGCTGTTCTGTGATTTCAAGGGCCTGCTCCCCTGTATCGGGCTGAGCCACGATAAGGTCGTCAATATTAACACCGAGAGCCTCTGCGTAAACAGGGTCAAGAGCGTGCTCTGCATCGATAAACGCCGCCTCTCCTCCAAGCTTCTGAGCCTCTGCGGCAATATGAAGAGCAACTGTTGTTTTACCTGAGGATTCAGGACCGTAAATTTCGATAATTCTTCCTCTTGGAACACCGCCTATACCAAGAGCGGCATCAAGAGCAATTGAGCCTGTCGGGATTGCGTCAATCTTAACCGCAGGCTTTTCTCCAAGGCGCATAACCGCACCTGAACCAAACTGTTTTTCTATCTGTCCGAAAACGCTTTCCAGCGCTTTTTTCTTTTCATCGTTCATTTTCA
>JAZOAF010000077.1:0-7796 GCA_045595345.1 Clostridia bacterium | reverse complement strand
CCACAGAACGACATGGCTAGATCCGACTTTCGTCTTCCATAGACACTCGTTTAATATCCATATCGTCCATATCGCCTTCAACAACTACCTTTTTAAGCTTAATGAGTTCCAATACTGCAAGGAAAGATGCCACCGCTTCCGGTCTTGATTTAATCCCGCGGAAAAGCTCGATAAACTTGGTTTTCCCCTTTTCAACAAGCTTTTTCCAGATATTCGTTACCCTGCTTTTAACCGACACTCTCTCGTGCCCCACAATTCCTTCAAAGGACTTTTTCGGGGGCGGAAGCTTTCTTTCAAGCTTCATATATGAAACCTTATAGGAAATTAGAAGGTTTTCAACTGAAACAGTTGAATAATCAAAAGGAACAACGGGTCTTTCGATATATTCAGGGGCTTTATAAAATCTGGTATAGCCAAGATTTTCCCGCCCTCTTAGATATTCCGCTTTTTCCTTAAAACGCTTATATTCAACAAGTCGGCGAACAAGCTCTTCTCTGGGGTCTTCGCCCTCTTCTTCCTCATCTTCGGCAGGAAGCAGAAGTCTTGACTTAATCTGCAAGAGAGTTGCCGCAAGAACCAAAAACTCACTGGACACTTCAAGGTCAAGGGCTTCCATCTGGGCGATAACCTCTAAATATTGTTCTAAGATTTCGCTTATTGGAATGTCATAAATATTAACTTTGTTCTTTTTGATGAGGGTTAAAAGAAGGTCAAGGGGACCTTCAAACGCCTCAACACGGAAAGATAACTGTTCCATTAAACAAACAACTCCAAAATTAAATTTGACAAGGAATAAAATCCGCCAAAAAGTCCCTCTACGGCAAGAGATAAAAGTCCGCCGAAAAAGGAAAGGTTTATTAAAATGATAAGGACAATAAATCCATATCTTTCATACTGCATCAGCTTAAAATAAATTCTTGTAGGGAGTATCGCACTTAACACCTTTGAGCCGTCAAGGGGCGGGATTGGGATAAGATTGAAAACCCCAAGACCTAAATTCATAACCGCCAGAGTTTGAAGAATTGTAAAGGCAAGATACCAAATGCCGTCCAATGCTGTAAAGTTTATTACCAAAACCATTAAAAACACGGAGATAAATGCAGTTATAAAGTTTGAAATCGGCCCTGCAAGGGAGGTCAGCACCATATCCAGCTTTATGGTTTTCGTTTTGAAATTTCTCGTATTTATCATAACGGGTTTTGCCCAGCCAAAGCCAAAAAGGAAAAGGCAGAGAGCGCCGAGAGGGTCAATATGGTTTATGGGATTAAAGGAAAGTCTTCCCGTATATTTTGCAGTATTATCCCCTCTTAAATACGCCATATATCCGTGGCTTACCTCATGGATTGTAAGAGATAAAAACACACAGAAAATTGTTATGAGAAGATTTAAAAAACCTTCTGTACTGCTGAAATAATAAGCAAGTCTGCTCAAAAAAATCATTCCTTTAAATCAAATCATTCTTTATAATGTCTTCATAGGTTTCCCTTTTAACCACCACTTTTGCTTTGCCGTCTTTGAGCATAACAACAGGCGGGCGGGGAATACGGTTATAGTTACTTGCCATTGAATAGTTATAGGCTCCTGTGGTAAGGACAGCTAAATAGTCGCCCTTCTTCGCCTTAGGAATCTCAATATTCTCAACTAAAACATCCCCTGATTCACAGCATTTTCCTGCAATAGTTACAGTTTCTTCTTTCTCTCCCAGCGGATTTTCAACCAGAATAGCACCGTGCCTTGCGCCATACATAATGAATCTCGGGTTATCCCCCATTCCACCGTCAACGCAGACATAATTTCTGATATTCTCAATCCTTTTAACTGTTCCCACTTTATAAACAGTTATTCCGCTTGGAGCAACGAGAGAGCGTCCCGGCTCCATTAAGATAAACGGGCAAGGGAGACCCTTTTCCTCAGTTTTTGCTTTAACTGTTTTTGAAACAGCCTCAATAAATTTATCAAAATCAACAGGGTCGTCTTCCTCTGTATATTTTATACCGAAGCCGCCGCCCAAATTAAGCTCGGAAATTACGATTCCAGTTTCCTTTCTGATTTCGTCCATAAAGTCAATCATAATTTCGGCGGTTTCGCAAAATGGGTCAAGCTCAAAAATCTGAGAGCCTATGTGACAGTGAAGTCCCGCTATATTGATATTCTTTTTAGTTGACGCGTATTTTATAAGCTTAATTGCGCCCCCTGTTTCAATAGCCTCACCGAATTTGGAGTCAATCTGACCCGTTTTAATAAAGTCGTGGGTATGGGCGTCAACCCCGGGGGAAACACGAAACATCGCCTTAACGGTTTTTCCGTATTTCCCTGCGATTTCTTCAATTCTGTCCACCTCATCACAGTTATCAACAACGATACAACCGATGTCATTTTTAATCGCAAGTTCGATTTCTTCCTCAGTTTTGTTGTTGCCGTGGAAATAGATTTTCTCCGCAGGGAAACCTGCCGAAAGGGCAGTATAGATTTCTCCACCGCTTACGGTGTCGACACCTAGGCCTTCTTCCATAGCAACTTTATAGATATATTTACATGAAAAAGCCTTACTCGCATATAGAACAAGGCCACGGTCTCCATAATATTTCTTCATAGCATTTGCATATATTCTGCAATTTTTTCTTATGTCGTCTTCGTCCATCATATAAACAGGAGTTCCATAGGTTTCTGCGACTTCCTTAACATCGCATCCGCCCATTGAAAGATTTCCCTTTTCGTTTACACTAAGACAATCCATTATAAAGCTCATTTTTATTCCTCTTTCGTTAAATGACTAATAGAATAATTTTATCATATATAAAATTCTTTGTCAATTTATTTATATACTAATATCCGTCTCCCATCAGAGCCCTTTGCCCCATAGATTTCCGTATCTTTTATGGTTTTAAGATAAGCCACGGTTTCAGCATCCACCACTTCGTTGGGAGCGATTATTGGCACTCCGGGGGGATACGCCCAGAGATAGTCGGTGCAGATTCTGCCCTCTGCTTTGGAGATTGGGACAAGTTCTTTTTCGCCCGACGGTTTTTTCTTATTTTGCTTTGGGGTTGGATAAACCACCGCTTTCTTTTCTTCCGGTTTTAATTCTTTATCAATTTTAAAAAGTGCCTTTTTAAGTTTCTTAAAGGCTTTTTTATTATCGCAGACCGAGGTCATTGCCAGAGCATAGTTATCATAAGCCATTTCAAGCTCAATTTTAAATTCGTCACGCAGTCTTTCTAAAAGAGTTTTCCCCGATATGTTGGTTTTAGCCGTGCTTATAACGATTTTTCCTTTATCGTCCTGCTCTTTTATTTCAATATTTTTAAGGCTCTCCGTTTGCTTATAAAAGGTATCGAGATTTCTTTTATAGGTCTTAAAATTTTCCTCTTTTTGCACTTCGTCAAGGCAATTGGCAATTGACGACATGAGGATATAGGAGGGGCTTGATGTGTTAAAAACATTAAGCTTATCTTTTATCTTCTTTTTATCAATTCTCCTGCCGTTCAGGAGAAGGAGCGCCGTCTGGGTAAGGCTTGGGAGAGTTTTATGTAAACTTACGGCGATTGCATCTGCTTCTTTATAAACCCATTCCTCTTGTCCCATAAATTTAAGGTGGGCGCCATGGGCCATATCAATTAAAACGGGGATATTATTTTTATGGGCAGTCTTTATAATCCCACGGGTTTCGCTTATTGCCCCCTCATATGCAGGAGAGGTTATAATCAATAATTTCGCGTCTGGGTTTTGGGAAATTGCTTCTTCCGCCATCCCTTTGGTAATGCCTTTTGCTATTCCGATTTCGTCATAGTCTGGGAAGATATAACTCTGCTTAGCTTCCATAAGCTCTGTGGCGTTATATACTGATTTATGGCAATTTCTTGCCATAATGATTTTTTCGCCTTTATTTATAATCCCGCAGATTGCAGAGAGAATTGCACCCGTGCTTCCGTTTACGCTTATATGAGCTGTCTTTGCGCCATACACTTTTGCCCAATCTTCTTCAATTTCTTTGAGAATTCCCGTGGGATTTGCAAGATTGTCAAAACCAGAGATTTCCGTTATGTCAATAGCACAGATTTTGCCCTTATGACCGGGCATATGCATAGAATAAACCCCTGATTTTCCGTATTCTTTCAATTTTTCATAAAGCTTTGACATAGCTTCACCGCCTAATTCATTGCAAGGCCAAAGTATGGCTTTTCAAACTCTTCGCAATTTATATATTTTATAAGGGCGAGTGGTTTGGTCCACTCTTCCGCAAATATTTCTTGTGTTAAGTTCTCGACGACTTTGCCGTTTTCAATATAAACCGCTCCGCCGTTTATTTTTCTTGTTTCGCCGAAGCTTAAAATATATTTCAAATCTTTTTCGCTCCATTTAACATAGTCAAAATCTTTTAAAATTTCGTCTCGGATTTTAAAATATTCCTCAGCACCTATTTTATCTCCGCCATCTTTAATTTCCGTTTCGGGCGGGGCAAAAACAGTCTGTTTATATCCCAGTTTTTCATAGAAATCAAAGAGAGACGCTGAGGCAGGGACAAGAACGGCAAAATGCTCGTCCCTTTCCTTTATGATTTTATCAATCTCCTCCATAATGGCTTTTGCATAGCCTTTGCCGCGATAGTTTTCATCCGTTGCAACGGCATAGACATATCTGCCTTTTTTGTCCCTTATGGTAACGGGAAGAATGGACGCCATAGAGATAACTCTGTCTTCTTCCGTTATCAAGACCATATCATTTTTGCACATATTGTCAAGATAGTTTTCTATCATTTCTCTGCTATCTTTGAAAGTTTTGTTCCAGAGAGAGATTACGCCCTCTCTGTATTTTTCTGAGAAAAACTCGAACATCTTTTCACCTACTTGCTTTCGGCAATCCATTTTTCAATAATTTCATAAGGGCGATAAGAAAGCTTAGCCTTGCGAAGTCCCTCGTCCCCTGCGTCGTCTTCGCGGTTTACAAAATCGAAACCCTCGCAGTTATGGATAACAAATTCACGGTTGATAATTGGGTAAGCCCCTTGAATATGGGGGAATGCCTTTTCGATATGGACCAAAAAGGTATTTTTGCTCAGCTTGTCCCCCATAGAATAGGCAACAACCTCGCCGTTTGCCCGTATAAGACCGCCTGAGAGTTTAAGTTCTTTAAAATGGGCAAAAGCTTCCTTAACGGCACAGCTTTCGTCTTTAATCCCCTCTTCTTTTTCACAGCCTGCCATTTCGCACCATTTTTGGTTCATCAAATAAGCTTCTTTTATGTTGCTTTCGTTTATTTCCTCATATTCCCAGTCGGGATTATTCTCAATAAAGCGGTTTATATGATTTCTTTTGGCAGAGAGCTTTTTACCAGAAAGGGTTGCAAGCTTTTCCTTTTCATAGACATAGTCAGCGCCGTCCCGATTTTCCTTATAGGAAAATTTATCGGGGTAAAGGCTTTCAAGAATTTCTTTATTCTTTTTGGTAAGGGAATAAAATTTCGGCTTAATATTATTTTCTTTGCAATAATCAAAGATTTCTTCCAAGACAGGCTTAATATCTCCACTTCCGCAGGGGAACATAAAGCTGTTATCCTTTGTTTTGGTTGTATAAAACTTTCCGTTTTGGAGTGGGCTTATGGTTATCCCGAAAATATTCCGCCAGATAAAAGCCGTTGTAAAATTATTTTCAAGGCTTAAATTCTCCTGATTTTCAAGGATTGCATCAACCCAAGCCTTATCTTCAATTTTTATCTCTCTAAACTCTGCCATATTTATCTTTCCTTTTTTAGCTTATGTATTTATTATTCACTCCATATAAGCTTTCCTATACTGTATTCGCCTGATTGAGTAAAGCCGTCATAGATTTCTTTCCCGTCAACTGATACAAAAAAATCTCCTAGGTATGACAAATGGTCGTTATTTACCAACCAGGATGTTCTTATGACATAATATTCTTTCCCGTCTTTTTGGATTGTTCCAGTTACCCCGAATGAAAACGGGAACCCTGTTTCCTCATCCTTTTCTCCCAAAACAGAGGCACATAGCTTTTCCGCTTCTTCCTCAGTTATTCTCTCATTCTCCACGGGAGCATTTACAAAAAAATTATGACATAAAACACCGCCGATTGCCAAAATAAACACCACGGCAAGAAATATGTATGATATTTTTTTCATTTTCCCACCCCATTTTTTATTATTTCAACTCATTACCACATTTAGGACAATGCTTAGGGATACCACCACGAACATCCATAAGAGAATGTCCGCAATGAGGGCAAGTATAGAAAATAAATGCTTGAATTAAAGCGGCAATGAAAACTATACTCCCCACAAGCACAAAAGCACCACCCAGGGTTGCGTTTGCAAAGCTATTAGCAAAAGCCATAATAAGAATACCTACCACAAAACCTATCCACATTAAGTTTCTGCTTTTCCTATAATTCATATCATACTCTCCTTTGCGTTCCGTTTGGATAAACGAATAGCATTAGAAATATTATAACATATTTTTCCCATAAAGTCATCAGTTTTTGCAATTTTTTCAGCTTTTTCTTGAAAATTCTCCCTTTATATGTTAGAATGTTTCTCGGAGTTGATTTATATGGCAAAATTAAATATAAAAAACAGTTTGCTCTTAATTCTTGCGGCTCTTATTTGGGGCGTTGCTTTTGTTGCTCAAAAGGACGGAGCAGCACTTGGGAGTTTTACATTTAACGGGGTTCGCTCTTTCCTAGGGGGTTTTGTTTTAATCCCTGTTATTCTTCTTTTAGATAAAAAGAAACCTGTCGAAAAGAAAAGCGACGACAAGAAAGGCCTTTTAATCGGGGGAATTTGTTGCGGGATTATGCTTTTTATTGCAAGTTCTCTTCAACAAATCGGTTTAAGCTTTCCCGATACCGATGCAGGAAAGTCAGGGTTTATAACCGCTCTTTATATGGTTTTAGTTCCTATTCTCGGTCTTTTCCTTGGGAAAAAGCTTAATCTTCGCATTGTTATAAGCGTTATTGTTGCGGTTTTGGGAATGTATCTCCTTTGCGTAAATTCCAGCCTTTCAATGAGCCGAGGAGACCTTTTTGTTCTTGCATGTTCCCTCTTTTTTGCTTTTCACATTTTAGTCATTGACCATTTTGTTGCAAAGCACGACGGGGTTAAGCTCTCCTGTATTCAGTTTTTCACTTGCGGAGTTTTATCCCTTATTCCTATGTTCGTTTTTGAAGACCCGAATTTTGCAAATATTCTTTCGGCGTGGCTTCCCCTTTGCTATACGGGGATAATGTCATCGGGGGTTGCATATACTCTTCAAATCGTTGGACAAAAGGATATGAACCCGACGGTTGCCTCAATTCTTTTAAGTCTTGAATCGGTTTTTGCTGTTCTTGCAGGAATGATTCTTCTCGGCGAGACAATGCTTCCGAAAGAAATTTGGGGTTGTGTTCTTATGTTTATCGCAATCATTTTAACTCAGATTCCATCAAAAAAGGAGGCGGAAATAAATGGATAGTCTTTGCGAAAGCTGTATCAACTTTGAATATGATGAGGAGTTTGAATGTTACTCCTGCATTATCGATATGGACGAGGATGAAATCGCCAGATTTTCGTACTCTCCCAAAAAGGTTTGCCCCTATTTCCGTCCGGGCGATGAATATACAATCGTCAGAAAACAAAACTAAAAGAGTGGCTTTTGCCACTCTTTTTTTAGTCTTCATTTATTCCCTCTTCGAGTTTTTTGAACACGAAGAAACCAAATCCATAGTTAATGATTATAATGATTGCAGTTGAAATAAGCTTCATAACGAAAGAAGTCGGATCGTAGCCATGTCGTTCTGTGAGCCAAG
>JAZOAF010000076.1:0-22659 GCA_045595345.1 Clostridia bacterium | reverse complement strand
AACCGACTCCCACTGGAAGCAGGAGGAGATTACAGATGTTTCGGAATATATCTTAAAAGAGATGGGGACTATCATCAAAACGGATTATAAGGTAAACGAAACAGAAAAGCCTTTCTATGGAGTTTACAAAGGGCAGTCCGCTCTCTCGGTTAAGCCTGACACCATAAAGTATCTGACAAGCCCTGCTCTTGACAGCGCAATTGTCAGGTATTACGACACGGGAAGTCCCAAAGAGGGGGAAATGTATAATATGGAAAAGGCAATCGGAAAAGACCCATACGAAATGTTTCTTTCAGGGTCAACTCCGCTGGTTACCATAGAGCATCCCGAAAATAAAAACGGAAAAGAGCTTATAATTTTCCGTGACTCTTTCGGAAGCAGTCTGGCGCCTCTTTTGTCCCTTGGATACGAAAAGACAACGGTTGTGGATATCCGCTATGTGGGAAGCGATTTTCTTGGAAATTTAATTGATTTTAATTCTCAGGACATTTTGTTTATATACAGCGCAGTAATGCTTAATAACAGCTCAGGACTAAGATAAGAAAGGTTTTTTATATCCCGATAAAAAAAGGTCAATACTCGAGAAAGAGCATTGACCTTTTGGTTTTAATATTGTGCAGATTTAACTGTCTCCGTTTGGTGTATTTCCGTAATAAGTCTTGTAAGCTTATTCTTTTCGGTGCCGTCGTATGAAACTTTGGCAGTTACGCGGAGCAGTTCATCTTCAAGCTTTTCATAGCTTAGTTTAAGTACCTCAATTTCGTTTTGAGCAAGCAACTCTAAAAGTATGTCAATGGCATCCTGAGTGTCTTCAACAACAAAGGTAATTTTTTCTTCCTTTGGAAGATGAGGCACTTTTGAACTTCTGTGAAGAAACAACTGAGCTAAAACAATAACGAGTGTACTTGAAATGCTGATAAAATACATTCCTCCGCCGATTGCCATTCCAATTCCGGCTGTTGCCCAGATACCCGCCGCGGTGGTAAGACCTGTGACATTATTTTTATGAACATATATCATACCTGCACCAAGAAAACCGATACCTGAAACGATTTGTGCCGCAACTCTTGCCGGGTCAAGTCTCATTTCAACATTGGGATAGTTAACGGCACTGTAAAAATCTCCGAAACCGTATTGGGAAATAATCATCATAAGACAGGAAGCCAATGCAACGATTGAGTGGGTTTTAATACCTGCCTGCTTTCCCTGGTGAGTTCTTTCATTGCCGATTAAATATCCGCATATAACGGAAAGTAAAATTCTGAGTAGTAACTCTGCTTTTAATAAAATACCCCAAGACTGTAAAAAGTCTAACATCTAACAAACATCCCTTTCTTTATAATAGATTAAATTTTATAATCAAGCTTAAACTTTTCGCCGCAGCCGTATTTTTCGTAAACATAGTCAATGTCTTTATCCCCTCTGCCTGAAAGACAAGCAAGAATTGAGCCTGACTTATGTTCCTTTGCATAGCGGATAGCATATGCAACGGCGTGAGCACTTTCAATTGCAGGAATAATTCCCTCGTATCTTGAAAGGAGGAAGAAGGCTTCCATAGCTTCTTCGTCGGAAACTGTTTCGTAGTTAACTCTTCCCAAATCACGAAGATGAGCGTGTTCAGGGCCGACACCGGGATAGTCAAGACCGCTGGCGATTGAATAAACAGGAAGCGGTTCGCCGTTTTCATCGCTTAAAACATAGGTGTCAAAGCCGTGAATTCTGCCTGCTTTGCCAAATTTCATTGTTGCAGCATGGTCGCCGATTTTTTCGCCTCTGCCGAGAGGTTCAATTCCGTAGATTTCAACAGGGTCGGAAACAAACGGAACAAACATACCGATTGAGTTTGAACCGCCGCCCACACAAGCGCAAACGGCATCAGGCATAATACCTGTCATATCTAAGAACTGTTCTCTTGCCTCAATACCGATAATGGACTGGAAGTCTCTTACAATTTTAGGGAACGGATGAGGACCGAGAGCAGAGCCTATGCAGTAAATCGCATTGTCATATTCTTTAAGGAATGCGTCAAATGCGGCGTCAACGGCTTCCTTTAAGGTTTTAAGGCCGTGAGTTACGGGAATAACCCTTGCTCCGAGCATTTTCATTCTTATAACATTGGGGTGCTGTTTTTCAATATCAACCTCGCCCATATAAATATCACATTCCATTCCGAAATAAGCGGCAGCGGTTGCAAGAGCAACACCGTGCTGACCTGCCCCTGTTTCTGCAATAAGCTTTTTCTTGCCCATATATTTAGCAAGAAGCCCCTGCCCCATACAGTGATTTAATTTATGCGCTCCTGTGTGGTATAAGTCCTCTCTCTTTAAATAAATCTGGCAGTTGCCAAAGAGCTTGGAATGTCTTTCACAGTGGTAAACAGGCGTAGGACGGCCCTGAAATTCCTTACGGATACGGCGAAGCTCATTAATGAACTGGGCCGAGTGGCAGATTGCTTCGTAAGCATCGTCAGCCTCTTTGAAAGCAACTTCAAGCTCAGGTGGGAGATATGAACCGCCGAACTTGCCGAAATACCCGTCAGGAGTAGGGTTTTCTTTGAGATAGTTGTCAAAATCCTTATACTTGTTCATAATTTTCATCCTCCAATAAAAAAATCTTCTGAACAGAAAATCAGAAGAAAAGAGCATCAAAATAAAAATGTCTCATCTCGTCTAAATATTTTTATCTAATCTCATCTAATCTGTTCTTATTATAATATAGCAAAAAATATGTATTTTGTCAACAAAAATCTCTCTTTACTTGCTTTTTAGGGCCTGATATGTTAGAATTATACTGATAAATAGCTTAGGAGGGATAAAGCGTGGTTAAAAATTATATTTTTGATTTCGGAAATGTTCTGGCGGAATTTTATCCCGAAAAGCTGACAAAACCTTATGTCGAGGATGAAAAACTATGCAAAGAAATAAGCGAAATTGCCTTTGACAGACTTTACTGGGATAGGCTTGACGACGGAAGCATAACGGATGAAGAGGTTAAAGAGGGAATTCTCTCACGAACAGACGAAGTAACAGGCGAAATTGCCTGCCGTGTATATGATAACTGGATAAATTCCTTAACCCCCGTTCCTGATATGGAAGAATTGATTTATGACATCCGCAGAACTGATAAAAAGCTGTATCTTCTGTCAAATATAAGCATAGGCTTTGCGGAAAGATATATGGAAGCTGAGTGGATAAAAAAACTTTTATCCTGCTTTGACGGACTTGTTTTTTCAGGACCGTTGGGAAAGGTAAAACCTGACAGAGAAATCTTTGAACATCTGCTGGGTGAATATAACTTAAAAGCAGAGGAATGCTTATTTGTAGACGACAGCGAGAAGAACATTCAGGGTGCAGAAAAAGTTGGTATCAAGGGATATTTGTTTGACGGAAATGCCAAAAAACTAAGGAAATATCTTGGCGTATAAAAGGAGAAAGCTATGTATGATTTAATATTGTTTGACCTTGACGGAACCCTCACTCTCCCCGAAGAAGGGATAACGAAAAGCGTTAAATATGCTTTGGAATCAAAGGGAATAATAGAAAATGACCAGGAAAAATTAAAGCGTTTTATCGGGCCGCCATTGGTTGACGGGTTTATGGCGTTTTACGGTATGAACAGGGAAGATGCCCTTTCTTGCGTTGCAAAATACAGAGAGAGGTTTTCTGTTAAAGGACTTTTTGAAAATGAGCTTATAGAGGGAACGGTTGAGATGCTTAAAACCCTTAAAGAGAGCGGGAAAACTCTTGTTCTTGCTACATCAAAGCCTCGCCCTTTTGTTATGAAAATTCTTGAAAAATTTGAGCTTACGGAGTATTTTTCATTCATTTCCGCCGCGGAATTTGACGGCACAAGAAATGATAAAGCAGATGTTATAAAATATGCCCTTGAAAATGCAGGGAAATTCAAAAATCCCGTTATGGTGGGGGACAGAATGCACGACTGCATCGGAGCCAAGAAAAATAATTTGCCCTGCGTGGGAGTTTCCTACGGCTACGCAGAAGAGGGAGAGCTGGAAGAAAGCGGAGCGGTTAAAATCTGTAACAGCATTGAAGAACTTACAGGGTATTTAAATGCCTATTGAAATTTATAATGCGGTATGATATAATATTTATTTATGATGATATAATCAATTATATTGAGGTGGTATATTATGAAAACAGTAAAATATGGTTGGGCAGAAGTTGATCTGACGCCTTCAAAAAAAGCGGCACTTGCCGGACAGTTTGCAGAGCGCATCTCACAATATGTGGAAAAGCCTATAACTGCAACAGCCCTTGCTATATCTTCAGATACAGACCATGTTATTATGGTTAGTTGCGACCTTATGTCGACAACATACAATTTGCTCCTTGGCGTAAGGGGAAAGCTTAAAGGTAATAGCTTGGGAATTGACCCTGAAAGAGTAATAATAAATGCAATTCATACTCATACGGCGCCTACATATATAAGAAAGCGTCGCATAGCAGCTGCGAGGTATCATAAAGAACTTCTGAAAGATTACCTCCCTGACGGAAAGCAATATGTGGAAAGTCAGAATGTTTCTGAAAACCCTGAAATTATCACTTCCGAGGAAATGACGGAGTTTCTTATAGAGCGCATAACATCTGTAATATACGATGCGTGGAACAACAGAAAAGGTGGGTCTTTCTCGAATGCTTTCGGGCGTGCCGCAGTGGGAATGTGCAGACGCGTGTGCTTTTCTGACGGCAGCGCTCAGATGTGGGGCGAAACAAATCAGGCTGTTTTTACCGAACTTGAAGGCGGAAGCGACACGGGAATTGAGCTTATGTATGTTTTCGGAGAGGACAATAAGCTTACCGGAATAATTATAAATCTTGCTTGTCCGGCGCAGGCGGTACAGCATCGCCATTTTATCTCACCGGATTTTTGGGGCGAAGTAAAAGTTTTGTTAAGAAAAAGGTTTGGTGAGAAACTTTTTATTCTGGCGCAATGCAGTGCGGCAGGAGACCAGAGTCCTGTTGACCTTGTAAGATGGGTTGAACCGGAGAGCGATTTGAATGACCCCAATATAGTTCGAAGATATCCCATAAAGAGGAAAGCAGATCCGTCTATGTTTGACCTGAAAGGAATGAAGCTTTTGGGCAGAAGAATTGCCAATGAAGTTATTACTGTTTATGAAGATGGATTAGATGTCCCTCAGGAAGCACCGGAGTTTGAGCACCATGTTCATACATTCAAATTGCCAATCAGAAGAACAACATTATCAGAAGTTTCTGCGGCTGAAAAAGCTGTTCGAAGCTATTTGAGGGAGAAAGAGGGTAATGTTGATTTTAATGATGCGGCGGCATTGCAAGTCCATCTTGGAATTCTGGAGCGTTTTGAACTTCAGAATAAGTATGATGTTTTTGATACAGAAGTTCATATAATAAAATTGGGTACTGTGGTGTTTGCGACAAACCCATTTGAATTGTTTCTTAATTACGGCAATCAGATTAAAGCGAGAAGCAGAGCGGAACAGACCTTTTTGGTTCAGCTTGCTTGCGGCCACGAAGGATATTTACCTACGAAAAAGGCGGAAGAAGGCGGCCATTACAGTGCATTTTTATCCAGCGGATTTGTGGGACATGAGGGCGGCGAGCAGCTTGTCCGTGAGACTTTGGACGATATAAACAATAATCTTTTTTGCTGATAATAAGTGTGTAGTTTAAATGCTAAACATACAATCAATTATATTAAGGAGTTGGTTTTTAGTGGACCCGTTACCTCGAAGTAGCGATTATGATTTGCCTCTGAATTATTTAAGACTTAGAGAGAACCGCATAATATGGCGGCGTTGCTAGGCGAAAGTTTATTCTTGGGAAAACAACAGATAATTTGGAGGATATTATGATTTTCAGACAGTTGTTATTACAACTTATTTTGATTTTGCTTAATGCTTTTTTCGCCGCCACGGAAATTGCCGTTATTTCTCTCAATGAGAAAAAGGTTAAGGCAAGAGCCGAAGAGGGTGACAAAAAAGCGGTTAAAATGCTTAAAATGATAGAATCGCCAACGGCGTTTTTATCTACAATACAGGTAGGGATTACCCTTGCGGGATTTTTAGGCTCAGCGTTTGCGGCAGATAACTTTGCAGGGCTTTTGGCAACTTTTCTTACAAGAACCTTTGAAATCTCAGAGGCGAGCGTTGGAATAATTGAGTCCCTTTCGGTTATTATAATAACCCTTATTCTTTCGTTCTTTACTCTCGTTTTGGGAGAGCTTGTGCCAAAGCGTATTGCTATGCGCCACAAGGAGAAACTTGCGGAAGTGGTTTGCGGTTTTATATCGGGTCTCTCCCTTGTTTTAAGACCTATCATCTGGCTTTTGACAATTTCCACAAATGGAGTTTTAAGACTTTTCGGAATTGACCCTAAGGAAAAGGAAGAGGCAGTTTCGGAAGAGGATATTGTCATAATGCTTGATGCAGGTGCGGATGAGGGAACTCTGGACCAGGACGATATTGAGTATATAAAGAATGTATTCAAGCTTGATAATCTTACTGCGGCAGATGTTATGACTCCTCGAAAGTCTATAACCTTTATAGCGGATGATGCAACGGAAGAAGAAATTCTTGAAACTATCGAAAATGAAGGCTATTCAAGAATTCCCGTATATAAAGATACAGCCGATGAAATTATCGGTATTTTATATGCAAGAGACTATCTTTTAAAGCACACAAGAGAAGGCTTTAAGCTTGAAGATGCTATGGTTTCCCCAAGCTATGTCCCTGAAACAATCCACCTTGATGTTCTCTTTAAGGATATGCAGACAGAACATATTCATATGGTGGTTGTTGTTAACGAATTCGGCGTTCCGTCAGGGGTCGTTACTATGGAAGATATAATCGAGGAGCTTGTGGGCGAAATCTGGGACGAAAGAGACGAAGAAATCGATAATATTGTTAAGGTAAGCGATAATCTATATACCGTCTTATCAACAACCTCAACAGAAGATTTTTATGAATTCTTTGACCTTACTCCCGATGAGGAGTCCGAGGCAACAACGGTTAACGGCTGGCTTACGGAGCATAGCGAAAATATCCCTGATGTGGGCTTTGTTTTTGAATACGAAAATGTTATTATGACCGTAACAAAAGCAGACGATTTGATGACTCAGGAAATCTCCGTTGAGATTAAAGAAGAAATTTCAGAAGAAGAATAACAAAAAAGGCAGAAACGATAATTCGTTTCTGCCTTTTAAAATTTTCTGATTATAAAAGCTTTGCCTTTTTAAGAGCTTTGAAAACGGGAACTGTTATAACGCAGTCAACTATGTGGTGGAAAATTGTTATTCCGAAAACTGTTCCCCAAAGGAAAACCATCCCGCCTTTTGCGGTAAGCTCTACTGACGGGGTAAAAGCATAAACTGCAATAACCTCTCCAAGAGCGTGAACAAAGGACATAAGGCCTAATGTAAGATACATATTGACTCCCTTTTTAAGCATCAGGCAACCAAGAAGAACGAAAATGATATGACTCGCCGCACGAAGAGAAACTATCGGGCCGAGAGAAACCAAAAATGCAATGGTTGAGCCTAAAACGGTAAAAGCAGCCATAACGGGACTAATCAGCATAGCAAGAAGAGTCGGCACATGGGAAGCAAAAGTTACGCTGAATGGCTGAGGGAGAGGAAGCTTTGGAAATGTAAGCGGGATTATGAAAGATAACGCCGTAAGCAAAGCTCCGAATACCAATGTTTTTGTAGATACTTTTTTTGACATACAAAACACCTCTTTATGTAATTTCAAATATATTGTAATTATTTTACACCTTTTAAAAAAATTTGTCAACATTTCAGGGGAGACTTGAATATTTTCGGCGTATGTGATAAAATATCATAAACAAAAATCTGTGCGAGGTGATAAAAATGACAAATATCGCTGTTATTGACCTGGGTTCTAACTCTGTAAGAGTGAGTGTTGCAAAAAAAGAAAGCGGAGAAGTCATTTATATAGGTAAAAATCCCATAATGCTCAGCCAAGGGATGAACCACGATATGCTCCTTAAAGAAGCGCCTGTGAAAAGGTGTAAAGAAGCATTTCTTGATATAAAGGAAATCGCCAAGAGATTTGATGCAGAGGAGATTTATGCCTTTGCCACGGCGGCAGTCAGAAAAGCGCATAATAAACAGGAATTTATTGATTTTATAAAAGAAGAAACGGGCATAAACATCTTTGTTTTAACAGGGGAAGAGGAGGCGGAGCTTGACTGCCTTGGGGTTATTGAAAAGACTAAGATAAAGGACGCTCTCATTTTGGATACGGGCGGCGGAAGCACCGAATTTATAGGCGTTAAAGAGGGCAGAATTGTGGGAGCGGTAAGCATTCCCATAGGTTCAAGAAGTATAAAAGAGCTGTTTTTTGGAGGCGGAGAAACCCAAGAAAACAGAGAAAAAGCCGAGAAGAAAATAGAAAAAATTATAAATGAAATTCCTTGGCTTTCGGAGTTTTCAGGAGTGAGCGTTATAGGAATAGGCGGCTCTAACAGGACTGTTGGGAAGGTATACCTTGAAAGCATAGGTCCTGACTTTCTGATTGATAAGCTTATTATGAATTATGATGAGGTTTTGGAAGCTGTTGGGAAAATAGAGAATGCTACGATAGAGGAAAGGCTTAAAATAAAAGGAATAACCCCTGACAGAGCAGACATAATTTTAGGGGGAGTTTTGCCTCTTAAATGCGTTATGACAAAGCTTGAAAGTCCTATGCTTTATATAACCGACGCAGGACTTCGGGACGGAATAATCAAGAAAATCCGTGAAAATCCTGAGGAAATGGACAAGTATAAAACTGTTTTGGAATAAAATTTAATAATATACAAAAAATAGCCACAGAGAAATCTGTGGCTATTTTTTGGAGGAGAAAATGAAATATAAAAAGGAAATCATAATAGGACTTTTATCGGGAGTTTTGAACGGGCTTTTCGGAGCGGGAGGCGGGTGCATTGTTGTTCCTGCGGCAGAAAAATTTTTGGGGTTTTCCCAGAAGAAAGCCCACGCAACAGCGGTGGGGGTAATCCTTATAATCTCTGTCGTCTCGGCGGTTATTTATATAATGGGCGGAAAGTTTGACTTTTCCCTCTGGGTTCCCGTTACAATAGGCGGAAGCGCAGGCGGTCTCTTGGGGGGATTTCTTTTGTCAAAAATATCGGGGAAGTGGCTTCGGAGCATCTTCGGAGTATTCATCATCATAACTGCAATAAAAATGATATTTTAGGAGGCTAATATGCTTAATGTTTTAATTGGTTTTATAAGCGGAATAATAAGCGGAATGGGGATAGGCGGAGGAGCAATTTTAATTCCTGCTCTTGTCCTTCTTCGTGATGTGCCTCAGCAGACGGCACAGGGGATTAACCTTGTATATTTTATCCCAACGGCAATTTGCGCCCTTATTGTTCACATCAAAAAGAAAAATGTGGAAATAAAATCTGCTCTTATAATGGGCGGAACGGGAGCCATTGGAGCGGTGGCGGGGTCGCTTATCGCAAGAGGACTGGAAGACAACTTTTTAAGGCGAATTTTCGGAATTTTCTTACTTTTTATCGGAATTTATGTTATTTGTCAAAATTTTGTCAAAAAAAAGTCCCCAATCAGTTGACTTATTGAGAAAATGGGTATATAATAGAGAGAATATTAATATATTTATATGCACATTATTATGTTTAAATAAGGAGAGATAGAAATGAGCAGAGTTTATAATTTCTCAGCAGGTCCATCAATGCTTCCTATTGAGGTCCTTGAAAGAGCACAAAAGGAGATGCTTGATTGCAATGGCAGCGGCCAGTCCGTTATGGAAATGAGCCACCGTTCAAAAGAATATCAGGCAATAATCGACAAGACAGAAGCTACCCTTAGAAAGATTATGGGTATCCCTGAAAACTATAAGGTTTTATTCCTTCAAGGCGGTGCTTCAACACAGTTTGCTATGGTTCCTCTTAACTTCGGAACAAAGAACAAAAAGGCAGACTATGTTACAACAGGTGTATGGTCTAAAAAGGCTATGGCAGAAGCTAAGAGATATATCACAGTTAATGAGGTTGCATCAAGCGCTGATAAGACATTCTCTTATATTCCTGAATTAGATAAATCAATGTTCAGTGATGATGCTGACTATGTTCATATTACATACAACAACACCATCTACGGAACAAGATATACAGCAGTTCCTGAAACAAAGGCTCCAATCGTTGCAGATATGTCTTCAATGATTTGCTCCGAGGTTGTTGATGTTAATAAGTTCGGTATGATTTATGCAGGCGCACAGAAGAATATGGGCCCTGCGGGTGTTACAATTGTTATCGTAAGAGGCGATATGATTGGTGAAGCTAACGAAATCACACCAACAATGCTTAACTATACAACACACATTGAAAACGGTTCAATGTTCAACACTCCTCCGACATACGGCATCTATATATGCGGTCTTATCTGCGAATGGATTGACGGTATGGGCGGTGTTGCTGCTATGCAGAAGGTAAACGAAGAAAAGGCAAAGATGCTTTATGAGTATCTCGATAATTCTTCAATGTTCAAGGGCACAGTTGTTCCAAAAGACCGTTCACTTATGAATGTTCCGTTTATCACAGGAAACGAAGAGCTTGACGCTAAGTTCGTTGCTGAATCCAAGGCAGCAGGCTTTGTTAATATCAAGGGACACCGCAGTGTCGGCGGTATGAGAGCAAGTATCTATAACGCTATGCCAATCGAAGGCGTTAAGGCTCTTATCGACTTTATGAAGAAGTTCGAATTGGAAAATAAGTAATTGGAGGCAGTTTAAATGTTTAAAATTCAGACACTTAATAAAATCGCAAAGATAGGTCTTGATAATTTAGACGAGAAATATACTTGTGCAGATGAAATTGAAAATCCTGACGGTATAATTCTCAGAAGCTTCAATATGCACGAAATGGAGCTTCCCAAAAGCCTTAAAGCCATTGCAAGAGCAGGCGCAGGCGTAAACAATATCCCGATTGAAAAGTGCAGCGAAGAAGGTATTGTTGTTTTCAATACCCCGGGTGCTAACGCAAACGCAGTTAAGGAACTTGTTATCGCAGGTCTTTTACTTGCTTCAAGAAAAATCGTTCAGGGTGCAAACTGGGCAAAGACTTTAATCGGTGAGGGCGAAAATGTTGGAAAGCTTGTTGAAAAAGGTAAGTCAAACTTCGCCGGTCCTGAAATTATGGGCAAAACTCTCGGTATTATCGGCCTTGGTGCAATCGGTGTTAAGGTTGCCAATGCAGCTCATGCCCTTGGTATGAATGTTATTGCATATGACCCATTCTTATCCGTTGAAGCGGCTTGGAATGTTACAAGAGCGGCTAAAAAGGCACTCTCTCTTGACGATATTTTTGCAAACAGCGACTATATTTCCGTACATATCCCTGCAAACAAGGATACAAAGGGAATGTTCAACGATGAAGCATTTGCAAAGATGAAGAAAGGCGCAAGACTCTTGAACTTCTCAAGAGGTGAGCTTGTTTGCGACGACGCAGTTGAGAAAGCTCTCGCTGACGGAACACTCTCCGCTTATGTAACAGACTTTGCGACAGAACAGCTCTTAAAGAATGAGAATGTAATTTCCCTTCCTCACTTAGGTGCTTCAACTCCTGAAAGTGAAGATAACTGTGCTGTTATGGCGGCTATGGAAATCAAGGATTATCTTGAAAACGGTAATATAACAAATTCCGTAAACTTCCCTGCTGTTAATATGGGACAGGTAAGCGGCGACAGAATTGCTGTTATTCATAAGAATATCCCATCAATGCTTACTCAGATTTCCGATGTTTTCTCTCAGGACGGAGTTAATATCGAAAATATGACCAGTAAGAGCCGCGGCGATTTTGCATATACAATGCTTGATGCAGTTTCTTGCAACGATAAGCTCGTTGAGGATATTAAGGCAATCGACGGCGTTATAAAGGTTAATCTTTATAAATAGTTTTTATTTCAGTTGGTTGGACGGTCGCGGGCATAAGGAGTAATCCTGTGCGTGAGGAAAGTCCGAGCTTCATAGGGCAGGGTGCAAGGTAACACCTTGTGAAGGCGACTTCAAGGAAAGTGCAACAGAAATATACCGCCACGAAAGTGGTAAGGGTGGAAAGGCGAGGTAAGAGCTCACCCACAGTATGGTGACATACTGATGATGTAAACCCCACTCGAAGCAACACCTGATAGAGGAGGCAAAGCTTGCCCGGCATCTCCCGGGAAGGTGGCTTAAGATACGCAGTAATGCGTATATTAGATAGATGACCGTCTTAAATGACAAAACTCGGCTTACAGACCGACTGATTATTTTAAAAATAAGGGATGCTTTTGCATCCCTTTTTTGTTGACTTTATTTGATAAGATTGGTATAATTAAATAAGAAATAAATATCTTTGGATTGCATCCGGAAGAGTTTATATCAAACCATAATTTTGAAATAAAAAGATAAGGAGTGGTAACTTTGTTTTTTGGAATATCAACGAAGGTGTTGCGCGAGTATAAATTAGAGGAAGCCATTGCGATTGCAGGGAAATGCGGTTATGATGCCATCGAAATATGGATAGATGATTTTCTTTCTTCGGGGTTAACCCCTAATCAGATAATAGCTTTGACAGATGCGCATAATCTTAAAAGAACAGTTCATTTGAGGACTGATGATTTAAACATAAGCTCATTTAATGAACCGATTCGAAGGGAGTCTGTTAAGCAGATGAACGAGGGAGTTTTCATTGCCTCTCAAATAAAGGCGGAGGAAGCAACTCTTCATCCGGGGCGAAAAACATCAAAAACCAATTCCATTGATGAGGCGTGGACAGTTCAGCTTGCATCTATCAGGGAAATTGCAGATACTGCCCGAAAGTGCAATACAATACTTTGTGTTGAGGGTATGGAAAAAACGGGAAGTGATTTTATACTGACCCCTCAGGATTTAAATCGAGTTGTAAATGAATGTCAAAACGGCAGTCTGGGTGTTACGATAGATATTTCCCATCTTCAAACCATTGGCGATGCCGTAAGCCTTTTGTATGAGAGCAAAACCCTTCCCATACATAATGTGCATATCAGCCAGACTACTGCAAGCGCACTGCATCTCCCGCTGTTTTTGGGTGAGGGCGACATAGACTATGAATCGGTTTTTGATATATTGAAAACTTTTTATGACAAAGCGGTTGTTGTAGAAGGTTACAGAAAAAATATGGGGATAGAGATAGCAGAAGGCAGTTTAAAGTGGTGGAAGAAAATGATGGAGGACATACAGAAAAATGAAAAATAAAATATCTATAAGCACATTACGGGGTTTTTCAGTAGAAGAATCCGTGAGATTTGCTCTTGATTGCGGATTTGACGGCATAGAAATTCAGACGGATTATTTACCCGATACAAAAGAGGAGCAAAAAAAGATTATTGAAATGGCGATGCGGGAGGGACTTGATGTGAGCTTACATGCTCCGTGTGCAGATATAAACATAGCTTCGCTTAATAAAGGAATAAGGAAAGAGTCAATCGCACAGGTGAAAAATGCCATAGATATAGCAGAAAAATTTAATCTGCGTGTTGTGACTTTTCATCCAGGACGGCTTTCCTCTGCAAGAGAGAATGAGGCGGATAAATGGAATGTTCTGATGGACAGTGTCTCCGAGATTGCCCAATATTCGAAAACAAAAAAAGTTTACAGTGCAATCGAAAATATGGAGCTTCGTAAAAAAGAGCTTGTGCTGACGGCTGAGCATTTAAACAGGTTTTGTTCTGTATCGGAAAATAATGAGTTTTTTGGAGTTACCTTGGATTTTTGCCATTTTGCAACAAATGGGATTTTTTCGGGGGAAATAGGTGACATCCGTATCCCCGTATACAATGTGCATTTGAGCCAGAGTGTTAATTCAAAGCCTCACTACCCGGCTTATGAAGAGGGAGATATTGATTTTCGTGAGGTTCCCAAAGCGTTACAGAGGTATAATTACAGCTCTGCTGTTGTAATGGAACTCAAATCTGTGTTCGATGCAGAAGTTTATAAAAAGAGCAAGATGGTTTTGGAAAATGCTTAATATAACGTAATGACAGATGCAAAATTGAATTTGGAGGGACAATATGCTGTTATATATTATAAGACACGGAGACCCGTGTTACGAAACTGATTCACTTACAGAAAGAGGCATAAAACAAGCGGAAGCGGTTGGAAAGAGACTGTATGATGCGAAAATAGACAGAATATTTTCCTCTCCTATGGGACGTGCAAAAGCAACGGCGGAGCCGGCGTGCAAATTATTAAATCTTGAAAAAAATATAGAAGACTGGACTCGTGAAATAGAAAGCGAAAAGATGACTCCTTTCCCTGATGGGAAAATGAAATCTATTACGGTGGTGCAGAACACATATTATCGTGAAAACGGAAACATTGACCTGCCTTATGAGAGAAGCTTCGAATGCCAGGGTATAAATGAAACGAAAATGGATGTTGCGGTTAAATATATCGAAGAAAAAGGAAACGAATTTCTGGAAAAGCTTGGTTATAAAGAAGAAAATGGTGTTTACCGTATTATAAGACCCAATGAAGAAAAAGTGGCATTGTTCTGTCATTCTGCTTTTTCCAAGGCTTGGCTTTCTGTGTTGTTGCATATACCCCTGCATATAATGTGGGCATCCTTTCAATACACGCACACAGGGGTTACGGTTGTAGAGTTTGAGAACAATGCAAATGGCTTTACGGCGCCTAAATGCCTTTGCTATTCCGATGTGTCGCATCTTTATGCGTCAGGTCTGGATTTATTAAATAATAACAGAGTTGTTATATAGCTTGTCGAGATTTTATTCGGTGGGTATAATCAACCAAGAATAAAAAATAATTTCGGAGGTACATATTATGAAAAAGAAACTTTATAAATCAGCAGTTAATAAGAAAATTTCAGGGGTATGCGGCGGAATAGCCGAATACTTTGATATTGATGTTACCATTGTCCGTCTTGCGTGGGTGCTTTTTACCGTGCTTGGCGGCTCAGGAATAATTGCCTATATCATTGCGGCCCTCGTTATGCCTGAATACAAGGGAGAATAATTTCTGCCTTAGCTTGATATGCGGCTATGCGGTTGCAAAGCAACGCAATGAATTGCCTGTGGCATGAATTGAAATTTAAAGATTTCATGAATTGAGCCTTACGGCTCATGAATTGCACTTCGTGCATTACAAAGGAAATTCAATTCATGGAGCGAAGCGAGAATTCATGGCTTTAGCCAATTCATGACAACGCAGTTGTCAATTCGTTTAAAGTTGTGTGGCATCTAAATTATACAGTCTTTATAGTAGGGATGTCGAAAGATGTCGAAACAGATTTTATCTAAACTGTTCACTAATTATACTACTGATGCAACATCAAAAAAACAATAGAATTTTTATAGGAGATAAAGATGTGGATATTTTGAAAATTATATTTGGAATATTTGCACTTATAGGTGCATTGGACAGAATTTTTGGTAATAAGTTGAAACTTGGTGAGGAATTTGAGAAAGGGATTTTGGTGACGGGGTCCCTTGCTTTGGTTATGGTAGGAATGATGAATATTGTTCCTGTTTTGTCAAAAATCTTAATTCCTATTTTTTCGCCAATTTCAGAGTTTTTACATATTGACCCTTCTTTTATAGGCACATTTATTGCTAGTGATATGGGTGGTGCAATGCTGTCTACAGAACTTTCGCCGAACTCGGTGTGGGGTGTTTACAATGGTTTTGTGGTGGCATCTATGTTAGGCATTACCATTTGCTTTTCAATCCCTGTACCCCTTAGAATGGTTGAGAAGAAATATCACAAAGATGTTCTAAATGGAATTCTTTGTGGAGTTGCAACTATGCCGATTGGTTGTATTGCAGGAGGCATTTTACTGGGCTGTCCGTTTCTACAGTTGCTTCTAAATACTTTGCCGGTTATCATTGTGTCTATCATTACATGCCTAGGACTCGTGTGTAATGCTGATTTGTGCAGAAAAATATTTGGAGTAATAGGAAACATCCTTCTTATAGTTATGACAATAGGCCTCGGATGTGGAGTATTTGAAAGTTTAACAGCAATACAAATAATTCCGGGAGCACTTCCCATTGAAGAAGGTTTTGCAGTAGTAGTAGAAATTGCAATTTTACTTACAGGGATATATCCTTTTATTGCAGTAGTGTCAAAAATATTCAGAAAACCACTTACTGCAATGGGAAAGTTTATGAAAATAGATGGGTTTTCCGTATTAGGCCTTATTTCGACACTTGCGAACGCTATTCCTACAATGGGGATTATAGATAAAATGAACACAAAGGGCATAGTTATGAATATGGCATTTGTAGTTTCTGCATCATTTGTATTTGGTGACCACCTTGCATTTACGATGGGACTTAATGAAGCTGCAGTTGTGCCTATGATTGTAGGAAAACTTGTTAGTGGTGTTTGCGCTTTGATAGTAGCCCACTTTATATACAAATACACATATAAAGAAGATTTAAATAAATAAAGCAGTTAGATATTTCATAAAGATGTGAAATTGACAAATCTCTTTGCATCTAAACCGTATATCCCTTATAGTGTTATGGAAAGTGGTATTCAGATTATACATTCTTTATATAAAAACAGGAGGGGGAAAATGAAAAACATACTATTGATAACTACGGGCGGGACACTAGCCTGCGGAGAAACTGAAAACGGACTTGCTCCCTCTCTTACGGCGGAGGAGATTCTTTCCTATATCCCCGAAGCAGAGGGGATATGCCATATTGAAACTTTATTTGTGTCAAATATAGACAGCACAAATGTAACCATATCCCATTGGCAAAAGACGGTTCAAGCTATTGAAGAAAAATATAATAAGTTTGACGGCTTTGTCATAACTCACGGGACGGATACCCTTGCCTATACTGCATCGGCTTTTTCTTATATGATTCAAAACAGCCAAAAACCAATTGTTTTGACAGGCTCGCAAAAGCCCATAACAGAGAAAGATACAGATGCCAAGAAAAATCTTCTTGACAGCTTTATATATGTATCAGCGGACGATTCCTATGGAGTAAGCGTTGTGTTTGACGGAAAGGTTATTGCAGGGACAAGGGCAAGAAAGGAACGCTCCAAGAGTTTCAATGCCTTTTCAAGCCTTAACCATCCATATAAAGCAACCATAGAAAAAGGCGAAATCAAAAGAAACTTCCCCGAAACAAAACCTCAGGGGGAAACAAAGTTTTTCTATAATATGAGCGATAGCATCTGCACCCTCAAATTTACTCCCAATATGAAACCGCAGATACTTTCTTATCTGTTTAAGAATTATGATTGCCTGATTTTTGAGAGCTTTGGTGTGGGAGGAATTCCCGAATATCTTTTAAAGACCTTTTATGAGGAAATGCAGAAACCCTCTGAGAAGATAAAATGCGTTGTTATAACAACCCAGATTGCAAACGAGGGCAGCGATATGAAAGTTTATGCTGTGGGCAAAAAGGTTAAGGAAGACTTTAAGCTTATCGAAACCTACGATATGAACTTTGAGGCGGCGTATGCCAAGCTTATGTGGATTTTGGGAAGCGGAGAGAAAGAATATGACCGCATCCGCGAAAAATTCTATTCGCCCATTAACTATGATATTTTAAAATAAAACGAAGGAGGCTCTGCTGTGAAGAAGATGAAAACAGTTTTGATTACCCTTATGGTAGTCTTTACTATTGCAGGGCTTTATCTTGCAACAAACAGAGAAAAAGAGTATTCAAAGACACAGTTTCTTCTTGACACCACTTGCTCGCTGACATTCTATGGAGACGAGAGCCGAGAGGCAACTGAGGCGGTTTTTGATGAAATAAAGCGCATTGAAAACTTAATGAGTATGTATAATGAAACCTCCGATGTTTACAGGATAAACACCGCAAAAGCAGGGGAAGAGATTTCCGTTTCTCCTGATACATACGAGGTTTTGCTTACAGCACAGAAAATTGCAAAGGAAAGCGACGGAGCTTTTGACATAACCGTTGCTCCCCTGACAACTCTTTGGAATTTCACGGCGGAAAATCTAACCGTTCCGACAGAGGAAGAAATCAGGGAATGTCTTAACTTTGTAGGCTATGAAAATATTATTCTAAATGACGGCAAGGTAATAAAAACCAAGGACGAAACCCAAATCGACCTTGGCGGAATTGCAAAGGGCTATGCAGGGGACAAGGCGAAAGAGGTTGCAGAGAAATTTAACCTCACAGGCGGAATTATCGACCTTGGGGGAAATATAATCTGCTTCGGCGAAAACCCAAAGAGCGAATATAAGATATGGCGAGTGGGAATTCAGATTCCATTTTCGCCAACGGGGACTTATGAAAAAACCATTGATATAAAAAAGGGAGCAGTTGTTACCAGCGGAAACTATCAGAGATATTTTGAATTTGGCGGGGAAATCTATCATCATATTATAAACCCCAAGACAGGCTATCCTCACAAGGCGGACTATGACAGCGTTACGGTTGCGGCAGAAAGCTCGCTTGTTGCCGATTGCCTTGCAACGGCGGTTTTCGTTACGGGAAACGAGGAGCTTTCAGAGAAATATCAGGGAGAGGTATATTTTGAAAAGGCTATTAAAGAATAAATATTTCGTTTTTGCAGTTATAATTTTCATAGCTTCCTTTATCTATAATGCCGACAAAGAGAAAATTCCTCCAAAAGAGGGAGATGAAATGCGTGTGCATTTTATTGATGTTGGGGAAGGGGATTCGGCATTTATTGAATTTCCCGACGGAAAGACAATGCTTGTTGACGCAGGGGAGGACGGAGAGGATGTCGTTTCCTATCTTGAAAAGTGTCAGGCGGAGAAGATTGACTTTTTAGTTGGAACTCACCCCCATTCTGACCATATCGGCGGACTCGCCACAGTAGTCAGGAATATGGACATCGGCAGTGTTTATATGCCAAAGGTTACTCATAACACGGCAACTTTTGAGGATTTGCTCCTTAGCATAAAAGAAAAGGGACTTATGATAAACCCTGCCTCAAAGGGAGACATTATCTATGAAACCGACAGCCTTTTGGTTGAGGTTTTATCTCCTGAAAACAAGGATTATGACAATCTTAACAATTACAGCGTGGTTTTGAAAATTGTATATGGGGACACGGCGTTTTTACTTACAGGCGATGCGGAGGCCGAAATTTTAGACGGAATTTATGCAAGAGATATTGATGTATTAAAAGTGCCTCATCACGGAGCGCTCTCTTCCCTCAGCGAGGTCTTTTTAGACAGAACTTCTCCGGGAGTCGGGGTTATTTCCGTGGGAGAGGGAAATCAGTACGGACATCCGCACGACGCAACCATTGACGCATACCAAAAGAGAAGCATATCGCTTTTCAGAACGGATAAAAACGGAAGCGTTATTGCAACCAGCGACGGACTTAAAGTAACTGTAAAGGGGGAGAGAAAATGAAATTCACAGTTGACAGAATAGAAGAAAATTTCGCAGTTATTATAACTGAGGATAAAAGAAAATTTGACATTCCTCTTGACCTTTTGTCTCCTTGCAAAGAGGGGGATGCTTTTAATCTGTCAAAGGATGAGGAAGAAACGAAGACTCGGGGCGAGAGGATAGAGAGTCTCGCCGATGAGCTTTGGAGCAAATAGAATAGGACTTGCAAAATTAAAAAGACACCTGCATATATAACATATGGAGGTGTCTTTTGTGTTTGAAGCAATAGAAGCTTTATTTAAACCGCTGATGATGCTTCTCTCCTTTATTCAGGGTGCAAATTCTTTTCCGCGTCCCCTGAGCGCCAAAGAGGAGAGAGAATATCTTGAAAAAATGAAGGCGGGGGATAATACAGCGAGAGATAAGCTTATAGAGCATAACCTGAGGCTTGTTGCCCATGTTTCAAAGAAATATGCAGGAGCAGTATCGGATAGCGAGGACCTTATATCAATCGGGACAATCGGGCTTATTAAAGGGATAACAAGCTTTGATTCGTCAAAAGGGGTAAGACTTGCCACCTATGCCGCAAGATGTATAGAAAACGAAATTCTGATGCTTATGCGCGTCAAAAAGAAAACTCAGAGCGAGGTCTCCTTAAATGACCCCATAGGGACAGACAAAGAGGGGAATCAGATATACTTAATTGATGTTTTAAAGAGCGACGGGGGCGAGGTTTTTGACGAGATACAGCAAAGAGCCCACATAAAACAGCTTTATAAAAACATCAAGACAGAGCTTACGGAAAGGGAGAGGCTTATAATAAACCTCCGCTACGGCTTAATTGACGGCAAAAGCCATACCCAGCATGAAATTGCAGACCGCCTTGGAATTTCCCGTTCCTATGTTTCAAGAATTGAGAAAAAGGCAGTAGGAAAGCTGAAACGTGGCATAGAATAATTTTACATATTTTTATAGACATACCTAAGTAAAAATGTTATAATATATGGGAGTGTGTTTTACTCCCATATATTTTTGGAGGATATAAAAAATGAAAAAAGTTGAGATATATACAGACGGCGCATGCAGCGGTAATCCGGGACCGGGTGGCTATGGGGTTATTCTTCGCTATGGAGAGCACGAGAAAGAGCTTTCAGGGGGCGAGGAAAGCACAACAAACAACCGAATGGAGCTTACGGCGGCAATAGTGGGCCTTTCCACATTAAAAGAACCCTGCGAGGTTACCCTTTACAGCGACTCAAAATACTTGATTGATGCGATTGAGCAAGGTTGGGTTTATAAGTGGAAAGAAAACGGCTGGATGAGGAACAAAAAGGATAAAGCTCTTAACCCTGACCTTTGGGAAGAACTTTTAACCCTCCTTGAAAAGCATGAGGTAAATCTCGTTTGGGTTAAAGGCCATGACGGACACAGCGAGAATGAAAGATGCGATAAACTGGCGGTTATGGAGAGCCAGAAATTTATAAAATAGAGAAAACGGGCATAATAAAATAAATTATGCTAAGGCTGGGAAGAAAATGGAAACTTATGAAATTTTAAAAGCTTTGACAGATGAAAAAGGTGTAAGCGGTTTTGAGGGAAATGTTTCAGAAACTGCAAAAGAACTCCTTGCGCCTTTTTGCGACGAAGTATGGGAGAATAGATTTAAAAGCGTAATCGGGGTTAAGAAAAGCGGAAATAAAAATGCGAAAAAGCTTATGGTTGAGGCTCATCTTGACCAGATTGGTCTTATGGTTTCAAAATTCAAAGGAGACGGTTTTTTAAGCTTTGTTACTGTTGGCGGAGTGGACAGCCGTATCCTCTCAGGCTCTGAGGTTGTTATCTTGGGCAAAGAAAAGGTCTATGGAATAATCGGCGCAAAGCCGCCTCATCTGAGCGGAAACGACGATAAGGAGAAGATGCCTAAACTAACCGATATGCTTATTGACACAGGACTTTCCGAAGAAGAGCTTAAAGAAAAGGTATCCGTTGGAGACAGCGTTATATTTAAAAGCAAATTAACAAAGCTTCTGGGCGGAGAATATTGCTCATCTGCTATGGACAACCGTGCAGGGGTTACAGCAATTTTAAAAGCAGTTGAGGGACTTTCCTCATCCCCTTATGATTTGTATTTTGCCTTTGCCTCGGAAGAGGAATTGGGACTCCACGGGGCATATACCCTGACGGAGGAAATCCGCCCTGATTTAGCGGTGGTTATAGATGTTACCCACGGAATGACTCCTGACACCAAAGACGAAGTCGGGGTTTTCAAAACGGGATGCGGAGCGGTTATCGGGAGGGGTCCGAATTTCGATAATGACTTTGCTGAAAAGATAATCGCGATTGCAAAAGAAAAGAATATAAAATATGAAATCGAGGTGGCGTCAGGCAACAGCGGAACTGATGCCTGGGCAATTCAAAACAGCTTCGGGGGAACAAAAACGGCTCTTATCTCAATTCCCGTAAAGTATATGCACACCTCGGTTGAAACCCTTGATATTTCTGATATTGAGGCGGTTTCTGCCCTTATAAAAGAGATTATGGAGGTTGGAACTGATGCTTAAACTTTTGACTGAAACAGACGGCGTTTCGGGGAACGAAAAAGCCGTTCGTGATATAATTTTTGCCGAAGTTTCCCCTTTTTGCAGTGAGACAAAAATTGACAGCATGGGAAACCTTATCTGCTTTAAAAAGGGAAGAAAAGGGGGTAAAACCGTTCTTCTTTCTGCTCATATGGACGAGGTTGGGTTTATTATAACAAAAATAACCGACGAGGGATTTTTAAAGTTTGAAACTGTGGGTGGGGTGGACGCTAAAATTCTCCTTTCCCAGATAGTGAGAAAAGGCAATTTAAAAGGCATAATCTCTCTTAAAGCGGTGCATCTTCTTATCAAGGAAGAAAGGGAAAAGGCGTTTTCAGAAAGCGAACTCTTTATTGACATCGGTGCAAAAAGCAAAGAGGAAGCAGAAAAAGTGGTCTCTGTCGGGGACTATTTCGCATTTGACAGCGAATATATCTCCCAAGGGAATATGATAAAAGCAAAGGCCCTTGATGACAGAGTGGGTTGCGCGGTGCTTATTGACGCTCTTAAAAAAGAATGGGATGCAGATCTTATCTGCACTTTCGTAACTCAGGAAGAGGTAGGCCTCCGCGGTGCAAAGGCGGCGGTCTATGGCTTAAAGCCTGACTTTGCAATCGTCGTTGAGGGGACAAGCTGTAATCATATGCCAAATATCCCTGAGGAGAAAAGGGTTACCGATTTCGGCGGTGGAGTTGCAGTTTCC
>JAZOAF010000075.1:0-6397 GCA_045595345.1 Clostridia bacterium | reverse complement strand
ACTGTAAAAGTTGATTCATAATGCGCTGCGGTTGTATCTGTCGGGATAAGCTCGTCAAGAGTCGCTGTATCCATAACAGTAGCAGAAGTCGGCACAACTATTAAAGATGCTACCATAGCGACAGATAATAATGCCGCCAATAACTTCCTTATTTTCATATTTCCCCTCCTAATATATGTGAATTGTAGAAAATTCGTATGTTTGCTTTAAGGGATAATTTCCCAAAATTTTGTCTTTTGGCAGAAAATGTCGCATTATATAATGCGACATTTTCGTTTATAACCTATTAAATTATTTCTTAAATGTCACAGGTGCAAAACCGTCAACAGGTGTCATAGTTGAAGGTCCATCCCAGAAGAATGCCTTAATTGTTGATGAATCAAATTCTGTTAAGTTGAATACTTCTTCGTTATCCTGAAGTATTCTTGTCTGAATATCGCCTGCCTTAACGGCACCTTCACTTGTTAAACCTACAAAGATAACTGTCTTACCTTTTGCACGCATATCATCATTGAAGATAACACGAACATTGCCGGAAGAAGTTGCTCCGTTTGTGATAACCTTTGCAGAACCATATTCAGCAATTACGATTGGAGCTTCACTGTGCTTGTAGATTGTCATAGAAGTAACATCAGCTGTGTTTGTTGTAGTTCTATTTGTGTTGTATGCAAGACCGTATGTTCCTAATGAAGTGAACTTGCTCTTTCCGTATGGTTTTACGAAATATTCAGCCTCAGTCTCAGTAGTTACAACAATCAATTCAAAAGCCTTACTTGCATCAAGAACAGACTTAGATGTAACAAGCTCTGTGGTAATGTTTTCACCGCCAGAATAATGATTGATCTGGAACTGTTGAGTGTTGCTCTGGTTGAACGCCATATAAAGACCGCCATTTCTTGCAGTGTTAGAAAGTTCGATTATTCCAGTAGAATCAAAACCATCAAACTTGTAGTGAACTGCACCGTTAAGAGGTAAGTCATACTGTGTGCTGTTAGCCTCTGTTGAAAGTGCGCCTGATGTTTCTAATAATTTAAAGTCTTTAGCAGAGATAATATCTTCGATTGGTGTTCCGAAATCAGGTTCATAAAGTCTGATAAAATCAACTGTCATCTTATTAGTTGAATCACCTGTCCAGATTGATGTAGCAGTTGTTGTTGCATTTGCATATACAGAGCTGTCAGATACTGTATAAGTATCGCCTCCTGTCTGGCCGAACCAGTAGTTAAGACCGGAGCCTGTATCCTGAATAATAATATCAAACGGAGTAGAAAGATCAATTCCTTCTAAACTGATATCACGGGATGAACCTTCATAGTTGATAGTTGCCTTCTTGTTAGTATTATGGAATACAAAACGGATACGCTTACCTGCGCTTGATTTAACATCAAGACCACCGTTAGCATAAGATGTTGCATTGCTTACTCTGATGTGAGCAACACCCTGATAAGGGAGTGAAGCATCCCAAGCCAATGAACCATTAGATACTCTTGCGAGACCGTCAGAAATAGTTGTTCCTGTGTTTTCTGTTGTTTCCTCTGCGAACTGTTCATCTGTATCCTTTTCGAATACTAACTTGTAGTTAGCATCATCGCCTTCTAATACGATACCGCTTGGAAGAGCAGGACCTTCAGCAGGAACTTCCGGTTCGTCAGGAGTTTCAACAACTACATCCTTCGGCTCGTATAACTTAATATAGTCTATGTTTCCTCTCGGTCCATAACCAGCAGCCGTTGTCCATGCACCTGTATTTGTAGAGGAAGCTGACGGATATCCAACATTCTCACCAATCTTTGTAAAGTTTCCTGTATCTCCCTGACGAAGATAATAATCAAGAGCTGAACCTGTGTCCTTTATAATAATTTCAAACGGCGAACCAAGAGTAAACCCGGAAATAGCATTCGTAGAAGAACTATGAAGAATTGTCGCCGTCTCACCTACATAAGTCCTTATTGTTCCGCCATCAATATTGAATATAAGTCTTATTCTCTTACCTTCACTGGTAGCTATGTCAAATCCTGCAGTATCGTAGGCAGTAATATTTAAAAATCTTAAATGAGCTGCACCGCCTGCCGGGAGAGCTTCTTCCCAATATATTGAAGAATCATTAGTAGAATCCGTACTGCTACCAAACAATACAGAATCCACCCCATAGGTTGAATTCACTCTTACTGTTGCACTTCCTGTTACTATACCTGTTGCAAATTCCGCATTTGTATCAACTGTAAAAGTTGATTCATAATGCGCTGCGGTTGTATCTGTCGGGATAAGCTCGTCAAGAGTCGCTGTATCCATAACAGTAGCAGAAGTCGGCACAACTATTAAAGATGCTACCATAGCAACGCCTAATAATACCGCTAATACCTTTCTTAATTTCATTTAAAATTCCTCCTTTATTATGACGACTTTCGCCACAACAATTAATAAAAATTTAATAATTATCAAAATATGTATCGTCCAAAAGTGACCAGAAACCACCTTAGACAAGCACGACTTTTGGGCATACAAAAACAAAGTCTCGCATTCTGCCTATTATCGTATTACCATTCTACCACAGTTATCTCCCAATTACAATATTATTACAGGACATTATTTTTAATTTTTAGGACATTTCTTGTCTTTGATGGCGTTTATCGGTTTTTAGAGGTGTTTTTCGCCTATTTCAGACATTTTACCCTCGTATATGTAATAAAGAAGAAAAAACTACGGAGAAAAGTCTCCGTAGTTTTTATCTGTTGTTTTTAATTTTTACTCAGCAATTTCAATTCCGTTCCTGAAACGGTCTTCTGTACTCTTTAACATCTTATCAACAAGACCTAAATAGTATATGCCGTCTTCTGTTGTGTAGATATTAAATCCGAACTGGCTTGCAAAGCTTTCTCTGTCAACGAAGAGAGCTCCGTTAATGGTTGTTATATCATTTACAACAGCGCTCTTTGAGCCATAAGAGAGAGTTGTCTGACCGCTTGAATCTGTACCGATTGTCGCACCCATATAGTTTGCAACACATTCAAGAAGAATGTATCCGTTATGAGCCGCATCTTCTACCTTTCTGCCGTTTAAGATGACAACACTGTTATTATCATTTGCGATAATGAAATCATCAACTGTATCCAGCGTGAAGCCTATATAGGTTTCAAGAGATTCGATGCTGCTAAGGTGAAGCTGTTCAAAGGCCTTTGTTGCTTTGAGGCTATCCTTTCTTATCATATCAATTCTGCCGCCGGAATGGATGCCAAGTTCAGCATCGAGGCAGTATGCACCAAGAACAAGATAATCAGTTGTTACATTTATCATAAGGTTCATAACCGTATTCTTCGCGCCACCATAGGTACATTCATAAGATGTGCCGATGTATTCCCATGTATTGCCGTCGTCTATGCTTCTTGCAATTGCCCATCTCTGTCTTGGGAGCTGGTTCTGCGCAGAAAGGTTAGCGTTGTCATAACCCCATGCAAGATATAAGGTCTTTCCGTCAGTGGGGTCAACCTGAACACCAAAGCAGTTGGCAGTTGAAAGGAATGGTGTTCTTGCCGGATTCTGAATGTCAAAGCTTACTCCTCCGTCATAAGATTTTACGGAACGAATCATACCTGTATCGGTTCTGTAATACATTGTTACAATCCCGTCGTGAGATTCTATAATCTGCGGTTCGTTAACAACTGTTCCAACATCACGATAGTCAACTATTCCGCCAAGAGTCCAGGTTCTTCCTCCGTCATCACTGAAGATACACTGTGCAACACCTGCGTCTTCGCCGAATACATTAGCAGGTGCCAAGTCGTCACGAGCTATAGCGCCGTAAATTCTTCCCGACGGACCCTGCTTAAATCCGTCCGCCGTTGCAAAGTATGTTTCACCGATATTTTCAGGGAATACATAACCCCAGTTTTCCCAGGTCTCTCCGTAGTCAGAAGAATGCCATATCTTTAAGTTACCCATCTGTCTGCCTTCGCTGTCATATTCATCGAAGGTCTTGATATCAAAGGATAACACTTCATTGGTTAAGCCATAATTTCCTTCTGAATCCATTGCATATAGCTGAAGCATATTCCTTGCATACGCATCGTGGAACGGACCATTCTGCCAGGTCTTACCTCCATCGGTTGTATATCTTGAATAGCCAGTTTCGGACGGAACAAGAATTCTGTCCTGCTGTTCAATAACATCGATTGTCGGAGCTATTTCACTGCTTGGTGTCGCCGTATCAGTCATAGCAAGCATCGGTCTGGCATCGCCACGATAAGCAACTTCTTTGAGATAGATATCGTTATCATTTACTATAAATCCGATTTTACCACGCTCTGCGCCGTGTTTATCGCTGAAGTTGAAAATTGTTAATCCGTTGACGCTGAAATTGATTGTTCTCATATCGTCATAGGTATCAACAACAAGGTCAAAATGAACTGTTTCGCCAACTGGTAATTCTCCGCTTGCTTCAGCCAGGGTCGTGAGTGTGCCGTCTAAATTATATACAAGCTCATACTTGCCTGTTTCAAAATTATAGCCTGCCTTAGTCCACTTATTAGTATGGCTGTGCTGAAATACCATCCATACTCCGCCAGTTGAATATTCAACTTCTAAATCAGCAGACAATGACTGGTCCCCTGCATAAGCTGTAATCTCAGCAACCGCATTTTCATATCCGGAAGCAAAAAGCTCTAACTGCTCGGAAACTCCGTTATAGTAAGTTTCCATTCCACCTGTTGCCTGCCAGTAGTCAACAGGACTGAACTCTCCGGAATTGCTGAAATCATCATTATAGATGAATACATCCTGGTTGTCTGTTACATTTACATATGAAAGGTCTCCGGAAGAAACTTCTATTAAAATTGACTGTTCACCCACAGAATTGATGCTTCTGAATGAACTTAACCATTTACCGTTTCCGTAGATACGGTTCATACCGCCTACTGTTTCAATATGATAATATACATTATCGGCATTTACAGCGTTGCAAAGTTCAACTCTCTCCGCAGAAGATGCGTCAAGTTTTACCGTCCATGCGTAGATTTTTCCGTTTGCGATTTCAACATCTGTACGGAACAGGCTGTCATTTACTGCAACTCGTACATTATCTGAATAGTCGGCAACAAATACTGTTCTATATATATAAGGAAGTGATGGTAATCTGTAAGTGTATCTGCCTGCTGCTATATCCTCGGCAGAGAAGTATGTTCCTCTCTCCTGTGGAACAGAAAGACTTTCATTTCTGAAAGCTAATCCTTCTGTGGTATAGCTTTGTGAAACTTCATCAGTCTGTGGCATTATATATGAGAATGCCAATTGTCCGTTTCTGTAAACATCGGCAACTGCGCCCTGAGTTATGATATTAAAGTCTCCCAAACCGCCTTCATATATCTCTTCTCCGTCAGCAGTTAAGTATGTTACCTCTGTCGGAGTGTGAGTCAAGAGCACCTGATGATGTCCGTTGCTTAATTCATAGGTACAACTGCCTTCTGCCTTTCCGGTTGTAGGAAGAATATCAGCAAGAGAGGTTTCAGCAAAGTTGGATACAACCATTGTGTATTCATACATGGTTGCAGAAATAAGGCTTGCTGACGCTGTGCCTAATGCTGCAATTGAGGAAGTTCTTGAATTATGATTTTCAGGAGCATATTCACCGATAAGTCTGAACTTATTTGAGCCATTCGCCTTTAACCAATACTGAATTGGATTTTCATCATTATTAGTATCCTTAACTATAATTTCAAAGTCCTGGGTTACATCCAGCATTTCTTTACCAAAATAAATATATTTGTGGTTGCCTTCTTCTACTGTTCTTAAACGAAGAGCGTTATTGGTATCAGGAACGATACAAAGGTCAATAGCGCCATTTGTTCCATCCCAGTCTTCATTAATTACAATAACATGTTCTCCACCTCTCGCAGAAACACTGTCAAATACATAGTGAACCGCACCGCCGTCAGGAACTGACTTGCCGAAGCTTGCTGTCGTTTCTCCCGCAATTGTGGTTGTTCCTACTGTTGCAACAGATTTATGAGTGTATTTACCAACTGTCTCAGAAGTTGTAATAATTTCCGCGAAGGTATGTGTGCCTGTTTCATCAGGATTTTACGGTTCGTCAGGAGTTTCAACAACTTTAGGTACATACTTTTCCGCTACTGTAAGGTTTGCAGAAGCTCCGCCTTCTGTGTGAATTACAGATGTTCTGGATGATGTTGAAGGAATAACATTTTCATTAACAAGCTTATATTCGCCGTTTCCTTCTGTATCTAACCAACAGTCAAGTGTTGAACCGTCATACACAACGATTAAATCAAATCCATTTGCAAATACAACCTCATCAGCTGCTGCAATTGTCGCATTGTCGCCATACCACGAGTTTGTGCCGTCCGTAGCGTGCTGAACTCTGATTGGTTTGCCGTTTGAAGCACCG
>JAZOAF010000074.1:0-5902 GCA_045595345.1 Clostridia bacterium | reverse complement strand
AAACGACAAGGCAGAGCGGATTATCTCTCTCCTTGGCGGGCGGGAAAACATTTCTCTTGTTGATGCCTGTATGACAAGACTTCGGATAACCGTTAAAGAGCCCGAGAAAGTTGCTCCTCTTACAGAATGGAAAAAAGAGGGAGCGCTGGGACTTTTCGTTAAGGGAACGGGAGTTCAGGCAGTTTATGGTCCTCAGGCGGATATTTTAAAGTCCGACATCAACGATATTCTTTAATTATGAAGCTTTTAACTCTCAACACCCACAGTCTTATTGAAGAGGAATATGAAAAAAAGTGCTTGATTTTTGCCGAAGAAATTGTTAAAATAAAACCTGATGTTATTGCACTTCAAGAGGTAAATCAGGGGATTAACTCTCCCCCTTGTCCCTCCCCCGAAACCTTCGGTTTTATAAAAGGAGATAACTTTATTCCTCTTAAAACTGACAATCACGCTTTAAGAATTGCAAAAAGCCTTAAAGAGCAAGGGGAAAACTATTTTTTCACTTGGGCAGGAATAAAGTGCGGATACGGCAAATTTGACGAGGGACTGGCTATTTTCTCTAAAACTCCCTTTGATGAAATAAAATCTTTCTATATTTCAAAGGGCACGGACTATAAGAATTTTCGCACCCGCAAAGCTCTTGCCGTCAGAATCGGAAGCAGAATTTTCTGCTCTGTTCACACGGGTTGGATGGGCGACAGCGAAGAGCCTTTTTCCTACCAGCTTGAAAGTCTTAACAAACATCTTTCTCCAAAAAGCGAGGAAAATATTTTTCTTATGGGAGATTTCAATGCACCCTCCTCAGAAGAGAGCGGAGCATACACCGAGATTTTAAAATCAGGCTGGCTGGACACTTATTTGCTGGCAGAGAAAAGGGACGAAGGCTCTACCGTATTCGGAAAAATTGACGGTTGGGAAGGAAACAAGAAAGACAAACGGATTGACTATATTTTTTTAAATCATAATATTAAGGTTTTCTCCTCAAAGGTAATCTTTGACGGGAAAGATACAAAGAAAGTTTCGGACCACAGCGGAGTTTTAATTGACGCTGTGGGCGAGCTTTAATGAGCAAGGAGGCAAAAATGAAAAAAGCAGGTGTTTTACTACCAATAACTTCTCTGCCGTCAAAATACGGCATAGGCTGTTTTTCCAAAAGCGCTTATGAATTTGTTGACTTTTTATCTTTATCAGGGCAGAGTTATTGGCAAATTCTTCCCTTGGGGCAGACCAGCTACGGCGACTCCCCTTATCAGTCTCCTTCATCTTTTGCGGGAAACCCTTATATGATAAGCCTTGACACTTTAATTGAAAAGGGGCTTCTCTCCCGTGAGGAATGTGACTTTTGTGATTTCGGCACAGATGAAAACTATGTTGACTATGAAAAACAATATAATAACCGCTATCCTCTTCTAAGAAAAGCATATTCAAGATTTGTCCCCGACAAAGATTTTGAAAGCTTCAAAAGGGAAAGCTCCTATTGGCTCTTAGACTATGCTCTCTTTATGGCAGTCAAGGGGCGCTTTGGCGGAAAGGAATGGCTTTCCTGGGATGAGGACATAAAAAGAAGAGAGCCGTCTGCTCTCTTAAAATATCAGAATGAGCTTCAAGACGAAATGAACTTCTGGTGTTTCTTACAGTTTGAATTCTCGTCTCAGTGGAAGGCTCTTAAAAAATACGCCAACGAAAAAGGCATTTTAATTATCGGCGACCTGCCTATTTATGCCTCAATGGACAGCGCTGATGTCTGGGCAAACCCACAGCTTTTCCAGCTGGAAAAAGACCGCACGCCGATAGCCGTTGCAGGATGCCCGCCTGATATTTTTTCTCCTTTGGGTCAGCTTTGGGGGAACCCCCTCTATGACTGGAATGCCCACAAAAAAGAAAATTATTTCTGGTGGATTAAGCGTCTTGACCATTCGTTCAATTTGTTTGACTGCCTCCGTATTGACCATTTCCGCGGTTTTGAATCCTACTATTCAATTCCTTACGGACTCCCTGACGCCACAATCGGTAAGTGGGAAAAGGGACCCGGAATGGACCTCTTTGTCGAGATGGAAAAGGTTTTGGGAGAAAAAAATGTTATCGCAGAGGATTTAGGCTTTATAACCCCTGAGGTTAAACAGCTTTTAAAAGACAGCGGTTTTGCAGGAATTAAAGTCGTCGAGTTCGCCTTTGATTCAAGGGACACAGGGTTTAAAAACGACTATCTCCCTCACAACTACCCCGAAAACTGCGTGGCATACACAGGAACTCACGACAACGAAACGCTTCTCTCCTGGATTGAAAATCTCTGCGACGAAGATTTCAAAACAGTTTGCGAATATCTTTGCGTAGAAGATGCCCCAAGAGAAGTCCTTGTTGACCCGCTCATCGCTCTTATTATGAGAAGTCAGGCAAAGCTTTGCATTGTTCCCCTCTCTGACTATTTAAAGCTGGGGGACGAGGCGAGAATAAACACTCCCGCCACAACGGGAAACAACTGGCGTTGGAGAGTCAGAAAAGACCTTCTTACTTTTCCTCTGGCAAAAAAGATTTATGACACATCCGCCCGCTTCGGGCGAATATAAAGAAAAGACCTTGCAATGCAAGGTCTTTTTAATTATCTTAAATGCCAGATGTCTCGGTTATAGTCTTCAATACTTCTGTCGGAAGAGAAGAATCCTGCCTTTGAAACATTGATAACCGCTTTCTTGTTCCAGATTTCTTTCTGAACAAACTCTTTTGCAACCTTATGACTCGCGTCAAGATAAGATTCAAAATCACGGAGCAAGAGATACTGGTCTGCAAAGTTGCCTCTGCCGAACACGAGCTCATGGTAAATATCGTTAAAGAGGTTTGGCTTATCCTTGGAGAATGTCCCGTCAATAAGTGAATCCACAATGCTCTTTATAACCATATTCTCGGAATAAATTGCAGGGCTTGGGCTGTGTCCTGATGCGTAAATCGAGAGGACCTCATCGGAGGAAAGACCGAAGATGTAGATATTATCAAGTCCTACTCTCTCTGCAATTTCAACATTGGCGCCGTCCATTGTTCCGATTGTAAGAGCACCGTTGAGCATAAGCTTCATATTGCCCGTTCCGCTTGCTTCTTTTGATGCGGTTGAAATCTGTTCGGAAAGGTTTGCCGCCGCAACGATTTTTTCGGCGATGGAAACGCTGTAATTCTCAATGAACACAACCTTTAAAATATCCTTTGTTCTCGGGTCGTTGTTAACAACCTCGGCAACATTATTGATAAGCTTTATGATAAGCTTTGCTGCGTGGTAGCCCGGCGCCGACTTTGCCCCGAAAATGAATGTTTCAGGGAGCATTGATGCCTGAGCCGGATTTTCGGTTATCATCTTATAGCGATAGATGATGTGCATAACTTTAAGGAGCTGACGCTTATATTCGTGGAGTCTCTTAATCTGCACATCGAACAAAGAGTTCGGGTCAACGATAATTCCGTTATGCTCTTTAATATAATTTGCAAGGACAATCTTGTTGTCATTTTTAATCTTGTCAAACTTCTCGCAGAATGCGCTGTCCTCGGCAAAGGGCATAAGCTTTTCAAGGTTTTCCGCTTTCTTAATCCACTTGTCCCCGATTGCATCGGTTATAAGGGAAGCAAGAGCAGGGTTTGCCTTATAGAGCCATCTTCTTGGAGTTACGCCGTTGGTTACATTCTTAAATTTATCAGGATATATGCTGTAATAATCCTTAAAGGTTTCCTTTTTAAGAATTTCTGTATGGAGCGCCGCAACGCCGTTTATGCTGTGGCAGGTTGTCATACACATATTTGCCATATTAACATTGCCGTTAGATATAACTGCCATATATTCAATCTTGCCGTGGTCGTCACCGAAAGTATTTCTTAAATTTTCCCTCTGTCTTCTGTCTATTTCACGGACAATCTGAATAATTCTGGGAAGGAGAGATTCAAACATTGAAACGGGCCATCTTTCAAGAGCCTCTGTTAAGATTGTATGGTTTGTATAAGCAAAAGTCTTTGTTGCAACATCCCAAGCCTCATCCCAGCCAAAGCCTTCTTCATCCATTAAAATTCGCATAAGCTCAGGGATTGCAAGGGTTGGATGGGTATCGTTTATATGAATCTGGACATACTTTGGAAGCTCATAAAGAGAATGGCCTCTTCTTTTTTGCTTCTTTAATATCCACTGAATTGTTGCAGACACGAAGAAATACTGCTGTTTAAGTCTTAAAAGCTTCCCTTCATAGTGGTTATCCTCAGGATAAAGGATTTTGGAAACAACTTCCGCAAGCTCCTTATCCTTCATAGCCATTGCATAGTCCCCACGGTTGAACTCGCTCATATTGATAACCTGAGGAGAACGGGCTTTCCAGAGTCTTAATGTATTAACAAGCTTTGAGTCAAAGCCTGAAATCGGCATATCATAAGGCATACCGATAACTGTGTTATAGTCAGTATGGCGGAACTTCATTTTTCCGTCTTCAAAATATTCTTCAATCCTTCCGTTATAATGAACTTCAACCTGGTCCTCAGGGCGTTCAACTTCCCATGCGTTTCCATCTTCAAGCCACGGGTCAGGCATTTCTGTCTGATAGCCGTCAACGATTTTCTGGCGGAAGAGACCGTATTCATATCTTATTCCGCATCCGAATGCAGGGATTTCAAGTGTTGAAAGAGAGTCTAAGAAACAAGCTGCAAGGCGTCCTAAACCGCCGTTTCCAAGTCCCGCATCATTTTCAACCTCTTCAATCTGAGCAAGGTCAAGACCGCATTCAGAGAGGGCGTCCCTATACACATCCATTTGCAAAATGTTTATAAGGTTATTGCCGAGAGCTCTACCCATTAAAAACTCAAAAGAGAGGTAATAAAGCTCTTTTTCGTGGCCGTTTTCAAGTCTCTCTCTTGAAAGAGCCCATTTCTCCATAATTGTATCCTGAACAACGCTTGCACACGCCTTATAAATCTGGGCAGGGGTTGCGTTTTCAAAAGTTTTCGCGTAGTGTCTGCGGAGCTTTCCTGCAACAGCGCTTTTGATTTGTTCTTTTTGCGCTGTGTACTCCGCTTTTGTCATTTTTTTTGCCATTTTGTTTCACCTTTCATTTTTACTGCCTTAAAAATTAAGAATTTCCCCGAAATTATGGGGAGAGGTAACGCAAAAAGCGTTACCTCTCTTATTTTACACTATTTTCTCATAAATTTCAATATATTTTTTTGCAGATTCTTCCCAGGAGAAATTTTCTTTTAATGCACGGCGGACAAGTTTCTTCCAAACCTCTTTATTGGAGAAGAAATCTATGGCTCTGCGAATGGTAAACATCATGTCCTCTGCGTTATAAGGAGCAAAGCTGAAACCATTTCCCTCTCCCGTAAATTCGTTATAAGGTTTTATGGTGTCAGAAAGACCGCCTGTTTCACGGACAATTGGGATTGTTCCATAGGATAGAGCGATAAGCTGTCCGAGTCCACAAGGCTCAAACATTGACGGCATTAAGAATAAATCACAGCCTGCATAAATCTTATGGGCGAGGTCGTTTGAGAAAGTGATGTTTGCCGAAACCTTATGAGGATTATGATAAGCATAATGGCGGAAGAGGTTCTCGTATTTTTCTTCCCCCGTGCCTAAAATTACAAGCTGGATATCCATTCCCATAAGAGAATCCATAGCGTTTGCAATTAAATCAAGACCCTTTTGGTCAACCAGTCTGGAAACAAGGCCAATCATAACCTTTTCCCCGTCAACAGGAAGGTTAAGATACTCTTGAAGAGCCATTTTGTTCGCCTTTTTGCCTTCCATAAAGTTGTTGAGGTTGAAATTCTTAAAAATCATTTTGTCCGTACGGGGATTATATTCGTTATAGTCAATTCCGTTTATAATTCCCGTAAGAGAATTTTCTCTTGCACGAAGGAGACCGTCAAGGCCCTCTCCGCC
>JAZOAF010000073.1:0-16318 GCA_045595345.1 Clostridia bacterium | reverse complement strand
TATAAGTTCGATTACAAAAGTTGTTTTTAATATAAAGCCTGTAAGTTTTACAATTCCACCGACCTTCGGTGCTGATATTGCATCCTGGAGAGTACTTCTTTGCATAAGTCCAATTTTTCTTCCGGCAAGCATCGCCATTGCCACAGACAGTGTTACAATTCCAAGCCCTCCAACCTGAATGAGCAAGAGGATTATAAGCTGCCCAAACATCGACCAATGTGTTGCTGTGTCATGTACAACAAGACCTGTTACACACACCGCAGATGTTGATGTAAACAGTGCATCAGAAAACGGTGTCATATTTCCGCTTGCCGACGAAATCGGGAGCATTAAGAGAATTGTTCCTAATATGATTGCACCTGCAAATCCGAATATTATTATTTGTGAAGAAGAAAAATGCTTCTTAATTTTTGCATCCATAATCAAAACCACCATTCAAGTGTATCTTATTTTCTACTATCATTGTAGCATAATGCTTTTTAAGATGGCATTAACGGTTGAACTTCTGTATTAAGATTATGTTAAGATAATTCTTTTTCTTTGTTTAAGACTTGCCATATTTTAGTATGGCGATTAAACTATGATTTGCCGTAATTGGCTCAAAAATGTTTTATATGGCTTTTAAGAATAGTTCTCGACTAATTCCACCTTAATTCATTCTATCGTCTTACGCAGTCAATTCCGTTTGATTCTATTTGCAATTTCACGGAATGTATGTTATACTCAAACAAAATTAAGCGTGTCGATTTTTTGGCAGTTGGGCATCAAATTTGCAGAGAATTTTTAATAGCATCAATAAAGCATCAAAAGGCATAAGGTTTAGAAGACCGAGTGCTACAAACAGCTCAACAGCGGGAATAATTTGGACGGTCTTTTTAATTTGACATGACCTCCAAAACTGTAAGTCGTGGGTTCAAATCCTACTGCCCCTGCCACATCGTCGAAGCAAAGTTATCTTTGATTCGATTTTTTATACAAAAAAAAGCCCGCAACTTATGTTGCGCTCTTTTTTACTTTTATTTTTCTGTTTTGCAATTTTTCTTGCCACACTCTTTTGCATAGGGACAACCAATGCACTTCTCTCCGCGCTTTTTGGCCTTATATAAGTATAAGCTTATGCTCCCTGCTATAACCAAAAGAATGGCAATTAAAAGAATATCTATCATAATATCACTCTATTTCTTTGCAGAACTTAAAGCATATTCTGCTTTGAGATTTTTGTTGGTCCTGTTGATAAGGCCCATAACAATCGCCACCATAACGGCAACAATAACAAGACCTGCAATAGCAGCGCCAATATTGAGTTTAGCAGGCTCTACAATAAGTGTGCCGATTGTATAAACGAAATATGCAACTGTATAGCCAACGCCAAGTTGAAGTCCAATTCCGCCCCAGAGCCATTTTGCACTCTTCATTTCTGCATTCATTGCGCCGATTGCCGCAAAACAAGGAGGAGAATAGAGGTTAAACATGAGGTATGCAAGAGCCGCAACCTTTGTAATTGCAAAAACTGTTGCGACTCCCCCTCCTGCGCCTTCCATAAGAGCAAGCTCTTCTGTGTCAATAAGATTTTCAAGTCCTACGAAGCAAACTGCAAGTGTGCCAACAACATTTTCTTTTGCGATAAAGCCTGTGATTGCTGCTGCTGCCAGCTGCCAGGAAAGAACACCAACAATCGGAACAAGTATGTAAGCAAAAGGTCCTGCGATAGATGCAAGGATTGAAGAATCCGCAGTTTCTGCAACCTGAAAGCTCCAGGTAAATGTCTGCATTATCTGAACAGCCATATTGCAAAGGAGAATGATGGTCGCCGCTTTTACTATGTATGCCCATCCACGGCTGCACATTGATTTAAATGCACCCCAAAGCGACGGAGCTTTGTATTCAGGCAATTCAATGATGAAGAATGATTTTCTTGCTTTATATCCTGTGATTTTGTTTATAAGTAAAGCACCGAGGAAAATCAATACAATACCCGAAAGATACATAAGTGTGCTGACCCAACCTGCATCATCAAAGAAAGCACCTGCAAAAAGTGCGATTACAGGAATTTTAGCACCGCAAGGCATAAACGGAGAAAGCATTGCTGTCGCTCTTCTCTCGCGCTCGTTACGGATTGTTCGGCTTGCCATAATACCGGGAACTGCACAACCGATTGTGATAACAAACGGAATAACTGATTTACCCGAAAGACCAACCTTTTTGAAGATAGGGTCAAGAACAACGGCTACCCTTGCCATATAACCGCAATCTTCCAAAAGGGCAATTAAGAAATACATTACCATAACAAGCGGTAAGAAACCAACAACGGCTACAACACCACCGATTACACCATCGACTAAGATTGCAGAAAGAAGCGGATTTGCATCGCCAAGAAGTCCACCAACCCACTCTTGAAATGTTTCAAGCCAGCCAACCAGCCAGTCTGCAATTGGTGTTCCAACCCAGACCTGAGAAATCTGGAAAACAAGATACATAACAACTGCAAAAATCGGAATACCCAGCCATTTGTTTGTAATTATATCATCAATCTTGTCCCCAAAATTCTTCTCCCAAGTAAAGACTTTACGAGTTTCAACCTCTTTGACAATTTTATTCACAAACTCAAAACGCGCCCTGTCAGCTTTTTCAACCGCATCTTTGTTTGTAAGGTCAACACTGCCCTGCAAGTAAACAATTCTTTGTGTTTTCGAAGCCCTTTCTACTGCCGCCTGGGCAACCGCTTTAAGTCCTTTGGCAGAAGTGGAAACCGTTTCAATTACAGGACACGCAAGACACTCAGACAACTTTTCCGCATCAATCTTTGTGCCTTTCTTTTCGTTGATATCGCTCTTGTTAAGAGCAACAACCAAAGGTATCCCAAGCTCTAAAAGCTGAGTTGTGAAGAACAGGCTTCGGCTTAAATTAGATGCATCCACGATATTGATAATAACATCCGGATTTTCTTTCTTTACATAGGAACTTGTGATGCTTTCTTCTGATGTAAACGGCGACATAGAATAAGCACCAGGAAGGTCAACAACTATAAGCTCTTCGTCTCCTTTGTAATAAGCCTTTTTAATCGGGTGTTCCTTCCTGTCAACGGTAACACCTGCCCAGTTACCAACCTTTTCGTTTCGGCCGGTCAAGGCATTATACATTGTAGTTTTGCCGGAATTCGGATTTCCCGTCAAAGCAATTCTCATAATGTTTATCCCCCTTATGTTAAAACAGTTTTGCATTTATGTCTCAAAGTTAGTTGTGACTAACCGTATGCCAAAAAATAAAATTCCGTCCCAAGAGCGCATCAAAGCTTGCGGTCAAAGTCTCGGAACCTTGCCGTTACAATAAGTCGAGCAAAAGCTATTTTCAGACTATTATAGCCTCTGCCAGCTGGTTATCTATACTATATCTTCCGTCTTTAATTGACACTGTGCATCCACCTTTTCTGAATGCTATTACAGTAATGGTTTCTCCGCTATAACAGCCAAGAGAAAATAAGAAGGCATTCAGCTCTTCATCTTCGGTATCTATGCTTTTTATTATGTATTCCTGTCCTTCGGACGCTTCAAGCAAGTTCATAACCTTCTCCTTGACACAGTATGTTTTCAAAACCGAGTTAGACATAACTAACTGTATGTTTAGTTTAACACGACTAACTCTTTTTGTCAATAGATTTTCCCAAAATTTTCAATTTTTATAATTTCGCACAAAATCGGGAGAAAAACTCTCTTATATTTTGAAAAAGTTGCCTCCATCCCTGTAATATTTTCTTCCCTTTGACAAATCTTTCTTTATATGATAAAATTATAGAAAAGTTATCCTTATGCGAATTATGAGGTAAGAAGTTATGAAAATTAAAGAATCAGCCGAAAATTATTTGGAAACCATTTTCGTGTTATCAAAGAAAATGGGCTCCGTCAGAAGTATTGATGTGGCCAATGAAATGAATTTCACCAAGGCAAGTATATCTGTTGCAATGAAGAGGCTTCGTGAGGATGAATATATAAGTATGAATGCCGACGGTACAATATTCTTAACCGAGAAGGGTAAGGAAATAGCGTCAATGGTTTATGAACGGCATTCCGTTATTGCCAAAATCCTGATTTCTCTTGGTGTCAGCGAGGAAACAGCTTATGAGGACAGTTGCAAAATTGAGCACGATTTAAGCCACGAAAGCTTCCAGAAAATTAAAGAATTTTACGAGAAAAATATGTAAATAAAAACCCCGAGGAAATTCTCGGGGTTTATTTTATTCTGTTTTAAAAGTCTTCGCTATTTCGGAAAGTTCTGACTTTATGGTCTCACTTGCGTTCTTCGGGTACTCCCAGGAAACAATATAGGTATTTCCATTTATCTCATGAGTCTCAAACCACAAAGTATCTCCGTCAACTTCCATTCCGCAAAGAGGATAGCCCATTAAATCTTCAAAAATATAGTCGTCATTTTCTCTTAAAAACAGTTTCTGGGCAAGTTCTTCGTCGGTATGCTTATAGGTTATAACCTCAATGCTTACATCATCCCGCTTTGTATATTCCCATTTATCTTCTGTTGCTCCGTCATCATAGTCCTTTTCATAGCGGTAGCCTTTTTTCGGGATATAGATTGAATAACCGTCTCCCTTATATAGTTTTGCAAGGACAGGTTCTTTTCCGTTTTCAGTCGTTATGGTCAGATTAACCTCATCGCCGGCATTATTCTCTGTTACCAAAATGCTGGTAGGGCCATCCGCTCCGCCGATTATTCCGACGCTTCTGGCCTGACAAGCTGACACCGTTAAAATCAATACAAACAATAAGCTTATGAGTAGTGTTTTTTTCATGAAACCGCCTCCTTATCTTATACTATTTTATCCACTTCCATAATATAATAAAACTTATATTTAGTCAATAATAAAAATAAAAGGCAGTCCGCTCATAGACTGCCTTATCTTATAAACTAATTAGTCATCAATTGAATTATCGGTTGCTTTTGCATAAATTGCAAGAACTTCCTCTGATGGCTTTTTATCAATAAGTGTAACTACGATTGCTGCAATTGCACCAAGGATAAAGCCAGGAATAATTTCATATATTCCTGTAATAGCTGTAAGAGTTGCACCACCTGCAACAGGGAGCCACAACCAGACCATATCAACCACTGCACCAACCACTATACCTGCAACCGCTCCCTTATATGTAAAGCGTTTCCAGAAAAGAGAGAGAAGAACCGCAGGACCGAATGCCGCACCGAAGATACCCCAAGCGTTAGAAACGAGATTCATAATTGCCTGAGCCGCCTCTCCTTCACTGCTTGCAATAAAGTATGCAACTACTGCGATAATTAAAACGATTAAACGGCTTACCCAGAGCATTTCTTTGTTAGAAGCGTTTTTGCGGATTATCGGCTTATATAAGTCGCTGGCAAAGGAAGACGCCGCAACCAAAAGCTGTGAGTCTGCTGTTGACATTGATGCCGCAATTATTGCCGCAAGCAAGAGACCTGCTACAAATGCAGGGAACACATCACGGGCAAGCTCAACAAAGATTAAAGACTGCTGTCCGTTTGCGAGTAAAACCTCTGAAAGGTCTGTTCCGTTTGAATATACGAACATTCTTCCGAGATATGCAATAACGATTGTAGCCGCAAGAGAAAGAAGAACCCAGATGATAGCAACTGTTGCGCTCTTCTTAACCATTGACGGCTTTTCAATAGCCATAAATCTTACAATGATATGAGGCATACCGAAATAGCCAAGGCCCCAGCCAAGACCTGAAATAATATCTTTCCAGCTTGCATTGAAGAAGTTAGCCACAAACTCAAATTCTTCTCCGTTTGGCCCTGTATAAACAGTTGTAAGAGCCGCAGGTTCCAATTCTCTTGTAAAGCCTATAACAACAGGAACGATTAAAAGGGCAGCAAGCATCAAAAGGCCCTGGAAAAAGTCTGTCCAGCAAACAGCGTTAAATCCCCCTAAGAATGTATAAACAACAACTATTGCCGCAAAGATAAGCATAGCGTTTGTCTTTGTAAGGCTTGGCACGAGAGTTGTGAATACATCTGAGCCTGCAACAAAGGCTGATGCAACATAGATTGTGAAGCATACTAAAAATACAACTGCACAGATAATGCTTACAGCATGACTTTTTGATACGAAACGATTTGAAAGGTACTGAGGAAGAGTAATAGAATCCCCGGAAGCCTTTGAAAACTTACGAAGTCTTTTCGCAACCAAAACCCAGTTTGCCGCAGTTCCGATAGCAAGACCGATGCCAATCCACGCCTGACCAAAGCCAAAGGCCAAAATGCTTCCCGGGAGTCCCATCAAAAGCCATGCACTCATATCGGAACCCTGAGCACTCATAGCCGTAACCCAAGGGCCCATTGCTCTGCCGCCTAAGAAATAGTCTTTTTCTGTACCTTGCTTTGACTTAAAGAAGAAAAATGCACCGATGGCAAGCATTGCCACAAAATATAAAACAAATGCTAAAATATCCATTCTTTCTGTCTCCTTTTTGTGATTTTAAACATAGAGCAATTATACCATACTTTTCCCTAAAAAGCAACATTTTTATTTTATGGTAAAATTAATGCCCACGGCTTTTGCCGTGGGCAAGTTTTATTTTGAAAGTCTTTCTTCAAGGGAATCAACCAATGCAACCAAATTGTCAACAATTTCTCCGCTTACCTTTTCGCCAAGCTCGCGATTTGCCTTTTCAGGATATCCCATAACGCCAACCTTTATCTCTTCTCTCTGCTGAACTCTTTCTATTACGAAAGGATTGTCAACCACCTTTTCGTGACTTGCGTACCAGTCAGGGTCGGTTCTTAAATACTCAGCAATTTCAGGTTCGTCAAAAACGATTTCGTCACGAACCAAATCAGGTCTCCAATAAAGCATATTGGATGTTTCGATAAGTCCTGCGTGATAGTCGTGTTCTTCAACAGCTTTAACCCCTGTCGGAGATAACTCCTGAACATCCATCATTGCAATTGCAACATCCTTTGTTCTCTCTTTATCACGGCGAAGGAGCATCTGCAATGTGCTTCTCAACGCATCTGTGTTTTCTGTTCCGCCATGGCCAAGTAAAATAATAAGATTTTTAAAGCCTAAACGGATAAACTCACTGCAAATTTCAGACATATAAATACCAAATGCGTTAGGGCTTACATTTATTGTTCCCATAAGCTCTCCGCCTGAAAAACAATAATTAACGGACGGAGCAACAACCGCATTAAGTCTGTCTCCTGCAAGGCGAGGCGGAATTACTGCGTTTAAAATATCTGTGCTGAGCGGAAGGTGAAACCCGTGTTGTTCAGGGAGTCCCACAGGGATAATAACCGTTTTGGTTTTCTCCATTACGCCTTCCATTTCCTTAACTGTTAATTCTTCCATTATAAACGCCATATCAGTCATTAAATGATATATGTAATATCATTTTCTCCTTTCTTTATATTCTCCCCGCAAAAAGCGAGGCTGAGTTTCAAAATATCAGCTTCATTTTAACATATTCTCCCTGAAAAATCAAGCAATTTTGCATGTTTAGATGCCCACAGCTTTCGCCGTGGGCATATTCTATATTCAACTAAGAAGCTCCATAATTTCTCTCTTGTTCATAAAGCCTATTGCAGTTTTTACTACCTCTTTATCTTTTATAACTGCAAGATAAGGAATGCTTTTTACTCTGAATTCTCCGGCAAGTTCACTTTCTTCGTCAACATTTACTTTCCCGACCTTAACTTTTCCTTCCATCTCCGTTGCAATTTCATCAATAATAGGGGAAATCTGTTTGCAATATGAGCACCGTGGCGCCCAGAAATCTATAAGGACCGTTTTTTCAGAATTTATAAATTCCTCAAAATTTTGTTTTGTTATATCAATCATTTTTATCCCTCCTGTCCTTAATTTCCCCCCGTTTTAATTTTTTATAACAAAAAAGTCCTTGGCTCAAAAGAGCCAAGGACTTACTTTTTAAATTAGTTAAGAATTGTAACTTCGGTTTCCTTGTCGAAAATATGAATCTTATTGTTATCGAATACGATATCAATTGTTTCGTCAAGTTTAGCTGTTGTTCTTGGGTTAACCTTTGCGATAATGTTCTTTTCGCCAATAGCGAGGTAAAGGTATGTTTCAGCGCCCATCATTTCTGTATGTGTTACTAATGCAGAAAGCTTACAATCAGGAGCTGCTGTGATATGCGCTTCATCGTCATAGATGTTTTCAGGTCTGACGCCCATAACAACTTCCTTACCGATATATTCAGCAAGTTCAGGACGGTTAGCCTTTCCTTCCGGAAGCTTAACCTTGAAGTTATCATTAACAAGATATAAGCCGTCAGCTTCTTTTGTAAGAGTAGCATCGATGAAGTTCATCTGTGGGCTTCCGATAAATCCGGCAACGAACATATTTGCAGGTTCGTTGTATATTTCCATTGGGCTTGCAGCCTGCTGCATAATACCATCTTTCATAACAACGATTCTGCTGCCCATTGTCATCGCTTCTGTCTGGTCATGTGTTACATAGATGAATGTTGTTTCGAGCTTTCTGTGGAGCTTACCGATTTCAGCACGCATCTGAACACGAAGCTTAGCGTCAAGGTTGGAAAGAGGTTCGTCCAAAAGGAATACCTTAGGATTACGAACGATAGCACGACCGAGAGCAACACGCTGTCTCTGTCCGCCGGAGAGTGCCTTCGGCTTTCTTTCTAAGAGATGCTCAATATCGAGAATCTGAGCAGCTTCCATAACCTTAGCTTTAATCTCATCCTTCGGAACCTTTCTGAGTTTAAGACCAAATGCCATATTATCAAAAACAGTCATATGAGGATAGAGAGCGTAGTTCTGGAAAACCATCGCAATATCTCTGTCCTTTGGAGCAACATCATTTACTAATCTGTCGCCAATATAGAGTTCACCATTTGTAATTTCTTCAAGACCTGCAACCATTCGAAGAGTAGTTGACTTACCGCAGCCGGAAGGACCAACCAAAACAACAAATTCCTTATCTTCAATTTCAAGATTGAGGTCTTTAACAGCGGTAACACCGCCATCATAAACTTTGTAAATACCTTTTAAGCTTAAACCCGCCATATTTAAATGCCTCCTATGCACAAATTTTCATATTACTTAGTAATTTTAACACAAAAACCCTTTTTTGCATAGAGGACAAATGCACAAAATTTGATTTCCTTTTTGGTAATTTTGTATAACTATTTCCCAGCTAATCTCAGAAAAATCCCGTAGCGATGCGGCTTTTCGGGGTTTCCCGCCTCTCCTTTTTCACGGTATACCGATTGCACAAATCAGCATGCCATATCGTCTCTTTTTTTATCATTTTTACCAAATCGGGTTCCTCAGACGGAGTATCTGTTTCCCAGCAAGAGGTGTTTGCCAAAGTTCATATGCCTAAGAAGGCTTATTGGGAAAATTTTCTGTATTTTTGCAATTAAAGCAAAATCTATTGACCTTTTTTGCTTTTTGTGTTATATTTTTTCGTATAGATACAATTATTATATAATATAATGGAGAAATTCAAAACGGAGGTATTCACTATGGAAAATCAAAAACTTTACAAAGCGATTCTTTCTTCCTTGCACGAAAATTGCAAACTCTCTTTGGAAGAGCTTGCCGCTATGCACGGCATTTCTGTGGAAGCCGCCGCGGAGATTATAGATACTCTTGAAAAAAACAGAACAATTTTAGGTTACGGTGCAATTATTAATTGGGATAAAATCAATTCCTCAGACCGTGTTACCGCTTACATAGAGCTTAAAGTTGCCCCTCAGAGAAATCAAGGCTTTGACCGTATTGCAGAGAGAATTTACCAATATCCGGAAGTTACCGCCCTCAACCTTATGAGCGGAAGCTATGACTTTGGTGTAACTGTTGAGGGGGACAGTCTCAAAGACATTTCCCTTTTCGTAGCACAGCACCTTGCACCGATGGAAGCCGTTATTTCAACAGCAACCCACTTTGTTTTAAAACGCTATAAAAACGACGGAAACATTTTAACAGCACAAAAAGATGACGACAGGGAGGTAATGTCCCTATGAGCTTTAACCCCGCAAGTTTCATAAATAACTCAGTTTCAGCCATCCCGCCATCAGGAATCCGCAAATTTTTCGACATTGCGGCGGAAATGAAAGACGCTATTTCTCTTGGTGTGGGCGAGCCTGACTTTGTTACCCCGTGGCATATCCGCAACGAAGGCATCTATTCCCTTGAAAAAGGTAAGACTCATTACACATCAAACGCAGGTCTTAAAGAGCTTCGTCTCGCAATAGCTTCATATTTAAACCGCAGATTCGGTCTTAAATATGACGGACTTTCTCAGGTTTTGGTAACTGTTGGCGGAAGCGAGGCAATTGACCTCTTTTTAAGAACAGTGTTAAATCCGGGAGACGAAGTTTTAATCCCTGAGCCAAGTTTTGTTTGCTATAAGCCTATAACGGCTCTGGCAGGGGGCGTTCCCGTTACCATTAAAACAAAAGCTGAGGATAAATTCAAGCTTACTCCCGAGGAGCTTAAAAACGCAATAACACCTAAAACCAAGGTTCTGGTTCTTCCATATCCAAGTAACCCGACGGGTGGGATTATGGAAAGAAAAGACCTTATGGCTCTTATTCCTATCATAAAGGAAGCAAACCTTATGGTTATCTCAGACGAGATTTACGGAGAGCTTACCTATGGCAAAAAACACATATCTATCGCCTCCTTGGAGGGAATGGCAGACAGAACTGTTGTGGTAAGCGGTTTTTCAAAAGCTTATGCTATGACAGGCTGGCGTCTTGGTTATGCCTGCGGTCATCCTGATATTATAAAGGCAATGACAAAGGTGCATCAGTATGCAATTATGTCTGCGCCTACAACTGCTCAGTATGCGGCAGTTTCTGCTCTTGAAAACGGCGATGAAGATATTGAATATATGTGCGAAGAATATAACAAGCGCAGAAGCCTTATCGTTTCAAGATTTAACGCTATGGGTCTTGAATGCTTTGAGCCCGAGGGCGCATTCTATGCCTTCCCGTCGATTAAGGCAACAGGGCTTTCCTCGGAAGAGTTTGTTGAAAACCTTCTTTATTCAAAGAAGGTTGCCGTTGTTCCCGGAAATGCTTTCGGGAAAAGCGGAGAAGGCTTCATCCGTTGTTCTTATGCTTACTCAGTTGAAAATATCTCTCGTGCACTTGACAGAATCGAGGAATTTTTAAATGATAACAAATTACTTAAATGACATCTTTAATAATTCAGTTTCAAAAGGGGTTGTAAGCAACCCCTTATCTTCTGCTGTTTTTAAGAGGATTAATATAAATAAGGTAAAAAATCTTTACCTGATTGAAAAGTTTACCCAAAAACAAGCCTTTACGGAAAATTTAACCCGCGACGAGCTTTTGTCCTTCCTGAAAGAAATGGCAAAAGACTATAAGCAATTTGATTTCTGGAGTGAGGACAAGCATTTTCTCATTAAAGTTTCCAAAAAGGGAAAGGCAACTCTCCTTACCCAAAAGGGCGGAGCAAAATCCGAGGAAAATCACAACAGAGAAAAGCATTATATATTAAAGGAAGCGATTCCTCCCCTTATTGACCTTGGAATTTTCACCAAAGAGGGAAAAATAGTTAATTCTATGTATGACAAATATAAGCAGATAAACCGCTTTACAGAAATTGTCAAAGATGTTTTAGGGGATAAAAAGAAAATGACGATTTTAGATTTTGGTTGCGGGAAATCATACCTTACCTTTGTCCTCTACCATTTTCTTGTTAACATCTGCAACATCGATGCAGAGATTATCGGCCTTGACCTTAAAGAAGATGTTATAAAAAACTGTAACGTTTTGGCTGAAAAATACGGCTACAAAAAGCTCCGCTTTGAAACAGGAGACATCGGAACATTTAAGTTCACAGGGAAAGTTGATATGATTATAACCCTCCACGCCTGCGACACCGCAACAGACTTTGCGCTTTATAACGCAATAAAGTGGGATTGCGACACGATTTTGTCCGTTCCCTGCTGTCAGCACGAGCTTAATTCACAAATTACGCCTGAGACTTTTGAGATTTTCTCCCGCTATGGTCTTATAAAGGAGCGTTTCTCCGCTCTGGCAACAGACGCAATCAGAGGAAATCTTTTAACTGCCCAAGGATATAAAACCGAGCTTATGGAGTTTGTGGATATGGCACACTCTCCAAAGAACATTTTAATCAGGGCAAGAAAAACCAACATTCCCCAAAAGACAAGGGACAAGGCAAAGGCGGAGACGGAAATGCTTATGAAAGAGTTCAAATTCTCTCCAACCCTTTACAAGCTTCTTTACGGGGGTGAAAAATGATGCTTTACGATTCCCACGCCCATTATGACGACAGCCAGTTTGATGCTGACCGTGACGAGATGCTTATAAACGCCCACAAAAACGGGGTCGCATATATAAACAACATTGGGTCAAGCATTAAAACCTCAAAGGAAAGCGTTGCTCTGGCTGAAAAACACGATTTTGTTTACGCAACAGTCGGTGTTCATCCAAATGAAACCAAGGGAATGACAAACGAAGATGTTTACACCCTCCGCGCCCTTGCAAAACACGAAAAGGTTGTTGCAATCGGCGAGGTCGGTCTTGATTATCACTATGACGACACGGACGAGGATGAGCAGAAAATGTGGCTTCCTCCTCAGCTTGAACTCTCCAAGGAGCTTTCCCTCCCTGTTGTTATCCACGACAGAGAATCCCGAGGAGAGTGTATAAAAATCTTAAAGGACCACAAAATTTCCAACGGAGTTTTCCACTGCTTCTCAGGAAGCGCCGAAACCGCAAAAGAGATTTTAAATATGGGGCTTATGCTTTCTTTCACGGGAGTTATAACCTTCAAAAACGCAAGACGGGCAATTGAGGCTCTTAAAATTATCCCCCTTGACCGTCTTATGATTGAGACGGATGCACCATATATGGCGCCTGAACCCTTCCGAGGGAAAAGGAATTACAGCGGATATGTCTTTCGCGTGGCAGAAAAAATCGCCGAAATCAAGAGTATGTCTTACGAAGAAATCGCCGATATTACAACAAAAAACGCCAAAAAATTCTTTAATATAGGATAAGATAACTGCTAAAAAGTCTGTGCCGACTTTTTAGCAGTTTGTTTTTAGGGGATAGGAAAAAAGCTTTGGAATGGACAATCTGAGTCCGAAGCCGTATATAAATACTGCGAGAGGCGAAGGAGTGTTCATAGCAAAAATACAAATCAAATTTGAAAAACCGAGTTCTTTCGGTTTTTCTTCATATTTCAGGGTTATTCCCCGAAATATATGCTTTTTTGATTCTTTATTTTTCAATATTTTTGCGGTCCGGAGGTTTTTAACATCCCCTTTTTTAAAAAAATAACACAATATATTGTGTTTTGGTATTGACAAGGGCAACAACATATGCTATATTTATAATACACCCCATTTGGGAGGAGGGATAAAAATGCGCATTGGAGGCTTACAAAAACTGACACTCCTCGATTTTCCTGAGGTCGTCTCCTGTATAATCTTTACCAAAGGCTGTAATTTTCGGTGTCCCTTCTGTCATAACGCATCGTTGGTAAAGGGGAGCGATGAAGAAATTTCACAGGAAGAGGTTTTATCCTTTCTGAAAAAGAGGCAGGGACTTCTTGACGGAGTGGTTATAACAGGGGGCGAACCGCTTTTAAACCCTGATATACCTGATTTCCTTTCCGAAATTAAGGATATGGGATATAAAATCAAGCTCGACACAAACGGAAGCAACCCTAAACTCCTTAAAGAAATTATTTTAAAGGGACTTGCTGATTATGTTGCAATGGACATAAAAAACTCCCCCGAAGAATACATACTGGCTACGGGAGTGGACAAGTTCCAGACAGAAGTTGAGGAATCAAAGGACTTTCTTTTAGAAGGAAATATACCTTACGAATTCCGCACAACGGTTGCCAAAGGAATTCACACAAAAGAGAGTATGCTCTCTCTTGCCAAGTGGATTGAGGGTGCAGAAAAATGTTACCTGCAACAGTATAAGGATTCGGGAGAAATCTTAAATCCTGAGGGACTATCGTCCTTTTCAGATGAGGAAATGGAAGAGTTTTTGAAAATCGTTTCCCCATACACTAAATCGTCTTTTATAAGAAATTTTTAAATAAAGAGGTGTTTTTATGTATCAAATCATTAAAAGAGATGGAAAAATTGCAGATTTTGATATAAGCAAAATCGCAGACGCTATGAAGAAGGCATTCGAAGCAACAAACACTGAGTATACCGACAACATTATCGACTTCTTAGCGCTTAAAGTTACCGCAGATTTTCTTCCTAAAATCAAAGATGGCTATGTAGCCGTGGAAGATATTCAGGACAGCGTTGAATCTGTTTTGATTCAGGGCGGTTATGACGGAGTTGCAAAGGCTTACATTCTTTACAGAAAACAGCGCGAAAAACTTCGTAACCTTAAAAATACTTACCTTGACTACAAAGAAACAGTTAATAACTACGTTAATGTTCTTGACTGGCGTGTTAAGGAAAACTCAACTGTTACATATTCAGTTGGCGGTCTTATTTTATCAAACTCAGGAGCAATCACAGCAAACTACTGGCTCTCCGAAGTTTATGACCCTGAAATCAGCGATGCACACAGAAACTGTGACATTCACATTCACGACTTATCAATGCTCACAGGCTACTGCGCAGGTTGGAGCTTAAAACAGCTTATCAAGGAAGGTCTTGGCGGTGTTCCGGGAAAAATCACTTCTTCTCCGGCAGGCCACTTATCAACTCTTTGTAACCAGATGGTAAACTTCCTCGGAATTATGCAGAACGAATGGGCAGGAGCTCAGGCATTCTCCTCCTTTGACACATATCTCGCACCTTTCGTTAAAGTTGATAACTTAACATATAAGCAAGTTAAACAGGCTATTCAGTCTTTCGTTTACGGTGTTAACACTCCATCAAGATGGGGAACACAGGCACCATTTTCTAACATCACTCTTGACTGGACAGTTCCAAATGACTTAAAAGACCTCCCTGCTATCGTTGGCGGAAAGGAAATGGACTTCACTTACGGTGACTGTCAGAAAGAAATGGACCTTGTTAACAAGGCATTTATCGAAATTATGATTGAGGGCGATGCTAACGGCAGAGGCTTCCAGTATCCAATCCCGACATATTCAATCACAAGCAATTTTGACTGGTCAGAAACAGAGAACAATAAGCTTCTCTTCGAAATGACAGCAAAATACGGCACACCATATTTCTCAAACTACATCAACAGTGATATGGAACCAAGCGATGTAAGAAGTATGTGCTGTCGTCTCCGTCTTGATTTAAGAGAACTCCGCAAAAAGTCAGGCGGTTTCTTCGGTAGCGGTGAAAGCACAGGTTCTATCGGCGTTGTTACAATCAATATGCCAAGAATTGCTTACCTTGCAACTGATGAAAGAGACTTCTTTATCCGTCTTGACAAGATGATGGATATTGCCGCTCGTTCACTTAAAATCAAGAGAACAGTTGTTACAAGACTTTTAGACGAAGGTCTTTATCCTTACACAAAGCGTTACCTCGGAACATTCGAGAACCACTTCTCAACAATCGGTCTTGTTGGTATGAACGAAGCTGGTCTTAACGCAAACTGGATTAAGAAAGACTTAACACACGAAGAGTGTCAGGAATGGACAAAGAAAGTCCTCAACCATATGAGAGAAAGACTTTCCGATTATCAGGAACAGTATGGCGACCTCTACAACTTAGAAGCAACCCCTGCTGAATCAACATCATACAGACTTGCAAAGCACGATGTTGCAAAATTCCCTGATATTATTACAGCATCAGAAGACCCTGATTCTCCATACTACACAAACAGCAGTCATCTTCCTGTCAGCTACACAGACGATATTTTCGCAGCTCTTGATATTCAGGACGAACTCCAAACTCTTTATACCTCAGGAACAGTTTTTCACGCATTCTTAGGCGAAAAGCTTCCTGACTGGAAAGCTGCTGCTAACCTCGTTAAGAAGATTGCAGAAAACTACAAGCTTCCTTACTACACAATGTCTCCGACATATTCTGTATGTAAGAAGCACGGCTACATCAGCGGCGAACACTTCGAATGTCCGACATGCGGCGAAGAAACAGAAGTTTAGAGCAGAATCACAGGCTACTAGCGTCCTGTCAGAAACTGGAATGTTGGTAAGTCTCAGGAATACAAAGAAAGAAAAGAATATAACATTGACTGCTATAACTTAGACAATGTTAAAAGAGAAGTTAAAGCCGATGCTGCTCAGGAAGCAAATGACACAACATTAGCAGACGGAAACTATTTATTTGCATCTCCAACTTGCCCTAACTGAAGTCGGATCGTAGCCATGT
>JAZOAF010000072.1:0-4075 GCA_045595345.1 Clostridia bacterium | reverse complement strand
AAAATCACAAGGAAAAAGGCAGTTGAGCTTGCCACCGAAACCATAAAAAAGGCGGTTTATGAGGCGGATAACTTAGGATACGGTCATATTCATATCTGCCCTGAAACAATGGGTAAAGTAAACCAGCTTGGAACAATAGAGGAGGTCTGCGAGCTTTGCACTGTTGATGAAAGACTTCTCCCAACCGTTGATTTCGGACATATAAATTCCCAGACCCGCGGCGGCCTTAAAGAGATGGAAGACTTTGAACGGATTTTTGATATAATTGAAAATAAGCTGGGGAAAGAAAGAGTGCAAAACTTCCATATCCATTACAGCCGAATTGAGTTTACTTCCGCAGGAGAGAAAAAGCACAGATGCTACTCTGAGACGGAATACGGCCCTGAATTCTGGCCCATTGCAGAGATTATGGCAAAGAGAAACTTAGCTCCGACGGTCATCTGCGAGTCAAGAGGGACTCAGACGGAAGATGCAATGGAGCTTAAAAAAATCTACCTTGAAAAGAGGGAGATATATGTATAAAAAACTTAATGACATATTGGGGAATACGGATGCGGTTTTAATAACCTCCCCCTATAATATGCGCTATTTTTCTTCGTTCTCAGGGGGCGAGGGAACTCTTTTGATTTCCAAAAACGAAAGGGTTTTGTTTACCGATTCAAGATATACGGAAAGCGCGGAAAAAGAGGCAAAAGACTTTAAGGTAGTTGAGACGAAAAAGGCATCGGATTTAACCGACTATATAAATGACAAAGGCTTTAAGGAAATTGCCATAGAAGATAATTTTATGACGGTTTCATCTCTTGAAAAGCTTAAAAACAAAACAGCTTGTAATTATATTGGCAAGGGCAGAGAGATTGACCGAAAGAGGATAATAAAAACGCCCTTTGAAATTGAGAAAATCAGAAAAGCAGAAGAAATAGGTGACCGAGCCTTTTCTCATATTTTAGAGCTTATAAAAGAGGGAATAACCGAAAAGGATATAGCCTCAGAACTTGAATATTTTATGAAAAAACAGGGGGCGGAGAAAACCTCTTTTGATACGATTTCAATAAGCGGGAAGAAGACAAGTATGCCCCACGGAGTGCCATCCCATAAAAAAATCGAAAAGGGGGATTTTATAACCCTTGATTTCGGATGCGTATATGAGGGATACTGCTCGGATATGACAAGAACGGTTGTTCTTGGAAAGGCGACAGAGAAACAGAAAGAAATATATGAAACTGTTCTCTCGGCTCAGCTAAAAGGTCTTGAAAAGATAAAAAGCGGAGTAAGATGCGCTGATGCTGACCTCGGTGCAAGAGAGGTAATCAAAGATGCAGGATACGGCGAATATTTCGGCCATTCCTTAGGACACGGCGTCGGACTTTTAATCCACGAGGCGCCGACATTATCTCCAAATTCATTGGATGTTTTAGAGGAGAATATGGTTGTAAGCTGTGAGCCGGGGATTTATATTCCCGATTTCGGTGGCGTTCGGATTGAGGATTTGGTGGTCGTAAATAAGGACGGATGCACCATCCTTTCAAAAAGCGATAAGAATTTGCTGGAAATTTAGACAAAACTTGAAAAAGCTCTTGCAATTTGGATGATTTTAGTATAAAATAGTGTTAGTAATATAACAAGAAAATTAAAGGAGGTATCCCCAATGATTTCAGCGGGTGATTTCAGAAACGGTATAACATTTGAATTTGAAGGCAATGTTTATCAGGTTGTTGAGTTTCAGCATGTAAAACCTGGTAAAGGTGCAGCTTTCGTTAGAACAAAGATGAAGAATGTTATAACAGGCGGCGTTACAGAAAGAAGCTTTAACCCAACAGAAAAGGTTGCGAAGGCTCATATAGAAAGAAAGGATATGGAATATTTATACGAAGACAGCGGTCTTTACTATTTCATGGACCAGGAAACATATGACCAGCTTCCGCTCAGTGAGGACCAGCTCGGTGACGCTCTTAAATTTGTTAAGGAAAATATGGTGGTTACTATCCTTTCCTATAAAGGCAATGTATTCAATGTTGAACCACCGAACTTTGTTGAGCTTTTAGTTGTTGAAACTGAACCTGGTATTAAGGGTAACACAGCTTCAAATGTAACAAAGCCTGCAAAAGTTGAAACAGGTGCAATTATCACTGTTCCTATGTTTATTAACGAAGGCGATATGATTAAAATTGACACAAGAAACGCAGAATATATGTCAAGAGTTTAATTATAAAGGAGAATCATATTATGTCTGATTTAACAAACAGAGCGGCTTATCTTCAAGGTCTTGCCGACGGAATGAAGCTTGACAAGAATTCTGACGAGGCAAAGCTTTTAAATGAGATTATCGCCCTCCTTGGCGATATTACAGCCGAAATTGAAATGATTGACGATGAGCAGGGCTTCCTTGCCGATAAAATTGACGAGGTCGATGAGGCTATCGATATTTTATGCGAAGAAGTTTTTGACGACGAAATCTATGACTATGATGAAGAAGACGAGGACGACGAATTCGTAATTACTTGCGAAAAGTGCGGAAAAGATGTTTTCTTAACTTACGAAGATTTTCAGAGCGAAGACCTCGCCTGCCCATACTGCGACGAACCTATTGAAATTGAGTTCGTTTGTGACGGCGATTGCGACGGCGACTGTGACTGTTGCGAATAATTTTTGAAAAATGAAGGGATGTAATTTCTTTACATCCCTTTTATTTTTAAGATTTTATTGTTGTTGACAACGAATACTTTTTAGTGTAAAATTAATGAGTAACCATAAATTTTTATAAAGGAAAAACATTATGAAACATTTACCGAAATACATAGTTATAGGAATTTTAGTACTTCTTTGCCTTGTGTATCTTTTCAGCAGATGCTCCATTTTTGCTCCGCAGGAAACGGCTCAGCCGGCAGAAAAACCGCAGAAACTGACAGTTGAGGCATCCGATAAGGTTAAGGGCATTTTAGAGGATATGACTCTGGAAGAAAAGCTCTATCAGATGTTCTATGTAACTCCTGAACAGCTCACGGAAACAGAAGATGTTATCCTTGCAGGGGAAACAACAAAGAAAGCAATTGACGATAAAAATGTCGGCGGAATTGTTTATGCTGAGAAAAACTTGCAGGACAGAACACAGACAAAAGAGCTTCTTAAAAATACTCAGAGCTTCGCGAAAATTCCTATGTTCTTGGGCACAACGGAAGAGGGCGGACAAAAGTTTGCCATAAGCAAAAATCCGCAAATGAGCCTTGGGGATATTGGCCCGATGAGTCAGGTTAGTGATGCGGACAGCGCCTATGCAATCGGCGAGAAAGTCGGCGAAGCCTTAAAAGAGCTTGGATTTAATATGAACTTTGCGCCTGTTGCCGATGTTATGGCAGAGGGCAAGTTCAATATGATTGGGGACCGCTCCTTTGGTTATGACAAGGATGAGGTTTCAAGAAAAGTTGAATGGATAATCAAGGGCCTTAAAAAAGGCGGAGTTGCCGTAACCTTAAAGCACTTCCCTGGTATGGGTTCAACAGAGGGAGATACAAAAATGGATTATCCTATTGTAACCCGTTCTCTTAGCGAAATAAAGAGCATTGATTTGGCTCCGTTTAAAGCAGGAATTGACGGTGGTGCTGACTTTGTTATGATTGGACACATTAAAGTTCCTGAAATTGACGCAGATAACCCTGCAACCTTCTCCGAAGCGGTTGTAATAGGCCTTTTGAGAGAGGAAATGGGCTATGGCGGAGTTATTATAACAAGTCCTCTTAACGAGGGCGCGGTGCTGAACTCCCATACCTCAGCAGATGCAGCGGTTGAGGCAGTTCTGGCAGGGGTTGATATGCTCTATATGCCAAACAATTTGGAGATTGCCCACGAGGCGCTTTTCACAGCGGTTAAGAGCGGAAGGATTTCCGAAGAGCGCATAAACGAAAGCGTTATAAGAATTTTAAACTGCAAAGAAAAATTAGGTATTTTATAAGAAACAAGGGACTGCAAAAGCAGTCCCTTGTTTTCAGCCGATGTGCAACGAACCAATAAGGAGTTTTATGGATATTTTACTTTTAGTCTGGAATTTAATTGTCTTTTCCCTTTACGGAATTGACAA
>JAZOAF010000071.1:0-5481 GCA_045595345.1 Clostridia bacterium | reverse complement strand
AAATTATTAACTATAAAATTTTAACACCTAAACATAACCCAATGACAGTGATGTATTCCCGATGCTTATGTTTTGCTTTTTCTTCTTCCCTATAAGCATATTGTTTAGTGTGCCATTACTTATTAACCGCAAAACCTTATGTGTTTAAAGACTGCTAATCCTTTATTTGTGAAAAAATTAACAAACATACACTTCTGTCTGTTTAAAATTTAAAAACCACCCAAATGGGTGGTTTTGTTTTATAAAGCCATTTTAGAAATATCTTCACTTATTCCAAGAGATGATGCAGAGTTTATAATTACCAAATCGTCATACTGAACAAAGTTGTAGAAATCATTAAGATTAAAGCTTTCTTCTCCTCTGTTGAACTGTCGTACATCTACAACATAAACTTCTGAGTAATTATTAAGTGCCCAAGTTGCAAAAGCGTTGCCGTATGACTCTTTGAGAATTAACAGTTTTTTGCCGTTATCGATTCCTGATGTAAGCACAACCATCGGCATATCGCCGCCAATAAAAGCGAGATATGAATTAGCGTTATAATAAACAGGCTCAATAGGGCACGCATAATTTCTCATATACATATCCAGATAGCAGGCTCCGGCTGTAAAATGATTTGGGTAGAATTTTTCCAAGATATCCGGATTATTACGCAATATTTCTTCGCCGTTTGTCCCTTTTGCAAACTCAGCTATTGAACCGGTAAAACTGCTTTTTGTTGTTACAAAATCTTCAAGAAAGGGAACTTCCTCCCCTTTTACCTGCATGAACTCTTTATAAACATAATATGCACCTCGCTGTGTCCAATGATGGTCGGTTCTAAAATACAACCCTTCTTCGAGACGGGAAATCAGCGGTGTAATGGTATTTATAGGCATAATTCTTTCCGATATGCTGTTATACACTTTTTTTATTGTATCCGTCTGATTTGGTGCAACCTCATTTGGCGCAAAAAATTCAGCAGCAGTTGGAACAATAATGCTATAAATATTAGTATTTACAGGAGCAGTTTCAGCCACCAGATTAAGAGCGGAGATATATCTGTCTGTTTCATAATCAGTTATGTATTCAAGCATCATTCCGTGATTATCTATAACCGCGGAAGTCTTATGATAGAAAGCATCGCCGTTTAATCGATGCTCGTCTGTTGGAAAGACATCGGTCAGGAGGTCTCTTTTTCCTACCTTTTCATCCGCTTTATAAAACGAAACTTTAACCTCTCTGCCAAGCAAGAATTCCAGCATATCTATCGGCATATAAAATATATCATTTAATATTATTGTAGGGTTAGAAGAAACATATTTTTCTTCTCCTTTCCATACATCAGCAGAGTTTGCTATAACATAAGAAACCGTTTCGTCTTTAATAGCTACAACGGCAGAAATTTCGCCGTCCCAGCCCAGTGTATAGCCAAAAAGCAACAATATCTCGTCAACGGGTAAATATGTAACTTTATTATGTCTTATCATTGTATTATGAAGATATATTTCTTCATTTTCTATCTCAACAACAGGCTTGTCCCAATAGAAATTAACCGAACTTTCAAGACCAAGCACTGTTGAGGATAAAACCGCAACAATCAAGAGTGTAATTATAAATTTTTGAGTAATCTTTTTCATAATGAACACCTTTTATTCTAAAAAAGGCCGCCAACTCGGCGACCTCTTATTTTATTTTTTCTTTTCAAGAAGCGCAAGCCTTACTGCATAAACTATAAAAGCTACTACAAGGAAAAGGACAACGCCATATTCCAACACCTTAGCATCAACTGCGAGATTTAAATTTGCAAGAAAATCAAATACCCCCCAATGTGCCTTTTGAGCAAGAAGCGGTCTGGAAATCAATAGTCTTAAATCAAAAGATAAGAATAATGTTGCCAAAGAAGATATAACAAAGAATATTGTATAATTTCTGCTTCTGGTCGCTGTAATTTTCTTCATCCCGCCTAAAACTGCAACTCCGGCAGCCGCAACAGCAAAAATAATTCCCATTGCAATACTGAAAGTGCTTGCAAAATCATATGCAAACATCAAGTAATGGCGTCTTATTATTTCAAGGATGATAATCCCTCCGAGACCATATGTCAAAGTAAGCATAAAGCCATTAGTAAGTTTTTCGGATGCAGCCATTTTTTCAGTTCTTTTTGCTCTTTTCTCCATGCTGTTTGTCTTTGTTACTGCCACTTTCCATTCCTCCTAAATTTCGTCTTTTTCGTACATTATGATAGGTATTAAAGAACTTGCAACAGTCTCTGTGCGCAAAATTCTTTTTCCGAGTCCAATTTGATAAATATTATTTTCTTGGGCATCCTCTGCTTCACTGTCAGAAAAGCCACCCTCAGGTCCTATAAGAATACCAATGGATTTTCCGTTAAATCCATTAAGTAATTCTTTTAACCCATGCTTCCCTTCGTGACCTAAAACTTCATAAGGCATTATTGCCAAATCAAGCTCTTTAAGCATTGAAAGGGATGTTTTGTAGTCAACAGGCTCAGTAATCTCAGGGATAACGCTTCTTCCGCATTGTTTAGAAGCTTCGACGGAAACTTTATTCCATCTTTTTGTTTTCTCTGTTTTCCCTTTATTGTCAAGCTTAACTACACATCGTTGCATTTCTACGGGGATTATTTTATATGCGCCCAATTCAACACATTTCTGGATAATGGTTTCCATTTTTCCGGACTTTGGAATACCCTGGAAAATATATACCTTTATCTCAGGCTCGGTATCCGAAACTTTTGAAGAAACGATTGACGCAACACATTCTTTGGGACCTATACTGTCAAGTTTAGCAATATAATCTTTCCCGCTTCCGTCAAAAACAATGATTTCCTCTCCGATTTCCATTCTTAAAACCTTGGAAATATGAGAGGCATCTTCAATAATCCTTACTTTGCCGTCAATTATGTTCTTCGGGTCGGTAAAAAACCGCCGCATAATGCCACCTCTTAAAATACATATATATTTAGTATATCATTTTATTTCAATTATTGCAAGAGTAATTTCAAAAATTTATTCAAATTATACAAGATAAGCGCAAATTTATTTACAAATGATTGCACTCCATTCGTTTCGTACTCTTATATTCTGACAAATTAACCCTTCTTTTTCAAGAGCTTCCTTTACTTCGTTTTGTCTCTCATTTATAATACCGGAGCAAATAAAAGTACCGTTTTCTTTCATAAATTCTCGTATGAAAGGTGCGATTGCAATTATTACATCGGAAACAATGTTTGCAACAACGATATCATATCCGTTGCCGATTTTTCCTCTCAATTCCGTATCGCAGGTTATATCTCCTGCATATCCTGCCATTTTATCTTTGCTCAGCTTATTGAGTGCAAGATTTGAAAAGGCAACTTCAACCGCCTTATCGTCAATATCAACTGCTGTTGCACTTTTTGCACCAAGCAAAAGGCTTATTACGGACAAAATTCCCGAACCGCAACCAAGGTCTAAAACAGTATCATCCTGTTTTATGACTTTCTCAATCTCCTCAATACACATCTGTGTGCTTTCGTGAGAACCGGTTCCGAAGCTTAACCCTGGATTTATAGTAAAAATAACGCGATTTTCAGGGTTTTCAACCTCTTCCTGTTCCCACTCGGGAACGATTAAGATTTTTTCACCAAGAGGCAATGGATGGAAAAATTTCTTCCAGTTTTCAGACCAATCTTCATCCTTTACATTGTTAACAAAAATTTCAAGACTACCGTATTCACAAGTTGATTTTTTTAGGTTGTCAATGACATTTCTTGTAAGCGAAAGAGATTCAGCCCCGTTTGTATCATCCGGTAAGTAAAAGGTAATTGAAGAATCCGCTGTTGTAAGACGCTCCAGCTCCTCGTCAACATAATCCCAATACTTTCTGTTATTTTCAAGAAACTGAGCAAAATCTTCCTTATCGCTTATAACTATTCCGCTTATTCCAATATTGTATAATACACCCGTAAGAGGCTCGATTCCATTTGAATTGGTTATGATTTTAACTTCAATCCATTCCATTTTTCCGTCTCCTTAACTCAAAATTCCGCCATACAAAGTATGACGGATTTTGTTTATTTGAATTTATCTTTCATTGAATCAAAAAAAGTCTTTCTTTTACTGTATTTTCCGGCACCAACACTCTCGCCAAACTGTCTTAAAAGGTCTTTTTGTTCACTGTTTAACCCTTTTGGTGTTTCAACAATAATTTTGACATATTGATCGCCTCTGGCACCTCCGCCATAAAGCTTTGGAACGCCTCTTCCTCTTAGTCTGAACACAGTTCCTGACTGAGTACCCTCCGGAATATCATAGGAAACTTTTTCATCAATTGTCGGAACCTCAATTTCTCCGCCCAAGGCAGCTTCAACAAAGGTGATAGGGAAATCACATAAAATATCGAAGCCCTGACGAGTAAAAATCTTATGAGGCTTAACGCTTACAGTAATCAGGAGGTCTCCGTTTGGACCGCCATTTTTGCCCACATTTCCCTGTTCTCTTACAGGGAGCGTCTGTCCGTCATTGATTCCAGCAGGAATTTTAACCTTAACTTTTACAGTTTTAACAACTTCTCCTTTGCCTGAACAAGTCGGGCATGGATTTGTTATCACTTTTCCTGTTCCGTGACACTTACTACACGGACGAACACTTTGCATTTGCCCGAACATTGTGTTCTGAACTGTTCTTACCTGACCTGTTCCGCCACAAGCTCCGCAGGTCGCAGGAGAACTTCCTTTTGCAGCTCCGCCGCCCTTACATTCGCCACATTTTTCTTTTCTGCGAACGCTGACCTCAACTTCCTTGCCAAAACAAGCCTCTTCAAAGGTCAAATCTAAGCGAACATGAATGTCGTCGCCCTGAACAGGTGCATTTGGGTTTCTTCGCGATGAACCGCCAAAGCCCCCAAAGCCGCCGCCAAAAAGGTCAAAAATATCTTCAAAACCGCCAAAGCCTCCTGAAAAGCCTCCGCCTCCGCCAAAACCGCCTGCATTAGGGTCAACCCCTGCGTGGCCGAATTGGTCATATCTCTGCCTTTTTTCGCTGTCACTAAGCACTTCATAGGCCTCAGAAGCTTCTTTAAACTTCTCCTCCGCTTCCTTTGCTTTATCGCCGGGATTAAGGTCAGGATGATACTTTTTCGCAAGTTTTCTGTATGCTTTTTTCAGTTCGTCAGCACCGGCATTTTTGTCAACACCAAGTACTTCATAATAGTCTCTTTTATCTGCCAATTCTTCCACCTACCAATTTACAGAGCAGTTCGTCTTGGAAGAAAATCCAAGACGAACATATTTTTATAAATTATTTGTTTTCGTCGTCAACAACAGTATATTCTGCGTCAACAACATTGTCGTCAGCTGCTCCTGCATTAGCACCGCCCTGAGCCTGCTGTGCCTGAGCTGCCTGTTCATAGAGCTTCTGAGAAACCGCATAGAATTTTTGTGAAGCCGCTTCTGTCTGTGCTTTTACTGCTTCAACATCAAATTCGTCTGTTTTAATA
>JAZOAF010000070.1:0-3471 GCA_045595345.1 Clostridia bacterium | reverse complement strand
GCGATAACGGGGCAGACGAGCTTGTTTTCTATGACATAACAGCCTCTGCCGAAGGACGAAAATTATTTACCGACATTTTATGCGAGGTTGCAAAAACCATTTTTATCCCTCTTACTGTTGGGGGCGGAATTAACACCGTTTCCGATTTTGACAGAGTTTTAAAATGCGGAGCAGATAAAGTCAGCGTAAACTCAGGGGCAATCAAAAACCCAAGTTTAATCTCCGAGGCGGCAAAGCTTTACGGCGACCAGTGCGTTGTTATTTCGGCTGATGTAAAGCGTGTTGATGGTGTTTTCAGGGTCTTTTCAAAAGGCGGACGGGAAAATACAGGTATGGAAGCAATTTCCTGGATAAAACACTGTGTTGACCTTGGCGCAGGAGAAGTTGTTTTAAACTCCATTGACACAGACGGTGTAAAAAAAGGCTTTGACCTTGAAATGCTTGAAGCTGTTTCAAATGCCGTTAATGTGCCTGTTATCGCATCAGGGGGAGCAGGGTGTATAAAAGATTTTACAACCCTTTTTAAAACTCTTCCAAAGGTTGATGCAGGTCTTGCCCCATCGATTTTCCACTTTGGCGAGGTTAGTATCCCTGACCTTAAAGAAGCACTTAAAAAAGAAAACATTCCGGTTAGAATTTAAAGGAGAATTATTATGATAAACATAGATAATCTTAAATTTGACGATAAGGGACTTATCCCTGCAATCGTTGTTGACAGCATTTCAAAAAAGGTTTTAACTCTTGCATATATGAACCGCGAGAGCCTTGAAATATCTATGAAAGAGGGAAAAACATGTTTTTGGAGCCGTTCCAGAGGCGAGCTTTGGCGCAAGGGGGAAACAAGCGGAAACTTCCAGCACATTGTTTCAATAACTGCCGATTGCGATAGTGACGCTCTCGTTGTTATGGTTGAAAAGGACGGTCCTGCCTGCCACAAGGGAACAGACTCCTGCTTCTCTTCTCCTCTTTGGGAGAGCGAAGAGCTTTCCGAATTTTCCTTAGAGAGCTTAATGGCACTTATTGCAGGAAGAAAGACCGATAAAAAAGAGGGTTCATATACTACCTATCTTTTTGAAAAGGGCATTGATAAAATCCTCAAAAAAGTCGGGGAAGAGTCAACCGAGGTTATTATTGCCGCAAAGGATAACGACAAGAAAGAAACCGTTTATGAAATTGCCGACCTTTGCTATCACATTATGGTTTTGATGATTGAAATGGGTATTTCACTTGAAGATATTCACCGCGAGCTTGCGTCCCGTCATGTCATTGATAAAAAAATCAAGCAGGAGAAGATGACAAAATGATTAGAGCGGATTTTCACACTCACACTCTCTACTGTGACGGAAAAAACACGCCTGAGGAAATGGTCCTCTCTGCGATAGATAAAGGCCTGTTGGTTTTAGGCTTTTCCACCCACTCCTATATGCCCATCGAAGAGGACTACTGCATAGAAAAGGAGAAAGTTTCAGATTATATAAATGAAATTTTAGCTCTTAGGGAAAAATATAAGAATAAAATCAATATTCTTTGCGGAGTGGAAATGGACTATTTTTCCGAGATGCCAACTGAGGGATTTGACTATAAAATCGGCTCTGTCCATTATGTTTTAAAGGGCGGAGAGTATATCCCCGTTGACGCAAAGCCTCACATTTTAGAGGATGCAAGAGACCGACTTTTCGGGGGGGATATTTATGCCCTTTGCGAAGAGTATTATAAGAATGTTGCCGATGTTATAAACAAAACCAAGGCAGACATTATCGGGCATTTTGACCTTATCGCAAAATTCAACGAAAACGGGGAGCTTTTTGACGAAAATCATCCCCGATATATAAAGGCGTATAAGCGTGCCGTTGACGCTCTCATAAAGCGCGATGTTCCCTTTGAGGTTAACACGGGGGCAATTTCAAGAGGCTATCGCACTGCCCCTTACCCTTCGGCGAAAATCCTTGAATATATCAAGAAAAAAGGCGGACGGGTAATATTAAACAGTGACAGCCACAATAAAGACACTCTGGCTTACGAATTTTCTAAATGGGAAGAATGTATAAAGGATATGGGCTTTGATATTTAAAAGCCCTCTTTTATATGTATTTATCTTGACAAAAGGTAAATAATTGTTTATAATAGATTGGATATAATTTACCCCAAAAAAGAAAGGGACGAATGATATGTTTTTCGAGAATAAATACAGAACTCATACCTGCGGAAGTGTCAGCGAAAACGACATCGGCAAGGAAATCCGTGTTGCAGGCTGGGTTGAGAATATAAGAGACCATGGCGGGGTTATGTTTGTTGACCTTCGCGACCAGTATGGCATAGTTCAGATTGTCGCTTATGATGACAGTCTTCTTTTGGGTGTAACAAAGGAATCAACTATAACTGTTACAGGAACTGTTGTTAAAAGAAGCGAAGACACAATCAACGACAAAATCGCAACAGGAACTGTTGAGGTTGACGCAAAGGCTATTGAGATTTTGGGAAAGGCACAGCCTCTTCCATTCGAGCCTCAATCCTCTCTTGAAACAAAAGAAGATGTCCGTCTTAAATACCGCTATCTTGATTTAAGAAATAAAAAGGTCCACAACAATATCGTTTTAAGAAGTGAAATTATCGCTTTCCTTCGCAAGAAGATGACAGAGATGGGATTTTTGGAAATCCAGACTCCTATTCTCTCTGCATCATCTCCTGAGGGCGCAAGAGACTATCTTATCCCAAGCCGTAAGCATCCGGGCAAGTTCTACGCTCTTCCTCAGGCACCGCAGATTTTTAAACAGCTTTTAATGGTTTCAGGCTTTGATAAATATTTCCAGATTGCTCCTTGTTTCCGTGATGAGGATGCAAGAGCGGACCGTTCTCCTGGCGAGTTTTATCAGCTTGACTTTGAAATGTCCTTTGCTGAGCAGGAGGATGTTTTAAAGGTTGCCGAAGAGGTTTTATCCGAAACTTTTGCGAAGTTCTCCGACAAAAAGGTTATAACTCCTTTCCCGAGAATTTCTTATAAAGAGGCAATGCTTAAATACGGCAGCGATAAGCCTGACCTTAGAAACCCGCTTGAAATTATCGATGTAAGCGACATCTTTGAAAATTCCGATTTTGCCCCATTCAGGGGCAAGACTGTTCGCGCAATCAATGTTCCTGACTGTGCTTCAAAGTCAAAGGGATTCTTTGAGAAAATGCTTGATTATGCAACCTCAATCGGTATGAAAGGTCTTGGATATTTCAAGGTTGACGAGGATATGAACCTTTTAGGCCCTATCGCAAAATTCGTTCCTGACGATAAGAGAGACGAGCTTATTGCCCGCTCAGAAGTTAAGCCAGGAAGCGTTCTCTACTTTATTGCTGACAACGAAAAGGTTGCTGCAAAGCTTGCAGGTCAGATTCGTGAAGAACTCGGCAGACGCCTTGAACTTATTGACGACAGCGTTTTCCGTATGTGCTTTATTGTTGATTTCCCAATGTATGAGCGCGACG
>JAZOAF010000069.1:0-4801 GCA_045595345.1 Clostridia bacterium | reverse complement strand
GAAGAAATATGCAAACGATAAAGATAAATTAAATAAAGAAATCGCAAAGGTTTACAGTGAGTATAAAATAAGTCCTATGAGCGGATGTCTCCCTATGCTTATTCAGCTCCCGATTATCTTTGCTCTTTACTGGGTAATCCGTCAGCCGATTACTTATATGATGGGAATTCGCGATGTTGCTGACCAGGCTTTAATCATCGTTAACTTTAACGACTGGGCAGTTTTAAATCAGGGCGAATTGACTCAGGGACTCAGAAATCTATATGAAAGCGGGCAGAAGATTACAGGAAATACCTATTCTATGTATGAAATCCAGATTGCCCAGCTTATTCATCACAGCAAGGACCTTTTAGGCTTTGTTGGCGAAACAGCGAAAGCAAACGGTTTAGGGGCAATCAAGAGCCTTAACTTAAATACAGTTGACTTTACCTTCCTTGGCTTAAACCTTGCGGATACTCCAAGTATGGGTAAAATCGGCTCACTAATTATGGGCAACTTTGCAGGCCTTACATGGCATGACGCTGCTTTATGGCTTATCCCGCTCGGTTCAGGCCTCTCTTCCTGGATTGCAACAAAGATTTCTCAGGGTATGATGACTGATAAGCAGGACAAAAACAGAGTTATCCCTGAAAGCGAAAAGGTTAAAGACGATAAGGCAAGCTCCATGAAGTCTATGACTCTTATGATGCCTCTTATCTCTGCATGGTTTACCTTCTCATTCCCGGCGGCCCTCGGCCTTTACTGGATTATAAGCAATCTTATCCAGCTTATTCAGACTGTGGTGGTAAACAAATATGTTATGCCTAAACTTGATAACGATTCATTTAAAGGAGAATATATAGATGTTAAGGAAAATCGAAAAAAGCGCAAAAAACATTAATGAAGCTCTCGCTCTTGCGGCACAGGAGCTTGGGGTTACTCCTGAGGAGCTTTCCTATGAGGTAACTCGTGAAGTGGGAAAAGGCCTTATGAAGCTTTTGGTAGGCACAGAGGTTGACATTGTTGCATGGGTAACAAAAGAAGCTGAGGCGGAAGAAACCAAAAAGCCTAAGAAAGAAGCTAAAAAAGAAGCTCCTAAAAAGGAAGCAACCGAAGAAAGAAAGCCTAAGCACGAAGTAAGAAACGACTTTATTATTCCTAAGGAAAGCGTTGATGACGCAAAAATGTTCCTTGGAGAAATGCTTAAAAAAATCGGCTTTGACGCAAAGCTTTCAGTCAGACTTGACGGTAACACGATTTATATTGATGTGTCCGGCGACAAAATGGGCCTCTTAATCGGCAAGAGAGGGGATACCCTTGATGCAGTTCAGTATCTCACAAGCCTTTATGTTAATAAGGGCAAGGGCCAATACATCAAGGTAACAGTTGATACTGAGAACTACCGTGCAAAGAGAGAAGAAACTTTGGTTCGCCTTGCAAAAGGTCTTCAAAGACGAGTTGTTAAGGAAAAGAAGGATATAACCCTTGAACCAATGTCTCCAAACGAGAGAAGAATTATCCACGCAACTCTTCAACACGACAAGAGAATAACAACTTACAGCGTTGGGGAAGAGCCTAACCGCCGTCTTGTTGTTGCTTATGCGAAGAAAGAAGAGGAATAATTAAATAACAGACAGTTCGTGACCATCCTGTCTTAAAACAAAACTAGGGATTTTATAAGGTCGCATTTTTGCGGCCTTTTTTAGTGGAGGAAAAGGAAAATGCTTAATGAAATTTTGCTTATTTTAAACCTCATTGTAATTTATGGTGCGGTTATTATTTTCTACCGCCTTTTCGGGAAAGCAGGCCTTTATGCCTGGACGGTTTTTGCAACCATAACGGCGAATATCGAGGTGCTTTTGCTTGTGGATGCTTTCGGCTTTGAGCAAACCTTAGGGAATATTATGTTTGCATCAACATTTTTGGTAACGGACATCCTGAGCGAAAACCATAGCAAGAAAGAGGCAAATAAAGCTGTTTTAATTGGAATTGCCGTTTCCCTTATGCTTATTATAATAACAAAATTCTGGCTCTCTTTCACTCCGTCGGCAAACGATTTTGCATATGAGGGCTTTGAGATAGTTTTCTCAAACACCCCAAGAGTGCTGTTTGCAGGTTTTGCGGTTTATGCGGTGGCGCAGGTATTTGATGTTTGGTTGTATCACAGAATTTGGGAGTTTACTAACCGAAAAAGCGGAGACAGAAAAGGCTTTTTGTGGCTGAGAAACAATCTGGCGACACTTCTTTCCCAGCTTATAAACGCGGTGCTTTTCAATGTTCTGGCTTTCGGGGGAATATATGAAACCGCAACTCTTTTATCAATCATTGCCTCCACATATATAATCTATATGGTGGCGGCACTGCTTGATACTCCCGTTGTCTATCTTGCAAGACGGCTAAAAGAAAAAGAAAAAATATCATAAATACAAAGAACGAGCCATTTGCCTCTTTCTTTTTGAGGTTTATACTATGTAAAAAGGTTGATGGGACATATTATGTTGTGGAAGCTGTTCCTGATACAAAGGCAAAAGGTCTTGCAATAGTGAGTGCATATATAGAAAAAGCTCCAATTCAGCAGACGGAGAATGTGCGAGCCCTCTCCTCGAACGCCCGAAACGCTTCTGCTGATATTGAAGCTTCTACACCTAATATATCACAGAATACAGAAGGTGTCAATAATTATTCTATGCAGGGCAGTCAAAATGATACATCTTTAGTTGAGAGGTTGGAGGCACAATCCCAGAATAACGGGACTATCGCAGTAGAAGATGTTAAACAAGCTACAGGATTTGGGGAAGAAGGCTCTAAATTAGTAACCGAGCTTGCCAATACCGAGGGAATGACCTTTAGCCAAGCAGAAAAAGCAGTTGAAACTGCATATATGGCTGGTTTGTCGAATGTAGATGGCGGAAAGGTAAGTTTTGAAACTGACTTGCAAATTGATGCCTTTACTGCAGGTAAAAAAGATGCGGCAATGCAAGATTTGGCAGACGGAGAGGTTTTAAAGAACGGCGGAGTTTTAAAGAACGGCAATCACAGAAAGATAGACCAGAAAGTGCTTAGCCGTCTTGAAAAATTGGGAAAGCTTTTTAGAGTCACAATCGAGCTTTCGGACAGGGTTTACAGTGTAGAGGGAAAAGAGGTCAACGGCATTTACAGTGGCGGAAGAAGGATTAAACTTTCTCTTAATGCAGACAATAAGCTTTTGGTTGTTGCGGGACACGAAATTCTTCACTATATGAAGGAAAATTCTCTCAAAGCTTACCTTGCATATGAGAAGGCGGCACTTAATACTCTTGCAAAAGAGAACGGAATAAGTGTTGACAAGCTTATTTCAAGATATGGCGAGGCTCTTTCAGAACAGGACTTTAATTTGGATGAACCGAGCATCAGGGAAGAGATTGCTGCTGATTTTACGGGAGAAATCATAGGAGATGAAGCAAAGCTTTCAGAGTTTATAAAGAATGTTTCAAATTCCGAAAATGTTAATAGGGGCGAAATAAAAACCGCACTTGAAACAATACGGAAGTGGGTAAAGGATATTTGCGAATTATTTAAAGGCGACCAAAGCGTTACACCTTTTGAAAAGGCTTATAAGCTCCTTGAAAATCTTGCTATTGAAACCAAGAGTAAGACCGATGGAGAGGTTAAGACTACGGGAGAAAAGTATTCCGCAAAGGGATTGACAAAGGGGAAGAAACAGGACTATAATGAATATAACACGATAGGTATGCAATGGGCTTATGACACGGATACTCAAATAGGAGACCGAAATTTACTCTATAACACATACACAAAGAAATATGTTCTTGTAGAAGCGACAAAAGAAGGTGTCGGGTTTATTGAGTTAAGGACAGGCACTCGTAAACAACTAAGAGAGGATGTAGAAATATATGAGTCGAAAAAACAGAGAGGCACTAATCGAGAGGTTCATAGATTTAGAGCTGGACAAAACGACAACGCTAGGAATAATGTCAATGTTGGAGACAGAGGAAGAGGAATACAAAATGCTGAAGTTTCTGCAGGAAAATCCAACAGCAACGAAACAGCAGATACTCAAACAACTGGCATAAGTCTAAGCGAGGGTAAAAATTCCGCTAAGGGAGATATTCTTAATACTATCCTTGAAAATAAGAAGCTTAAAGCGGAGAACGAGAACTCAACGGGAAGGCAAAAGGGACATAATGAAAAGTGGCATCCAGATTTATCGAGAAAAAAGCTTGAAATTTTGAAGCGAAGAATCGCACACGACATAGAAACAAGCACAAGAAGTGTTACGGATACGGCAAATTGGCTCTTTACCAATATAGAGGGGACGAATGTATTTGCTATTTACAGCACGGAAGATACTAATGACCCGACACTTTTATATGAGTCAAAAGGTAAAAAAGCAGAAGCTGAGAAAGGTATATTATTAGAAATATTGGAGGAATATGAAGATGTCAAGAGTTCTAACAGAAAATCAGAAGATGTTGACCCGGTACTTAACAGCGATTGGTTGCGACAAAGGGACGGTATTCAAGATAATAACAAAACTGTGGGACGAGGACGCAGTAATAGAGATGTTAGAGTTTTGCAGGGACAACCATCCCGCAAGCCAAGCCGAGCTTTTGAGAGCGTCATCACAAATTTATTTGAAATATCCAGTAGAGGACGAGGAGGAGTAAAAAATTCCGTCAAGGGCAATATTTTAAATACTGTTTTAGAGAATAACAGGCTTAATTGGACAAAAAACGTGCTTGAAAGCAGAGAGTTTGCAAAGCTTGAAAGCGAATTACTCAGCATTACTCACGGGCTTAGAGATAACTATTTTCGGTCAAAG
>JAZOAF010000068.1:0-10893 GCA_045595345.1 Clostridia bacterium | reverse complement strand
TTATATTTCCATTCTTTATGAACAAAATATGTTCGCCGTCATCAGATACCAAAAAGCCTCCGCTGACATTTTCAGCAATTGTTTTGATTTTCTTAGCTTTATCTTTTACAATAACTTTAAGTGTACCCTGTTTGTTTTTAGTGTCATACTTTTCTAAAAAACAAGTAACTTTTCCGTCTGCTGAACGATTTACAATTCCTTCTTCGTCAAGAGAAATTTCATCACTTGCCTCGGAAGCTAATATTTCATCCGTAAGGGTTACAGTATTTCCGTCAAAATACATTTCCATTCCATTGTCTGAATGAAAAACTGTTGTATATTCTGTCTTGTCAGAGAAAAGTCCGACAAAAAGTGATACAATACCAACAATAACAGCAACTATAACCGCCAAAAGTCCAAGAAGAATTCCGTAGCCAATAATTCTTTGCCTACGTCGTTTTCTTATTCTTTCGCGTCTTCTTTCAAGAGAGATTGCTTCTCTTGAAGTATTTTTAATCAGGTCAACTTGATTTACTGAGTCGATTTTATAAGTCATATCCGAAGAAGCACCCTTTGCATCGGAGAAAATTTCCTTACAGAAAGGACATTTTGGAGTTCCGTCAATCAAATGCGCTCCGCAACCGCTGCATACCACTTTAATACACCTCCCAAAAAATCTATCGCCATCATCAAATGTCAAATATATAATACATTATTATAACATATATAATTCCCAAAAATCAATAAAATTAGATAAAAACATTACATTTTTTCCAATTTTTTTACAAATTCTCTTTCCTTTTCAGAAAGCTTTGCGCCTCTTAGCATTCCCTTTCGTTTCTTAAAGGTGTTTTCAATGCTTTTTTCCCGTTTCCATCTCTCGATAAGTTTGTGATTTCCGCTTTGCAAAACCTCAGGAACTTCCTTTCCGTTCCAGACAGCAGGTCTTGTATACTGCGGATACTCCAAAAGTCCGTCAAAATGGGATTCTTCCGAGAAACAGCCGTCGCTTGAAAGCACACCGGGAATAAGTCTTGCAGTCGCATCAACTACCACCATAGCGGCAATTTCTCCGCCTGTTAAAACATAATCCCCAACTGAAATTTCGGTATCAACAATTTCATCCAATATTCTTTGGTCAACGCCCTCATAATGTCCGCAAAGAATAACTATATGCTCCTTTTTAGAAAGTCTTTTTGCAGCCCCTTGCCTGAAAGTCTTTCCCTGGGGAGACATATAAATCGTATAAGGCTTATAATCTAAGCCTTCACATATAGAATTATAAGCATCAAAAATAGGCTGGGCCTGCATAACCATACCAAGTCCGCCTCCGTAAGGGTAGTCATCCACCCTGTTATGCTTGTTGTTTGCAAAATCACGAATATTTATATAATTCAGTTCGAGTATTCCACTTTTTTTCGCCCTGCCGATTATACTGAGGTCTAAAACTCCCTCAAACATCTCAGGAAAAAGCGTTAAAATATCCACTCTCATTAGTCGATCAATCCTTTTAACGGCTTAATAATAACATATTTTTCTTCTGTATTGACTTCCATAACAACATCATCAATAACGGGAATTAAAATCTGCTTATTATCCTCATTCCTTACGGAATAAACATCATTGCTTCCTGTTTTGATAACATTATCAATCTTGCCTAAAAGTTCTCCCTCAACAGTTTTTACGCTGCAACCTAAGAGGTCGCATATATAATACACGCCCTCAGGAAGTTCTCCAAGCATTTCGCGCTCAACCATAATAACTTTGTTTCTGTATTTTTCCGCTTCTTCGATGGTATTAATTCCATCAAGTTTCAAAAACACAAAATTCTTATGGTACTTAACAGTCTCAATGTCAAATTCCTTGCCGTCAATTATAACATAGTCAAGTTCCTCATAAACAGAGGCATCGTCGCACCAGGGAATAACCTTAACTTCCCCTTTGAGGCCTCTTGTGTTGACTATTTGTCCGATTTCAAGTAAATTTTTCATATTATCCCCTTAAATTCAATTAAGAGGTTGCAAAAATACAACCTCTTAACAACGGTTTAAACTATTTCAACGGTAACCTTTTTGTTTTCATGGCTTGCCGCAGCCTTAACAACTGTGCGGATTGCTTTCGCAATTCTGCCCTGCTTGCCAATAACTTTACCCATGTCTTCATCAGCAACATGGAGTTCTAAAACAACAGCGGTATCATTAACGGTTTCTTTAACCAAAACCGCATCAGGATTAGAAACCATTGACTTTGCAATAAACTCTAAAAGTTCTTTCATAATGCAATTCTCCGTTTCAAACCAAAATTAAATAATGCCCTTATTCTTTAAAAGGCGTTTAACCGTGTCAGTTGGCTGAGCACCGTTTGCAATCCATTTCTTAACTAACTCTGTGTCAACTTCAACTGTTGCAGGTTCTGTTAAAGGATTGTAAGTTCCGAGCTGTTCAATGAATCTACCGTCTCTTGGGTATCTTGAATCTGCTACAACTACACGATAGAAAGGAGACTTCTTCGCTCCCATTCTTCTTAAACGAATTTTTACTGACATAAGTAAAACCTCCAAATAAATATATAATTTTAATAATTTTTCATAAGTTACATAGGAAATCTCATTTTCCCGAATCTGGCAAGCTGTTTGTTTGCCTTTCCCCCTGCAAATTGCTTCATCATTTTTTGCATCTGTTCGAACTGTTTTAGGAGCGCATTAACTTCATTCATTGAAGTCCCGCTTCCTTTCGCAATTCTCTCTTTGCGTTTCGGGGAAATTTTAACCCTGTTTTCTCTTTCCGAAGGTGTCATTGACTGGATAATAGCTTCAATATGCTTAAAGCGCTTATCGTCAAAGTCTACCCCTTCCAAAGCCTTTGCGTTAACACCGGGTATCAATTTAACTATCTGACTGAGAGGACCCATATTTTTCATTTGACTCATCTGGTCTAAAAAGTCAGAATAAGTAAAAGTCTGAGTTCTCATTTTCTTTTCAAGCTCAATAGCTTTCTTTTCGTCAAAGGCTTGTTCAGCTTTCTCGATAAGCCCTAAAACATCCCCCATTCCTAAAATTCGGGATGCCATTCTGTCAGGGTGGAAAACTTCAAGGTCTGTAAGCCTTTCCCCCATACCGCAGAATTTAATCGGCTTATTGGTAACGGCTCTTACAGAAATTGCAGCACCGCCTCTCGTATCGCCGTCAAGCTTGGTTAATACAACTCCGTCAATTTCAAGCTCATTATTAAAGACTTCGGCAACATTAACCGCATCCTGACCTGTCATCGCATCAACAACAAGAAGAATCTCGTCTGGCTCAACCTTATCTTTTATATTTTTAAGCTCATCCATCAAAACTTCGTCAATATGAAGTCTTCCGGCTGTATCTATAATCAAAATATCATTTGAATGAAGTCTTGCATATTCAACCGCTTTTTGAGAAATAGCAACAACATCTGTGCTTCCCTCTACTGTGAAAACAGGAATATCAAGCTGACTTCCCACAACCTGCAACTGCTTAATCGCCGCAGGTCTGTATACATCGCAGGCACAAAGGAGAGGTCTTTTACCTTGTTTTTTAAGAAGCGCGCCAAGTTTTCCTGCTGTGGTTGTTTTACCGGCACCTTGAAGACCTGCCATCATAATAATCGTAGGAGACTTAGGTCCGATTTTAATTTTTTCTTCTTTTTCGCCCATTAAGCGAACAAGCTCTTCATTAACAATCTTAATAACTTGCTGAGCAGGAGTTAATGATTCCATAACCTCCGCACCGGCAGCTCTTTCAGAAACAGATTTGATGAAATTTTTAACTACGAGAAAGTTAACATCAGCCTCTAAAAGAGCAAGTTTAACTTCACGCATAGCATCTTTTAAGTCTTTTTCACTTACTTTACCTTTGCCGCGAAGCTTTTTAAAAGTGCTTTGCAGTTTATCGGCAAGACTTTCAAATGCCATATCATCAAACCCTTTCTAAAAATTGTCATTTATATCAATAACTGTGTCAATTATTTCGGCAAGTTTGTTTTGGATATTTTCTGGAATGTCTGCATTTTCAGTTAAAGCACTGACCTCTTTAAGCTTTTCCTTAATATTAAGAAACCTTTGGCAAAGGCCAAGCTTTTCTTCCAAATCATAAAGGACGTTTTCCGCTCTTTTAATATTATCACGAACACCCTGCCTTGTTACCCCAACTATTTCAGCAATCTCAGCAAGGGATAAATCTTCGTTATAATAAAGGTTAGCCGCTTCCTTTTGTTTGTCTGTCAAAACATTTCCGTAAAAGCTTAACAATAAGGAAATTTCAACATTTTTTTCCATAACAAACTCCAAAAAATCGTATAGGTGTAAAGTCATTAAGCTTTACACCTATACGATTGTACTACAAAACCTCTGCTTTGTCAATAGATTTTTTAAATTTTTCAACTATTGCTTATCAAATCCGCCTTTAACCATAACCAAAACATCGTTTTGCGCCATAATTCCTCGCCCGTCAGCAACAGGAACAATAAGCAAATGGTTAGATGGCATCTGGGTTCCGTCCGCTAAATCAACACCTGCCGTTGTGTCGGCAAGACCGCCTTTCTGAGTTGCGATAATTGTCGCGCTTCCCATTCTTAAAATAAGCTCAGTTCCGTTTTCACAAATTATCTTTTCCCCTGCAGAAAGTGAAATAACCTCAAAGCGCTCCGCTGTTACACTAACTCCGTCTGACACCTGTTTTTTAACCTCAGCTTCAACATATTCTTCAAGCTCCGGCATAACCACGGAAGTTATGTAGCTCTGAGTTATAAGAGGGTCATCGGCTGAGCCCGGATTTGCAACAACCGGTACTGCTAATGTTAAAACAGCGCAAATTCCTGCCACTATTCCTATTTTAATTTCTCTTGGTAATTTCATATTTCTCACCCTTTCGTATATTAAAGACCGAAACTTATTTCCAAAGCTTCATTAACTCTGTTCATAAGTTCTCCGTCTAAATGTCCGATTTTCTCCTTTAACCGTTTTTTATCAATAGTCCTTATCTGCTCTGCTAAGACCACAGAATCTTTGGAAAGCCCGTATTCATTGGCGTCGAGTTCAATATGAGTGGGCATTTTGGCTTTATTTATCTGCGAGGTTATAGCCGTTGCAATAACAGTCGGACTATATTTATTTCCAATATCGTTCTGAATAATTAAAACAGGTCTTACTCCGCCTTGTTCTGACCCTACAACAGGGCTTAAATCAGCATAGTAAATATCTCCTCTTTTTACAACCACATTATTCACACTCCGCAAGTTTTTTAGGCAGAATTGTCATTCTCCTAATCTACTATACGCAGTTCCTTGAAATAGGGAACAAAATTATGTATAGGAGCGGGACAAGTCCTACCTCTAACCCTATTATTGACACTTGCGAAATCAATAATACCTGTTTTAAAAATTTTACAGTTTGAAATCCTTTTCCTTTAACCCTGTATTAAGATTAAACTCCAAAAACTCAACCATAATTACTTTTTTTCCTTTATCGTTATAAGTTATTAGCCTTTCAGGTTCCTGTTTCTTATTGAGATAAAGCTCCATATACGCTCTATGGGGATTGTCGCTATTTTCTTTAAGAGTAAGAATTGTCCGGCTTCCCTCACTGCGACTTTTCGCCTCCTCGGTTTTGCAATACCTCTCAAAAAAATCGTTTATGAAAATATAGTTTTTCTCATAAGGGACATATCCTTTAAACTCATTTACAGTTCCCTCGGCATCCTTATAATAAAGCACCTCATCTTTAAGAACACAGTTTATGCCCTCCATTATGTCAGAGGTATAGTCAATTCTGTACATTCCCGAAGATAAAAAGCTCTGATTAGCCGTGTATACATTTTCTCCGCTTTCTGAATTTACAGTAACCTTAACCTTGGCTGTATAGTCGTTCATTTTGTAGTAGCTTTCGTATATCTTACTGTAATCGCCGTGACCGTTTCCGCCACAGGATACAAGCGTTGTCATAAGCATAATCACAAGTGCAATTATACTTTTCTTCAAAAAATCACTCTCCTGATAATTCTTTTATTGCATAAGGCAAATTTTCAGCAATATCAGAGGCAATAAGCCCCATCTCGCCCTTATCAGCAGTTCCTATGTCCCCCGCGAGTCCGTGAAGGTACGCGCCCAAAACAGCCGCATCATAACCATCCCTTCCCTGAGCAATTAAGCTCCCAAGTACGCCCGACAAGACATCTCCGCTTCCGCCGGTTGCCATTCCTGAATTTCCCGTAGGATTTACGAATAATTCTTTTCCGTCTGTAACTATCGTATCTTTCCCTTTTAATAAAAGGACAATATTATTTTCACGGGCAAACTCTTGTGCAATTTTCTCTCTGTTGCCTCTAACTTCATCGGAAGAAACCCCTAAAAGCTTTGCCATTTCACCCTCGTGAGGTGTCAGAATGGTTATATTTTTTCTCGATTTTAGTATATCTATATTCAAAGAAAGGGCATTTAGACCATCCGCATCAATTATCATAGGTACCGAAACATTTTCAATAAGCCATAAAATAAGCTTTTGTGTCTCGACATTTCTTCCCATTCCCGGCCCAATTACAAAGGCATCGGATTTTTCTGCCATTTCCCTGATTTTTTCCTTATCGGAAAGTCCAACTTGTCCGGAAACCGAAACAAAACCAATCGTCATAGCTTCTGTCAGTTTCGTCGCCAAAACACTTTGCTCGGCATCCGCTGTGCCAACGGTTACAAGTCCTGCTCCGCTCCTTAAAGCGCCCATAGCAGAGAGGGTAGCTGCGCCAATCATTCCTTTTGAGCCTGCAAGAATGAACACTCTTCCGCATTGGCTCTTATTGGCATAATCGTCTCTTTTAGGTAAAAGGCCTTTAATATATTCGCTATGTACTTTTATACTTTTCCCCTCACCGCAAACAATAGCTATGGCGAAATCTTTTGTATGGGTTATGCTCACACTTGCAGTTGACTTTTTCCCTCTTATACATAAATAAGGTGTGCCTTTTTCGTCGTGAAAAAGCTCAATATCCTTAAAGCTTATTTCTCCTATGCCAGTTCCGACATACTTTGAATAAGCCTCTTTAACGGCATAATTCCCTGCAAGACTATCCCATTTTATTCCCGATTTTGAAAAGTATAAAATTTCATCAGGCGTGAAAATCCGCTCTAGGAAGGCAGGATTTTTCTCCACCGCACTCCGAAGGCGAGATACCTCGGCAACATCAATTCCTATTTTCATTAAAATTTACCCGGATTAACCTTTTTAATATATTCAACCATTTCCTCATTCGGCGTAAACAAAAGCAAATGATTGACGCTGTTCTTACTGTAAATAACAAATGCACCGCCGTTTTTCTTATCAGCACACGCATCAACCTTTTTATAAGAGGAATTCTTTAAATATTTTTGTCCCTCAGCACTGTCTAAAAAGCCGAAATCCTCTATTCTTCTAAGGTTTACAGACTCAATTCTTTTCCTTGTTTTTCCGCTTATAATTTTATCGACATCCATATCATAATTTACAATAAGATATTCGTATTCCGTATTTATTTTCCCAAGCATTTTATAAACAAAATAGATTGCTCCAACAACAAGCAACAGCATAACAGTTGGAATTAAAAACAAGAAAGTTGACAAATAAACAATCACAAGACCTGCCAGTAAAACACCTAAAACAAGTAAGTAATCAAGAGGTTTTTTCGCCCTCTTCACCATATATTCAATATAACTATCCATAATTACCTCCTAATTTCACTTAATATTTTACCACAAAAAACGACTTTTTTCAATATTTTAATTCTTGTTTCTGAAATTCTTCTCAAAAAGCATCTCTTTACCCGTTTTTATAGAGCCTCTTCCCATAGTTTTGTTTATATCGAAAATAACATCATCAATCTTATCGTTAATTTCTGTATCTTCTGAAACAAAATCCTCAAATGAAAGCTGTTTTTCTCCCTGTTCTCCCTCCATATTGCTTACAGTTACGCCAACTAACCTGACAGGATGATTAAGTTCAACAAAACCTAACAATTTTACTCCCGTTTCGTAAATTGTTCTGGCGGAATCCGTATAAGATATGGTTCTGGAGCGGGTTATGCTTTTCATATTTGAATATTTGATTTTAATAGTAACCGTTTTTCCCTTTATCTCTTTATTTTTAAGGATATTACTAACCTGCCTGCTTATAAAATGGATAATTTCTTCAATTTCCTCCCGTTTTGTCAGGTCGCTTTGGAAAGTATATTCTCTTCCGACTGATTTTTGCTCTTCGTTAGGGGTTACCTCACGATTGCAATAGCCTTGTGCATGAAGATAAATTTCCTTACCTGTTTTACCTAAAAAATCGAGAGCCGAGGGGCTTAATCCATATAAGTCTGAAACAACCTCATATCCTTTATTTGCAAGCTGTTTTGCCGTTTTTTCGCCTACTCCGTAAAGGGCACGGATTGGTCTGTCTTTAATAAGCTCCACAAAAGCCTCACGAGTTGGTATAACGAAAAATCCGTCCGGTTTCTTTTCTTCGCTTGCGGTTTTGGCAGAAGTCATAGAGTATCCTATTCCGACAGAACAAGTAAGCCCCGTTTCCTCAAAGACACGCCTTTTAAGTTCTTTCCCTATCTCTTCTGCGCTGCCAAAAAACTTTTCGGAAGCCGTAACATCCATATATCCCTCATCAAGAGAAACATATTCAATCATATCGGTATAGCTCTCCATAATTTTATGGATTTTCTCCGATTCTCTGACATATTTGGACATATGCGTATTAAGAAAAATCCCTTTGGGGCAGAGTCTGTATGCCTCGCTTACACTCATTGCAGAATGAACGCCATATTTTCTTGCTTCATAATTGCAAGTGGAAACAACCCCTCTCGTCCCTGGAAGAGCACCGATTATAACCGGTTTTCCTGAAAGCTCAGGGTTGTCCCGAATTTCAACCGATGCGTAAAACGCATCCATATCTATATGAATAATTTTTCTGTTCATTTTCTATTCCTTATCTTTTAAAGATAAACTAAATATGCCATCGTAAATATCATTCGATGTCGAGCTGAGTTCACCTTTTATATTATCACTGTAATGCATCATAAAGTTTTCAAAGCAGATACCGATAAAAGGTAATCTCGAATCAAATCTTTCTCTGAGTTTGTTATATCTTTTAACAAACTCATCCTTTGTTGTTGCAGATTTTATTTCGTTAAGCATTTCGCTCATTCTGTCATCGCCGTAATTAAACAGATTACCCTCTCCTAAAAGATAAGAATAATCAAGGTCATCAGAAAGTTTTACACTTCCGATAAACAGCTCATACTGTCCGTTTTCTATACGGCTGATATAGTCTTCGTATTCCATAGGAATAACATTGATTTTAAAACCAATTGATTCAAGGTCAAGCTTTATGCTTTTCGCCATATTAACTCTGGCACTGTTGTCCTTATTAACAATTAAATCAAAGTCAAGGTTTTGAAAAGTATTTTCAATAACCTTTGAATATATTCCGTTTCGTTTCTTCCATTCATTTTTAAGAAGACGCCTCTCCGCACTTCCCGCATCCGCTTCGATTTTCTTTTTACCGATAGTGTTTATAAACCAATCCTTACGCATGGGGGCCGTTGCAGTTTCAGCATTCCCCGCAAAAATGTCATCGACAATTTTATCACGATTTAACGCGAGATTTATAGCCTCCCTGACTTCTTTTGAAGCAAGAGAAGTATTATTATGGTTAATGCCGAGAAAATTATATACCGCCGATTCATGAGAGGACGCCCTCATATCTGAAACATTGGCAAATTTTGCTACCTGCCCGTGCATAGTACTTGCGATTGAAATATCCCCCACAGAAAAAGAATACATAACCGAGTCAGCATCAGGGAGGATTTTAACATTTATCTTTTCAATCTTTATATCATCGCCCCACCAGGCATCGTTTTTATTGAGATAATACATATTTCCTTCTTTTTTATCCGAGAAAACATAAGGGCCGGTTCCGCAAGGATAAAAAGACAAGCGGTCTATATCTTCATCCTGACTTTTGATTATAGGAAAAGTCATAAGATTAGGAAAAGCAGAGTTTGGCTCAGCCAAAGTAATTTCCACAGTTCTGCCGCTGCCACTTACCTCTTCAATATTTCTTACATTATAAAAATATGAGCTTCCTTCATTAAGTTTGATTTGCTCTATGGTGTAAACGACATCTTTTGCTGAAAGCTTTTCCCCTGAATGCCAACGGACATTTTCCCTCAGCTTAAATTTCCAAGTAAGGCCATCGCCGCCTACCGACCATTCTTCCGCCAGAACACTTTCTGGCTCCATAGTCTTTTCAAGACTAACAAGTGGCTCATAAACAATTCCAAGCATCTGCCTGTTTGCCTCATTATCTGTTAAAATCGGGCATAAAGTGTCATCCTTTAAAGAATAGATTGTAATGCCTTTACTTTTGTTTTCTTCAAGAACTTCTCCTGATATTTCATCAGGCGTAGTATTCTCTTTGCATCCAAATAAAGCAAAAACAAGGGATGCTGCAACTAGTAAAGCCAGAATTCTTTTCATTTTATGCCCTCCTTTCAAAAAACTATTTTAAAAGTCTAGATAATCTCTTTGTCTGAAAAATAAAGCCTTTCAACATTAGTTGTTTTTCCGCTTTTATCATCAACATCAAAAATGCAACCTGAGAACCAAACCTCGCCCTCAGCTTTTTCAAATCTGACATGCTTACGGGTATAATACATTTCCATTATAAGCTCTTTTTTAACACCCAGAACGCTGTCCCTTACTCCTGTCATACCCAAATCAGAAATATAGCCTGTTCCTCCTGAAAGAATCTGGGCATCAGCCGTCTGAATATGAGTGTGAGTTCCAAAAATCACAGAAGCTTTTCCATCAAAATAATGAGCAAAAGCAAGTTTTTCACTGCTTGTTTCACAGTGGAAATCAATAATAATTA
>JAZOAF010000067.1:0-4918 GCA_045595345.1 Clostridia bacterium | reverse complement strand
GCAAAGGTATGGCTTTCTCTTCCGCCTGTGCCACCATAGATTTTAAAATTTTTATATCCTCTTTTTATCCCTTCTTCTATTCCTGCCCAGGTGTCCGTTATGTCTTTATCACGATTTAAAGTTATAATGTTTTTGTACTTTAGAACATAGCCGAGGGAGTCAAAATCCCCAACCACAATATCGGGAGTAATCCCTATTTTTTCAAGATTTAAAACTCCGCCGTCGGCAGCAATTATTAAATCGTTTTCGCTCTTTTTAATTTTGGTTTCAGAAAAATCGCCTGCTCCAACGACTATGCAAACCTTTTTATTCATTTAACCGAACCTCTACAAAATCATTTATTTCCATACTGTCTTTCGTAACCTTGCAATCAACACATACAATATTAACTCCGCATTTTTCCGCCTCTAAAAGAGCATCAGCAAAGGCTTTATGAGTCTTTCTGTTTGGAGTAAAATACTTAACAGTATCCATCTGGACAACAAAAACAATATAAGCCTCAAAACCCTCTTGTTTGCACTTTATAAGCTCTTTTATGTGCTTAACGCCTCTTTCCGTAGGGGCGTCGGGAAACATAACCACTCCATCTTCCTCTAATGTTACCCCTTTTACTTCAAGAAGAATTTTTTCATTCCCCGTTTCTATATAAAAGTCAAACCTTGAATTGCCGTATTTATACTCAGGCTTTATATAGGTTATATCCTTTATAAGTTTTTCTTTTTTCGCCCACTCATAAAAGGCTTTGTTGGGGAGCTGACTGTCCATATTTATAAGCCTTTCCCCTTTATAAACTGCCACAAGGTCATACTTTGTTTTTCTTTCAGGGTTATGGCTTTCTTCAAGGAAAACTCTTACCCCTTCCTTTAAGAGCTCTTTGCATCTGCCTGTGTTTTTAATATGGCAGATATGCTCTTTCCCATCAATTAAAACATTGGCTATAAACCTGTTTGGTCGGGATAGGAATATTCCCTCTTTTATATTTTTATATCTCATACTTAAATTCTTGCAACTCCGCTTTCTTTTGCAGCCTTTGAAACCGCTTTGGAAACGACTTTCCCAACTCTTTCGTCAAAGGCTTTCGGAATAATATAATCTTCCCGAAGCTCTTCGTCATTTACCAAAGATGCGATTGCATATGATGTCGCTATCTTCATTTCGTCATTTATTTCCGATGCGCGTACATCGAGGGCGCCTCTGAAAATTCCGGGGAAAGCCAGAACATTGTTAATCTGGTTAGGGAAGTCGCTTCTGCCTGTTCCCACAACTCTTGCTCCCGCTTTAAGTGCTTCGTCAGGGAAAATTTCAGGAGTCGGATTTGCCATCGGGAAGACAATCGAATCTTCTGCCATTGACTTAATCATTTCGGCGTCAACTACCCCAGGAGCTGAAACTCCAATAAATAAATCAGCACCCCGCATTGCGTCTTTAAGGCTTCCCTTTTCCTTATTTCTGTTAGTTATAAGACTCATTTTCTTTTGCGCCTCGTTAAGCTTTTCGTCCCCTTCGCAGATAATACCGAATTTATCGCAAAGGATAATATTTTCAACGCCAAGCTTTAAAAGATGATTTGCAATAGCAATACCTGCCGAACCCGCTCCGTTTATAACGCATTTAATTTTATCAATATCCTTTTTAACCACTTTAAGAGCGTTTATAACCGCTGCGCCAACGACTATTGCAGTTCCGTGCTGGTCATCGTGAAAAACGGGAATATCACAGATTTCTTTAAGCTTTTTCTCAATTTCAAAGCATCTTGGGGCAGAAATATCTTCAAGGTTTATCCCGCCAAAACCACCCGAAATAAGATAAACAGTTCTGACAATTTCGTCTGTATCCTTACTTCTTATGCAAATCGGGTATGCGTCAACATCTGCAAACTCCTTAAAAAGAACGCACTTTCCCTCCATAACAGGCATTCCTGCCTCAGGGCCTATATCCCCAAGACCTAAAACCGCTGTGCCGTCTGTTACAACCGCAACGCTGTTCCAGCGTCTTGTAAGGGTAAATGACTTTTCATAGTCCTTTTGAATTTCAAGGCACGGCTGAGCAACCCCAGGGGTGTATGCTAAGGACAAATCCTCGCTGTTTTCAACCTTAGTTCTTGAAACAACTTCAATTTTACCTTGCCATTCATAGTGTTTTTTAAGTGCTTCTTCTTTTATGTTCATTTCTGACCTCTATTTATAAATTCTTGGTACTCTTTTTCCTATTCCGCAGATAATTTCATAATTTATGGTTTCTGACAATTCAGCAATTTCTTCAACGGTAATTGCAACATCTCCCATACTTCCCATAAGAACAACCTCATCTCCAACAGAAACATTTTCAATCTCCGAAACATCCACCATCATCTGGTCCATACAGACATTGCCGATAACAGGAGCGTATTTACCGCCGATGATAACTCTTCCCTTGCCTGACAAAAGTCTTGGATAACCATCTGCATATCCAACTGGAATTGTTGCAACCTTTGTCTCCTTTTCCGCAACAAAATGCCGTCCGTAGCTGACGCAATCGCCTTTATTTATAGTTTTTACGAAAACCACCGATGATTTTATTGACATAGCAGGAGAAAGCTTTATTTTGTCCTTATCAACTTCCCCTGACGGATAATATCCATACAGGATAATACCCATTCTTACCATATCAAGATGAGCTTCTTTAATGTCCGTTATGCCTGCGCTGTTGCAAAGATGCTTAGTCTTAATCAAAACCCCCTCTTTTTCAAGGAGCGATACAAAGTCATTATATTTTTCAATCTGTTCGTTGGAATAGGCTTTATCTTTCTCATCCGCCGTTGCAAAGTGAGAGAAAAGCCCTTCAATGATAATGCCGGGAAGAACGCTTATTTTCTTTACCTCCTCTGCACTCTCCTCGTTTGGATAAAAACCGATTCTTCCCATTCCTGTATCAACTGCAATATGTATTTTTATCTTTCCGTCTTCTCTTTCGGCAAAGTCAGAAATTTCTTTCGCCATATCAAGAGAAAAAACTGTCAGGGAAATATCGTTTTCCATTGCCAGATTATAATAATCACTTGAAATATATCCAAGTATCATAATTTCCTTATCTGTTCCGCAATTTCGGATTTCAACCGCCTCTTCGATGGTGGCAACTGCAAAGGCATCAACAATACCCTCTATGGCATTTGCGGTTTTAACCGCTCCGTGGCCATAGCCGTCTGCCTTGACAACCGCCATAATCTTTACATTGTCCCCTACTGCTTCTCGGACGCTTTCCGCATTTTTCTTTATTGAATTTAAATCAATTTCCGCATAAACGCGCATATTTCTCTCCCCTACTCTTCCGGAATTTCAGACATTTCACACTTTACTTCTTTTAAGGCAAAATATGTCTTAATAGACTTAACTCCCTCAAAAGACTTGATTTCTCTATGGATTTTTTCAAGATTTTCAGAGGAATTCGCTCTTACCTTAACCATAAAATCAAAATCTCCTGCAACATAATAGCAGGATAGCACTCTCTTGTGGTTTTTGGCAAATGCCATAAAATCATCATACTGCTTTGCATCCGCAAGACTTACCTCCATAAGCGCAATGATGCTGTTTCCAAGCTTATCTTCGTTAAGCTTTACAGTATATTTCTCAATAATCCCGCTTTTTTCAAGCTTTTTAATTCGTTCTATAACCGAAGAAACGGAAAAATTTATCTCCTTGCCTATATCAGACGCCTTCATTCTGGCGTTCTCTTTAAGATAAGACAGTATGAGCAAATCAACTTTATCCATAAAAATTCTCCTTAATTCACATATATACTTAATAATATCACACTTTATTCTTTATTTCAACCACTTTTTACAGTGAACTTTTTCCCGTATTTTGTCATATTATGTAATGTGCCCCATGGCACAGAAAGGAATGGTATTATGGCTTATATTATTACGCCGTCCTCAGACAGGGAAATGCTTCTGGGTTATGCTTATGTCCCAATTCAAATAGCTGAGGATACAAATTTATACGATGCCGAAACAGGTCTTGAAAGGGGAACAATCTTTCCTCCTCTTGACCTCCCATTAGGCGTATACGGAAAACAAGTAAGAACAAAGGAGGGTGTAAACTGTGACAGAGCGTGAAGCCCTTATGAGAAAGATTCAGGAATACGGCTTTGCGGCATACGACTGGAATCTTTATCTTGACACCCACCCATACGATAAGACCGCTATCTACCTCTATCGGAAAATGGCAAAAAAAGCAAGAGAATATATGGATATGTATAACTCAAAGTTTGGCCCGCTGTATGCTACCGAATCCAGAGACGATAATTTCTGGAACTGGATAGATACGCCCTGGCCCTGGGATTAAAGGAGGAATAAATTATGTGGAGTTATCAAAAAAGATTACAATACCCTGTTAAAATTAAAAATCCGAACCCAAAACTTGCCAGCTTTATAATCAGTCAGTACGGCGGACCTCACGGCGAAATCGGTGCTGCTATGCGGTATCTGTCTCAGAGATATTCAATGCCGAATGAAGTTACCAAATCAGTTCTTACGGACATCGGCACGGAAGAACTTGCTCATCTGGAAATTGTCGGAACTCTGGTTACTCAGCTTGCAAAGAATGCAACCACCACCGAAATCGAGAATAGCCCGATGGCACCATATTTCATCGACCACGGCAGAGGGGTTTATCCCGCCGCTGCATCAGGCGAATCCTGGTCTGCTCAGACAATTTCCGTAACAGGCGACCCGATTGCCGACCTTACGGAAGACCTTGCAGCAAGTCGGATCGTAGCCATGTCGTTCTGTGAGCCAAGGAGTTGTGGGCTTGGATTGCCTTCCTAAGCCCGCTTGGCCTCCGACTTGGTTTATCCCGCCGCTGCATCAGGCGAATCCTGGTCTGCTCAGACAATTTCCGTAACAGGCGACCCGATTGCCGACCTTACGGAAGACCTTGCA
>JAZOAF010000066.1:0-9614 GCA_045595345.1 Clostridia bacterium | reverse complement strand
TCCTTGGCTCACAGAACGACATGGCTACGATCCGACTTTGCGAAAGCAAATATATCGCACGAGCGTGAGCAAGTATATAGCCAAAAACTTGTGCATCTAAACCGTTCGGCTCTTCCATCGGGACAAGATTTCTTGTCCCGATTTTTATTTGCAATTCTGATTTTGTTGACAAAAAAGTTGTTATTTGCTATACTTTTTGTAAAGAATATTAAATAAATGTTCTTAATTTTAAACAGGAGGGATTTAGTTATGGGAGGTTTAGGAATATTTATATTTGTAATTTTGATTATTTTAATAGCGAATATTAAAATTGTTCCTCAGGCTCATGAATTTGTTGTTGAGCTTTTGGGAAAATACAGAGCGACATGGTCTGCGGGAATTCATATTAAAATACCATTTATAGAGAGAATTTCAAAAAGGGTTACATTAAAGGAGCAGGTGCTTGACTCTCCGCCACAGCCGGTAATTACAAAAGATAATGTAACAATGCAGATAGACACGGTCATTTACTATGCAATTTATGACGCTAAGTTATATGCCTACGGCGCGGTTAACCCTATTTCCGCTTTGTCGAATTTAGCGGCAACAACTCTTAGAAATATAGTTGGCGAATTGGAGCTTGACGGCACGCTTACATCCAGAGATACAATCAATGGAAAGATGACATCCATATTGGATGAGGCAACAGATAAGTGGGGAATTAAGGTTCACAGAGTTGAATTAAAGAATATTATCCCGCCAACTGAAATTCAGAACGCTATGGAAAAACAGATGAAAGCAGAGCGTGACAGAAGAGAGACTATGCTCCAAGCCGAGGGTCATAAAGCGGCGGCTATAACCCGTGCGGAAGGGGATAAGCAGGCAATGATACTTGCGGCAGAAGGTGAAAGAGACGCAAGAATTGCAAGAGCCGAGGGCGAAGCAAAGGCTATTTATCTGTCCAAAAAAGCAGAGGCAGACGGTCTTGCGGCACTAAAAGAAGCCGGAGTAGACGCGGCGGTTCTTGAACTTAAAAAATATGAGGCTCTGGTTGCTATGTCTGACGGAAGAGCAGCAAAAATAATAGTTCCTACTGACGCTGTGGAGATGACTAAGTCAAATGTTGTATTCTCTGAAACAACAGGATTAGGGGACAAAACTGAACCTGTCAAAGAAGCTGAAAAAGAATAAAATAATGTGAAAAACCAAAACGGGACAAGAAACCTTGTCCCGTTTTTTGTTATATAAAGTATTCTTCTGTTTAAAATTGAAATAATATAAACAGAGGTGAATGTATGAAATCATTATGGAATAATATTGAAAAACCTGAGTTTAATTCTCTTAAAGGCGATATAAAAACAGATGTTTTGATTATCGGCGGAGGACTATGCGGGTTGCTTTGTGCTTATATGCTTAAAAATGCAGGAGTGGACTGTGTTTTGGTGGAAGCCGACAGAATATGTGCAGGAATAACCAATGGAACTACCGCCAAAATTACCGTCCAGCACGGCCTTATCTATGATAAAATAATAGGTAAATACGGAGTTGAAAAAGCGAAACTTTATTATGAAAGCCAGAAGAAAGCCTTTGGGCTGTTGACAAAACTCGCTGGGGAGACGGATGCTGATTTAGAATTTTGCAACTCTTTTGTGTATTCTTTAAATGACCGGGAAATAATCGAAAAAGAGGCAGAGGCGCTGAATAAAATCGGATGCAAAGCGGAGTTTACCAAGGAAACAGAACTGCCATTTGGTGTTGAAGGAGCGGTCAAAGTAGAAAATCAGGCGAATTTTCATCCGCTTAAATTTGCTTATGGTGTTGCAAAAGATTTGGAAATATATGAAAATACAAAAGTGCTTGAAATGAAAGGCGACAGAGTGATAACTAACAAAGGGACAATAACTGCAAAGAAGATTATTGTGGCAACTCACTTTCCATTTATTAACAAGCACGGCGGATATTTTATTAAAATGTATCAGCACAGGTCCTATGTAATCGCCCTGGAAAATGCACAAGAGATAAAGGGTATGTATGTTGATGAGGCGAAAAAAGGACTGTCTTTCAGGAAGTACGGTAATTTATTGCTTCTCGGCGGAGGAAGCCATAAAACAGGAAGTCAGGGCGGATGCTGGGGAGAGCTTGAAAGATTTGCTCAAAAATATTATCCTGATGCAAAGGAAGTCAGCAGATGGGCAACCCAGGATTGTATGACGCTTGATTCAATCCCCTATATCGGCAAATATTCAAAATTTACGCCGAATTTATATGTGGCAACAGGATTTAACAAGTGGGGAATGACATCGTCTATGGTTTCTGCCATGCTCCTGACGGACATGATATGCGGACGGAAAAGCGAATACGAAGAGGTTTATTCTCCGTCAAGACGGGTATTGCATCCGCAACTGGCAGTGAATATGTTTGAATCTTTAAAAGGGCTGGCAACACCAACAGCACCAAGATGTCCTCATTTGGGTTGCGCCTTAAAATATAACAGAGAGGAGCATTCCTGGGATTGCCCCTGCCACGGTTCAAGGTTTACCGAAGAGGGAGAACTTATCAACAACCCCGCCACAGACGATAAGATTAAATAAAAAATATGTACGATTAGTGGATTGAATAATTGGCGTTCCTGATGTATAATGAGTTTGCAAAGCAACCTCAATGAATTGCCTGACGACATGAATTGAAATCAAAGATTTCATGAATTGAGCCTTATGGCTCATGAATTGCACTTTGTGCATTAAAAGGCAATTCATGGAGCGAAGATAGAATTCATGGCATAGCCAATTCATGACAACGCATCCCTAAAATGCAAAAAGGGAAGATGTATTATTACTGCAACAAGCACGGACTATTTGAATATTAAAAAAGACACCAGCCGGTGTCTTTTTTTTGTTTGCTGATTACGGATTTTTTGCTGAATTTTTATATTCAGTCGGTGTCATATTTGAAACTTTTTTGAAGACTGTTGAGAAATAGTGAGGATTATCAAAGCCGAGTAAGTCTGAAATCTGAGTAAAGTTATATTTTTCTTCTCTTATAAGCTTTTTTGCCTCGCGGATTTTGGTTTTAAGGATATACTCTAAAATTGTATAACCTGAAACAGACTTGAAGATTTTTGATATATATGGTCGGGAATAGTTGAGCTTATCACAAAGGTCCTGCACGGAAATTTTATTGTAAGTATTTTCTTCGATGAACTGTATTATCTGGGAAACAAGGTGGTTTTCCATACTTTCTTTTGAAGGGAAAATCTTTAAATCCCGATTGTCGCTTTCGCTTCTGATAAGCATTATGAGAAATTGTTCAAGGTAGGTTTTAATCATCTGTTGTCCGCCGATTGGCGGATTTTCTTTTAATACAAGTTTTATATCCGAAGTCCCCATAGAGTTAAAGGTCTCGTAATATTCCTCAATAATAATCCCGATATGTTTTTTGAGCTTTGAAGGGACTGTCATGGTTTTTCCTTTGAAAAAGCTCATAGCTTCGGAGGAGGAAACAAAAGAGATGACAAAAACATTGGCGGAAGCATCTTTGTCGGTTTCAATGGTGTGAAATTCGTTTGGTTTATGAAAAATAACCTCTCCCTGTTTTAAATAAAAATCCTTATTATTGGCTTTTATCTTAACATTACCGGCGTCCACATATACCATTTCCCAGAAGTTATGGCTTTCTCCGTCATAGACATAGTTTTTATCAAACTCATAATAATGAATAGTAACTATTTTTGTAATGTTTATAAGATTTGCAATTTTATGTTTTATATAATTTAATCCCATTTAAAAACTCCTTGTTTACAAAATTATACCTTTTGAATAAAAAAATATATTCCAAAGCTTATATTTGTATTTTATCATATAAGTAACAAATAATCAAGGAGGTTTTTTGTATGAAAAAAGGTATAAGTATTTGGTCATTTGCGGAAACAGACCTTAAAAAGTGTATGCTTCTTGCAAAAGATGCAGGGTTTGACGGAATTGAACTTGCTCTTGACGAGCACGGAATGGTTTCAATGGACTCAACAGAAGAAGACATCAAAAAAGTAAAAGCTATGGCGGAGGAGATAGGCTTAGAGCTTTATAGCCTTGCCTGCGGACTTTACTGGACATATAATTATACTTCTGCAAATGCAGAAAATGTTAAAAAGGCAAAGGAAATAACAAAGAAACAGTTGCAGGTTGCCGCATGGCTTGGATGTGACACTATTCTGGTTGTTCCGGGTGCGGTTGAAGTTGCTTTTGACCCGGGCGAAGTTGTTGAATATGACACAGCTTACGAAAGGGCATTATCCGCACTAAGAGAACTTGCCCCTGTTGCAGAAAAACTTGGCGTTTATATAGGGGTTGAGAATGTATGGAACAGATTTTTGCTTTCTCCAATGGAAATGGCGCAGTTTATTGATGAGGTGGGAAGTGAATATGTAGGCTCATATTTTGATGTTGGAAATGTGCTGTTTTCAGGTTATCCGGAGCATTGGATAAAGATTTTGAATAAGAGAATTAAAAAGGTTCACTTTAAGGATTACAGAAGAGCGGCAGGAGACTTACACGGATTTGTTGACCTTCTTGCAGGAGAAGTTAACTGGCCCAATGTTATGGCAGAACTTAATAAAATCGGCTATGATAACTGGGTTACAGCGGAAATGCTTCCGCCATATACTCACTATCCTGAGGCTATTCTTTATAACACATCGTTTTCAATGGACAAAATTTTAGGGAGGAAATAATTATGTTAAAGGTTGGATTAATCGGTTGCGGCTTTATGGGAACAATGCACGCTAACTGCTATAAAAATATAGAGGGTGTTGAGGTTGTAGCTTTTGCTGATTTAAGACGTGAGTGTGCTGAAAAATTAGCAGAGGGAACAAATGCAACAATCTACTCTGATGGTTATGAGTTAATAAATAATGCAAAGGTTGATGTTATCGATATCTGTCTGCCGACATATCTTCATAGCGAATATGCAATCGCAGCAATGGATAAAGTGAAATATGTTTTTGTTGAAAAACCTGTTGCACTGACTAAAAAGCAGGGCGCTCAGATGCTTAAAGCGGCTAAGAAAACAGGTGCAAATGTTCAGGTTGGGCAGGTTATAAGATTCTGGGACGAATATGTTAAACTTGCTGAAATTATCAAGTCAGGTGAGCTTGGCAAAATTTTGAATGCTAATTTCAGAAGATTAAGCCCTATTCCAACTTGGGGTTGGAATGACTGGCTTTTAAAGAATGAACTTTCAGGCGGTGCGGCACAGGATTTACATATTCACGATATGGACTATGTTCTTTCTCAGTTTGGCAAGCCGAACAAGATTAAATCCGTTAAGAATATAGCGGGAGAAGAGGCTTCATATATTAACTCTCTCTTGGTTTATGACGATTTTGTTGTAAGCGTTGAGGGAACTTGGGCGCTCCCGGGAACACATCCTTTTGAAGCAACATTTAGAGTCGTATTTGAAAAAGGTGTTGTTGAAAATGCAGGCGGCAAGTTTATGCTCTATACAGCTGATAAGGCGGAAGAAATCAAGATTGAAAAGGAAGAAGTTATGGGCGACGGTTTTGAAGGCGGAAATGTTTCCGATTTAGGCGGATACTATAACGAACTCGTATACTTCACAGACTGCGCAAAGAATAACGCAAAGATTGAAAGAGCAGCATTATGCGATGGTGTATCTTCCCTTAACTATGTATTGGAGGAAATAAAGAATGCTTAGAGTTGGAATTGTAGGATGCGGGAACATTTTCACTATGCACGCAACAAGTGCGCATCATCTGGAAAACTCACAGATAGTGGGCGTTTGCGACATTAAAAAAGACCGTGCTGATAAAGCGGCGGAAAAATATAACTGCAAAGCCTACTATGATTATAGAGAAATGATAAATAAGGATAACATTGATGTCGTTCATATTTGTGTTCCTCATTATCTCCATCCTGTTATTTCGAAGTATGCAATTGAGGCAGGCGTTCATGTTCTTTGCGAAAAGCCGATGAGTATTAAATATGAAGACGGCGTCAGAAATGTTGACCTTGCAGAGAAAAATAATGTTAAGTACGGGATTATATTCCAGTGCAGGTATAACGATGCCTCTAAGTTGGTTAAAGAAAAGATTGAAGATGGCACTCTGGGTAAAGTAATTTCTGCCCGAGTTGTTTTAACATGGTGTAAGCCTGACGAGTATTACAGTCTCTCCGACTGGAAAGGCACCTGGGATAAAGAAGGCGGCGGTGTATTAATCGACCAGGCTATCCACTCAGTTGACCTTGCCAACTGGTTTATAAATGACGAAGTTGAAAGTGTTCAGGCACATCTGTCAAACCGAGGCCACTCCATTATGGAGGTTGACGATACAGCCGAAGGTTTTATCAGATATAAAAACGGAGCAACCCTTGGTTTTTGGGCAATGAACAATTATGGCTGTGACGACCCCATTGAGATAAGACTTCTCTGCGAAAACGGAAAGGTTACAATGGATTATGATAACGCTGAAATTATTATGAATGACGGTCGTCGTTTTAGTGCAAAGACTTCTGTTGACCCTGATGTTGTTTATGAAGACGGCAAGGACTATTGGGGATTTCAGCATATCCGCCAGATCGCAGATTTCTATAAAGCTGTTGAAGCTGACACAGAGCCTACCATAAGCGGAAGAGAAGCTCTTAAAATTCAAAAGCTTATTTGCGATATCTATGAAGTAGGCACAAAGAACTTTGAGAAAAGTAATTAATAAAAAAATCCCGGGATAACCGGGATTTTTTATTGACAAAGAGAAGAAGGGGTGCTACAATTCATCTTAAAAGAATTCTATGCAGGGAGATAAAAAATGAAAGATTTTAAATGGAAAATATGGTTTATAACAAGTGCTGTTTGCCTTTTGCCTATACTTTTAGGACTTGCACTTTGGAAAGAACTTCCCGAAACTCTGGCAATTCATTTTGATTTCTATGGAGAGCCTGATAATTTTGCCTCAAAGGGTTTTGTTGTTTTCGGACTGCCTCTTTTGATGGTGGCTTTGCATACTGTCTGCTGTTTTGTAAATGACATAAATGCACATAAATACGGAGAAAAAGCGAAATTTGATAGAGTTATCAAGTGGCTTGTTCCTTTGATTACTGTGGTATTATATGTAGCAACTCTGGGATATGGACTCGGCTGGAATTTTGATATGAGAAAAGTTGCAATAGCTATTATTGCGGTTATTTTAATCGTGACGGGAAGCTGTATTCCTCAACTAGACTATATCAAAAACTATGATTTAAGCATCGAAAAAGCCAAGAAAATTAATCGCTTTGTAGGAGTCGCAACGGTTATTATGGGAGCTCTCTTCATTATAAGCGTATTTCTTCCGCCTATATGGAGCGTTGTTTGTCTGATTTTATTAATTCCTTATGCAATTGTCTGCACTGTATATGGAATCGCAGAGGGGCGTAAATAAAATGATTATAAGAAGAGCAAAAGAAAACGATTTAAATGCCATAAACCGCCTGCTTTGTCAGGTGCTTATGGTGCATCATAACGGAAGACCTGATATATTCAAGCATGACTGTAAAAAATATACAGATGATGAACTTTTAAAAATTATTGCAGATGACGAAAGACCTGTTTTTGTAGCAGAAGATAAGGGGGAGGTTAAAGGCTATGCCTTTTGCATTATCCAGCAGTATAAAGATAACAATATTTTAACCGATATTAAAACCCTTTATATTGATGACCTCTGCGTTGACGAAGCTGCAAGAGGACAGCATATCGGCAAGGAAATATATGAATATGTTCTCGATTTTGCAAAGAGAGAGGGCTTTTACAACCTGACCTTAAATGTATGGTCATGTAACGAGAGTGCCATTAAGTTTTATGAAAAAATGGGACTTATCCCTCAGAAAATCGGAATGGAAAAAATACTTTAAAAAAACAGGCTACTATATGGTAGCCTGTTTTTTCATATATTCTTTCGGGGATAACCCCGTTTCTCTTTTGAAAGCATTTGAGAAATAATAAATATTCTCAAAACCGCATCTTACAGCAACCTCGCTTATGGTAAAAAGGTTGGATTTAAGCAGGTTTTTTGCTTTATTTATCCTGAGGTGATTTATGTATTTTTTTGGGGAAGTTTTTGTGTGTTCAAGGAAAAGTCTTTTAAAATGAGTAAGGCTGTATCCGCTTATTTCGGAAAGCTCTTCAAGGGTTATTTTGTTGCAGTAATTCTGGTTTATAAAAACGATAACTCTCTCGATTTCAGGCTTTGAAAAAACGATAGGATTGTTCTCTTTTATAATGTCGCAAACAAGAGGATAAATATATCCCTTAACATAAAATTGCTTGTATTCGTCATTCATAGTGAAAAGCCTGTATGCGTCTTTGAAAATTTCTTCCGCATCAGGTTTATTGGCCTGATAAACGGAGAAAAAATGTGAAATCTCTGCGGAAAAGGACATAGATATAAAGGCGTAGTTTTCATCTCCGACAACCTTAACCTCGTGGTCGTTGGCAGGGGCAAGGAGAAGAACATCCCCCTTTTTTGAGATTATCTTTTCATTTTCAAAACAGAAGACCGCCGAGCCTTCTAAAATATAAACCAATCTGTATGTATTTTTTTTTGAAATAGAGTAACTGCTGTTTGGTGGATATGACCTTTTTACAACAAACTCAATATTATCAACAACAAAATTAAACATCTGAGTTTCCCCCTGTTTTTACTAGGAATAATATATCAAATAAAGAGAAAACTGTCAATAAGATTATGGACTTTTTTTATAAAAAATAGGCTTTTTTCTATATTGTTTTATATATTTGTTTAAATTATAATGAAGATAATAAGAAAAATGGCAAATGATAAAGCTTTCGGGAGGGACTAATAATGGAGATATATAAAGACTCTTTCTTACTGACAACACCTATGGCGAAGAAGCTGTATAATAACTGCGCCAAAAAGTTGCCGATTATTGATTACCACAATCATTTATCCGTTGACGACTTAATAAAGGACAGAAAATTTAATAATATTTATGAGCTTTGGCTTGAATCTGACCCCTACAAGCACCGCGCAATGAGAATTTGCGGTATTCCTGAAAAATACATAACAGGAAAAGCAACAGGATATGAAAAATTCGAGAAGTGGTGTGAGATTTTTCCATCCCTTGTTGGAAACGCTTTGTTTGACTGGTCCTTAATGGAGCTTGACCGTGTGTTTGGCATAAAGGATATCCCAAGCCCGAAAACTTGCAAAAAGATTTGGGATAAAGCAAATTCAATGCTTTCAAAAGATGGATTTTCAGTTCAAGCAATTCTTAAAAAATTCAATGTTGAATATATCGCTCCTTGCGTAGCTTTAACAGACGATGTAAAAAAGCTTAAAGAAAAAGCTAACTGCTCTTTCTCTGTAAGATGCGATGACTTTTTAAGCGTGAAGAAAGAGGTTTTTGAAAAACTGGCTAAGGTATGCAAAACAGAAATTGTTGACCTTGCGTCTTTAACTGAGGCTCTTGTAAAGAGAATCAAGTATTTTAAAAAGACCGGTCTTAATTTTGCAGACCATTCTCTCGATAATGGTTTTATCTACATAAAGGATGACGGCAAGAACGACAAACGCTTTAAGGACCTTTTAAAAGGAAAAGAGTTAAAGGATGAGGATAAAAACGCCCTTA
>JAZOAF010000065.1:0-5689 GCA_045595345.1 Clostridia bacterium | reverse complement strand
AGGAAATTAAGCAATCCGATTCTTATAATTATTGATGCAATCGCTTTGTTATTTGCCAGTTTGTTTATTGAATCGCTTACATTATTAAAATATGGCGATTTGTTCCCAATAGTTTTTCTTTTAACTTTTGGTTCTATTATTGGGTTAACAACTGGGCTGTTTGGTAAAATCAGAAGAAAAGTTAGTAATCGCAGACTTCTGCTGTTTTTATCAATAATACTGCTTATAACACCGATTATTGGTTTGTTAGTAGATTGATTTTTTCGCATCTTTCCTATCACTTAATTATATAATAATTTTTTAGGAGTGATTGATTTGAAAGCACTTATCCTGAGCGATTCTCACGGAGCGGTGGGGAATCTTATTGAGGCTTATGAAAACGAAAAAGATATTGATATGGTTATGTTTTTAGGGGATATGCACGCCGATATTGAGGAGTTTTCTCTTGCCTGCCCGAGAGTGACTGTGGCAGAGGTTATCGGCAATAACGATTTCTTTGTAAAAAGTGTTCCTGAGGACAGAATTTTCACTTTCGGCGGAAAGAAAGTATTTATGACTCACGGCCATAAATACGGCGTGAAGTATTCTGCTGCCGCCCTTTTAAAAAAAGCGAAAGAAGAGGGAGCAGAGATTTGCCTATACGGACACACCCATAGCCGTGATATTGAGGAAGTGGCAGGGGTTACGATAATCAATCCCGGCTCGGCAAGAAGAAGCTATGCAGTTTTAACTGTTAATAATAATATAAAGGTAGAGTTTAAAGAATTTTAAGTAAGGCGGGGGAACAAATGATTTTAGCAATTGATGTTGGCAATACAAACATAGTTGTTGCGCTTTTTGACGGAGCGGAGCTTAAAAACAGCTGGAGAATTTCAACGGACAAGAACAAGACCTCTGACGAAATCGGCATAACCTTGTGCCAGCTTACAGAGCATAGCGGAATAGACAGCGCACAGATTGAGGATGTTATAATTTCTTCTGTTGTGCCGCCTATTATGCACTCTCTCTGCAATGCAATAAGAAAATATTTTAAGCATGAGCCTATGGTGGTTGGTCCCGGGGTTAAAACAGGTCTTAACATTAAATATGACAACCCGAAGGAAGTAGGGGCAGACCGAATTGTAAACGCTGTTGCGGCTATTCATAAATACGGTAAGCCTCTTGTTCTGGTTGATTTCGGAACAGCCACAACCTTCTGTGCCATTGACGAAAAGGGAGACTATTTAGGAGGCGTTATTGCTCCCGGCGTAAAGGTTTCTATGAACGCTCTTTTTGAGAGAGCGGCGAAGCTTCCGAGAGTTGAAATAAAGAAGCCCCAGACCGCAATCGGCAGAAACACGATTTCCTCAATGCAGTCAGGTGCGGTATACGGTCAGGCAGGTCAGGTGGACAGAATTGTTTCCAAAATCAGGGAAGAATTGGGTGCGAAAGGCTGCAAAGTTATTGCAACGGGCGGTCTTTCCGTTCTTATTGCTCCTGAGAGCGAAACCATAGATATTGTTGACAAGACGCTCACTTTGGACGGCCTTCGTATAATATATGAAATGAACAAGTAAAAGGTTGACTTTTTAAAAACTTTATTGTAAAATTAGGATTGTAACAGATTTGTAATATAATATTAACATAATTGCAACCAATCCTTTTGGAGCAAGGGGTGATATTTTGGCAGAAAATCGGGATAAGCGAGACGAAAATAATGAGAGCGTGCCGACAGAATTCGGCAAGGCTATTTTTGATAGAGAAACTGAAAAGCCAAAAAACAGAAGGCGTATTTCCGACCGTGCCTTTATGGTAGATGAAAAGAGCCTTTATATGCACAATGTCAAGAGCCTTTGGAGAACTTTCAGACATTATATTGTTTCGGGCATTATTGCTATTATATTTCTGACACTTGTAAGTGTATTTTTCAGCGCGAGAAACTATACTCTCGGGTATGAAGTTATAATAGATGGAAATTTGGTTGGATATATTGATAATACAAAGGTTGTTGAAGACGCCATAAAGGAAGCTGAAAAAGCGGTTAAGACCTTTGTGGGCGAGGATGAAACCTATACGAAAAATCCTGAATATGTCCGCCGTCTTGTCGACAGAGACGAGTGCATGACAAAAGAGGATGTATCCAAATATCTTCTTGACAACCTTGATTATATCGTTTCAAGCTACGGGATATATATTGACGGAGAATTTGTAACTGCCGTTACCTCGGAGACAATTGCCAAGAAAGTCAGAGAGGAATATTTAATCCGTTACAGCGGGGTTGAGATTACCGATGATACGGTTCTTGAAACCAAAGAGAAATATACATACAGCCTTGACTATGACCACGGAATAAATACTCTTTCCACCTTTGAAGAGGCTATAAGCATTCTCGCAGGAACGGACAGGGAGTTGGAAAAATATACCGTTGTATCAGGGGACACCCTTTCAGGCATTGCTGAGAAGTTCGGTATGCGGAGCAGTGTTGAAATTGTTGCGTTAAACCCTAACCTTGCAAGCGGAGCGGTTATCCATATAGGAGACCAGATTATAGTTGAAAAGGCAGTTCCTCTGCTCTCGGTTATTGCAACCAAGACTGTTGAATATGAAGAGGCTGTGCCTTTTGAAATCGAGAAACAGGACGACCCGAATATCTATCAGGGCGAATACAGCGTAGTTTCCAAAGGTGTTGAGGGAAGAGTTAAAAATCTTGCCACAATCAAAACGGAAAACGGCATTGAAATAGGCAGGGAAATATTATCATCGGAAGTGATTTCCGAGCCTGTTAAAGAGGTAAGACGGGTAGGAACAAAGGTTCCTCCGCAATTTTTAAGACCTGCAAGCGGATATCTTTCTTCCAGATACGGCTACCGCTGGGGACGAAACCATAACGGAATTGATATTGCAGGAAGCCATGGCTCCGCAATCAAGGCTGCGGCATCGGGAACAGTTACCTATTCAGGCTGGATGAGCGGATACGGTTATTATATAATAATCGACCACGGAAACGGCTTCCAGACTGCATATGGACACAATTCTCAGCTTTTGGTTTCCAAAGGACAGAGAGTAAGCCAGGGCCAGACCATTGCGAAAATGGGAAGCACAGGACGAAGCACGGGAACACACTTGCATTTTGAAATCAAGAAAAACGGTGTATACCAAAATCCGTTAGGATATGTATCATATTAAGATATGAGGTGTAAATTATGGACAAAAAGATTTTAGTTGTTGATGACGAAAAACCGATAGTTGAAATACTCAAACTTAATCTTCAAAAGGAAAACTATGAAGTATACGAGGCATATGACGGGGAAGAGGCTCTTCTTAAAGCCAAGACAGTTCAGCCTGACTTAATCCTTCTCGATGTTATGCTTCCTAAAATTGACGGGTTTACAGTTTGCCGTAAAATCCGCGAGAATTCATCTGTTCCAATCCTTATGCTTACAGCAAGAGAGGAAGAGGTTGATAAGGTTTTGGGTCTTGAATTGGGCGCAGACGACTATATAACAAAGCCGTTCAGCGTAAGAGAGCTTATGGCAAGAATCAAGGCGAATATGCGCCGTGTTTCTCCTGAGGTGACAGAAGTTCAGACTGAAAAGGATACACTTGAAATCGGCAACTTTGTTCTCGACTTCAACAGATATGAGCTTTATAAAAATGGTAATTTAATTGACCTTACAATAAGAGAATTTGATTTAATCAAGCATCTGGCAAGCCAGCCGAACCGCATTTTTTCAAGACAAAAGCTCTTAGAAAGCGTTTGGGATTATGAATATTACGGCGATGTCAGAACCGTCGATGTAACGGTCAGAAGACTCCGTGAGAAGATTGAAGATGACCCGTCAGTGCCTGTAAATATTATGACAAAGCGCGGCGTTGGGTACTATTTCCAGCCGTAATGATAGGGATTACAGTTATTGCCGTTGGCAAAATCAAAGAAAAATTTGTCCGTGAGGCAATTGCGGAATATGAAAAACGGCTGAAAAGATACTGCACCTTTGATATAATTGAGGTAAAGGATGAGCCTACCCCTGAAAACCCCTCGGATAAGGAAAAAGAGATTGTTCTTTTAAAAGAGGGGGAAAGGATAGAGGCGAAAATCCCTAAGGGAGCTATGGTAGTGACCCTTTGCGTAGAAGGAAAAGAAGAAACCTCGGAGGAGTTTGCCCGCTTTTTAGAAAAGACGGCAAGTGATGGAGTGAGCCATATTGCCTTTATTATAGGAGGCTCTTTCGGACTGTCGGAAAAGGTTAAGACTCTTTCTAAAAAGAGGTTGAGCTTTTCTAAAATGACCTTCCCCCATCAGCTTATGCGCCTTATATTATCCGAACAGATTTACAGAGGATTTACCATAAACGAGGGAAAAACCTATCACAAATAAAAATAAGGACACGACTTTGAAAAAAGTCGTGTTTTTTATTTGGAAGGTATTGACTTTTTAAAATTTTTGTTATATCATAGAAGGTGAGAAAAAGTGTACATAAATCACAGTTAAATATTCATTTTTTGTGATAGATAGGAGAGATACAAATGCATTTTGGTCAGGATATTGGAATTGACCTTGGGACTGCATCCGTTCTGGTGTATGTTAAGGGCAAGGGGATTGTGACTAAGGAACCTTCCGTTGTTGCAATTGACAAGAACACCAATAAGCTTCACGCAGTAGGCGATGCGGCTCAAAGAATGCTTGGAAGGACTCCGGGAAACATTGTTGCAATCCGTCCTCTCCGTGATGGAGTTATTTCGGATTATAACACAACAGAAAGAATGGTTAAATATTTCTTGGGAAGAGTTTGCAAAAGGTCTTTCTTTAAACCGAGAGTTATAATCTGTGTTCCAAGCGGAGTTACAGAAGTTGAAGAAAGAGCGGTTATCGATGCCGGAATTCAGGCAGGGGCAGGAAGAGTTCATCTTATTGAAGAACCTATTGCCGCTGCAATCGGTTGCGGAATTGATATTGCCCAGCCTTACGGCTCCATGGTTGTTGATATGGGCGGCGGAACGACAGATGTTGCGGTTATTTCCCTGGGCGGTATTGTTACAAGCCAGTCCATAAAGGTTGCCGGGGATAAATTTGACGAAGCAATCGTAAGATATATAAGAAAGAAATATAATGTGTTAATCGGCGAGAGAACAGCAGAGGAAATGAAGGTTAACATTGGCTGTGTATACAGAAGAGAAGACCATCCTGTTATGGAAGTAAGGGGAAGAAGCTTGGTTACAGGCCTTCCGAAAACTTTATCAATCTCTTCTGATGAAATGCTTGAAGCTTTGGCTGAGCCTGCTGAAAGCATAGTTATGGCAGTTAAAGCAGTTCTTGAAAAGACTCCTCCGGAACTCATCGGGGACATCAGTTCAAGAGGTATAGTGCTCACAGGCGGCGGCGCTCTGGTTTACGGAATGGATAAGATTATCGAAGAAGAAACCGGCATTAAAACCTATGTCGCAGAGGATGCGGAATCCTGCGTTGCCCTCGGCACAGGCAAGGCACTTGAAAATATTCATATTCTTCAAGGCTATAATGCAACAAAAAGAAGAGGTTAATAACCCTCTTGACAAAATAAAAAAAATGCTGTATAATTATGGTTCAGGTAAATTTATAAATTATTAATCCAATTTTTAAGGAGTGGTATAAAAATGACTAAGAAAATTTTAGCGTTAGTTTTAGCGCTCACAATGGTAGTGTCCCTTTGCACAGTTATGGTTGGGGCAG
>JAZOAF010000064.1:0-4479 GCA_045595345.1 Clostridia bacterium | reverse complement strand
TTCCTTTGCTTCCTATATAGAACTTGATTTTCGGTTCAGTTCCTGACGGGCGGACAGCACACCAGCAGTCGTCCTCCATCTTAAATAAGAGTACATTTGCCTTTGGAAGATTTATTTCCTCCTCTGCGCCTGTTTCGAGGTTTTTCTCTATTCCTTGAAGCAAATCGCTTGCAGAGAGTACCTTTTTGCCGCCTATCTCTGCCGGTGCATTTTCTCTTATGGCTTTCATAACACCTGCAATTTTTTCATTGCCGTCAAGTCCTTCCATTTCAATAGAAACTGCCTTTTCTCTGAAAACGCCGTATTTTTCATAAAGAGCCATAAGTCCTTCATAAAGGCTCATTCCCTTTTCCTTATACCATGCCGCCATTTCAGTTATAAGCATAGTTGCCACAACGGCGTCTTTATCTCTTGCGTGAGTTCCTGCAAGATAGCCATAGCTTTCTTCAAAGCCGAAGAGATAGGTATGATTTTTCTTTTCTTCAAATTCCTTGATTTTCTCGCCTATAAACTTAAAGCCGGTTAAGACATTCATAACAGTAGCCCCATAGGCTTTGCAGATTACATCCGCCATATAGGTTGTTACGATTGTTTTTATTATGACGCCGTCTTTTGGAAGATTATTGTTTTCTTTTCTTCCGTTTAAGATGTATTCAGTTAAAAGTGCCCCTGTCATATTTCCTGTAAGGGCGGTATATTCACCGTTATTATCACGGACAACAATACCCACTCTGTCGCAGTCAGGGTCTGTTCCTATTATAAGATCAACATCGTTTTTCTTTGCAATCTCAATAGCCATATCAAAGGCTTCTTTATTTTCAGGGTTAGGAGATTTAACCGTTGGGAAATTTCCGTCAGGAACAAGCTGCTCCTCCACCAAAAGTACATTCTTAAAGCCTACCTTTGCAAGCATTTTGCGGACAGGAACATTACCGCTTCCGTGGAGAGGAGTATATATGATTTTAAAATCATCCGCAACCTTTCTTACTGCGTCCTTATTTATCTGCTGTTTAAGCACATTTTCAAGATAAACTTCGTCGAATTCCTCGCCGAAAAATTCAATTTTACCGTTCTGTACCGCTTCCTCAAAGGAAACTGTTTTAACATCCTTAAATATATCGGTTTTGCCGATTACTTCCAGAACTTTATCGGAAAGTTCAAGAGGTGCCTGACCTCCGTCCTCGCCATATACTTTATAGCCGTTATACTTGGCAGGGTTATGGCTTGCAGTTATCATAACCCCTGCAAAAGCGCCGAAATGACGCACAGCAAATGAAAGCTCGGGAACAGGTCTTAAAGCATCTGAAAGGTATACCTTTATTCCGTTTGCAACCAGCACACAAGCTGTTTCTCTTGCAAAAAGCTCAGAATTGTTTCTTGAATCATAGGAAATGGCAACGCCTTTTTCAGCCGCCTCTTTTCCCTGACTTAAAATAAAGGCACTAAGACCCTGAGTTGCTTTACGGACAATATAAACATTCATCCTGTTTATACCTGCGCCCATAACACCGCGAAGGCCTGCGGTTCCAAATTCCAAATCCTTATAAAAACGCTCTTTTATTTCTTTGTCGTTATCTTTAATTCCTTCAAGCTCTGCTTTTGTCTCTGCATCAACAACTTCGCTTGAAAGCCACTTTTTATATTCATCTAAGTATTGCATAGCCATCCTCCTAAAAAATAACTGTACCTACAAATTTTATCATTTTATCCTTTCCTTGTCAATCATCTTTCGTATACATTATTCTATCTTTTTCTATCCTTTCTTTGTTCAATCTACTGAATAATATTTTTGTTGCAATACACTATCACATATGTTATAATTTATTCATATTTATCTAAGGGGCGTTATTATGATTGGTTATTATAATTTTTCAGTCATTTTAACCTACATTGGCTTATCTGTTTCCATTGTGGGTATGTTTCTGGCTTTTCGCGGAGACCTTAAAGAATCTGTGCTTTGCCTTATGGTTTGCGGTATTTGCGATATGTTCGACGGTGCTATTGCAAGGCGGTGCAAAAGAAATGACAATGAAAAGGCATTCGGGATTCAGATTGATTCCCTTTGCGATTTGATTGCTTTCGGAGCTTTCCCTGCAATCATCGTTTTTAATTTTATGAGCGATATTGAGTCTTTTAACTTCTGGTTCACTATTATCTGCATCATTATTTATGTTCTGGCAGCGGTTATCCGTCTTGGATATTTCAATGTTTCGGAAATAAACCGTGCTGCAAATGACGAGGGAAAGAGAAAATACTATGAAGGTCTTCCTGTTACAAGCATTTCCATTCTTCTCCCGCTTCTTCTCGTCCTGGACCTTCTCATAACAAAAGGCTCTCTTGTTCGGTTTTACAATATCGGTCTTTTGGCTATCGGTCTTCTTTTTATATCCCGAATCAAAATCAGAAAGCCTTATTTCAAAGGTCTTCTGGCGGTTGCCTTAGTTGGCGCAATCATATTTACTCTGGTTCTTATTATCGGAGCGCAGTTTAACGCTTAAATTTAAAACCGCCGCGCTGAAAAAGGCGGGCGGGTTTTTATAGAAATTTTCAAGGAGGTATACATATGGCTGAAATTAAATGCTCATCCTGCGGTGCTGTTATTGCTTTTGACACTCTTGACGCAATTGACAATACTTGTCCGTACTGCGGGGCAACTGTTTATACCTCCAAAAACATTTCCGTAGTTACAAAAACAGCCGAAAAAGAATCGCGGTTTAATTTTCTTAAAAAGCCGTCCTTTCTTTTCCCTCTTTTTGCAGGAGCTGTTTCAATTTTAATTATTCTTTATTTTGTTATTATCCCGTCAATCCGCTATAATACGGCGGTTACTCTTATGGACAGCGGTAAGGGAGACGAGGCTATTTCGATTTTTATGGAGCTTGGAGATTACCGCGACAGCTCTCTTCGCAGTATGATTTTATACGGACGCACACGAAACAGCGAGAGCGATTTCCAGAACTACATCGCAACGGGGAAAAACCACACAATCGGTCTTGTTTCCTCGGGGGAAGTTCTGGCGACAGGAAGCAATCTTTTCGGGCAGACGGATGTTTTATCCTTTAAAGACGCCATTGCCGTTGCAGCAGGGGAAAACCATTCCGTTATTCTTCTCTCATCGGGAAAGGTTAAGGCAATCGGGAATAACTCTGCGGGACAGTGCAATACCGGAAAATGGAAAAATATTATTGCAATCGGTGCAGGAAAAGACTATACTGCGGCAATAAATAATAAAAACTCCGTTCTTTTTGCAGGGGATAAAGAGTCTCCTCTTGCCGAAATTTCAGAGTGGAAAGACATTGTTGCTCTGGCAACGGGAAACAATCATATAATAGGTATAACCTCCAAGGGAAATGTCTTAGCCGTTGGGGATAACAGCTACGGGCAATGCGATGTTTCGGGTTTTAAAAACATTACGGCGGCGGCTGTCGGCGACAGTCACACCATTCTTCTTCACTCCGACGGAACTGTTTCTCCATTGGGAAACAACCATTTCGGTCAGGGAGAAGTTTCAAAATGGGAGGATATCCTGACCGTTGCGGCAGGAAGCTATCACACTCTTGCTCTTAAAGCAGACGGAGAAGTTCTCTCGGCAGGACTTAATTCCTTTAAACAATGCAATGTTTCCTCCTGGTCAGATGTTGTTGCAATTTCAGCAGGGGATGATTTTTCCGTAGGACTTACTTTAAACGGAAAGCTTTTATCCTGTGGAAATAATGATTATAATAAACGAAGCCTTTCTGACTGGCTCTTGTTCCTCCCAAAGGAAAAGGATATAATCGAAGAGTTGGAAAAATAATTTTATTTTTTCTCTTGACAATGAAAATTCACTGTGCTATAATTCAATAAATTGAGTTTTTGAGGTAATTATTATGCGCAACTTACTTGCTTTGACAAGTGCATACTTTTATTTTAGCTTTACAGGTTTTTATTACCGTAAAGCTTATTTGCGTGCATAGTCAAGTTAATTACCGTTATTTTATAAAACGATAAGTATTAAATCTTGCAGCACGCTCTGCAAGATTTTTTTATTTTTATAAACCATACATTTTTAAGGAGATGTTTTAAAATGATAGTTGTATTAAAGGAAAGCAGAAACGATGAACAAGTCAGCAATCTGGTGGACTGGATTAAAAGTTTAGGTCTTGACATCCATTTCATTCAGGGAACTCACAGAACTGTTATGGGACTTTTGGGGGACACCTCTTTGGTTGACATTGATTTGGTTAAAGCCCTCGAATTCGTTGAAGATGTTATGCGAGTTCAGGAGCCTTATAAAAATGCGAACAGAAAGTTCCACCCTGATGATTCTGTTATAAAGGTAGGCGATGCAACAGTCGGAGGCGGAATCTTGGCGCTTATTGCAGGTCCTTGCTCAGTTGAATCAGAAGAACAAATCTGCGAGATTGCAAAGTCGGTTAAAGCGTCAGGGGCGACAATGCTCCGTGGGGGCGCTTTTAAACCAAGAACTTCTCCTTATGC
>JAZOAF010000063.1:0-3793 GCA_045595345.1 Clostridia bacterium | reverse complement strand
GAAATTCCTTCCCATATGGAAGTTTCTGTTGGGTCAAGAGTTGAGGTCCCATTCGGCCGTGGAAACTTTTTCGCACGGGGTATTGTTGTGGAAATAACAAAGAGCAGCCAGTTTGAAAACCTTAAAAAAATCAGAAAAGTTCTTGATAAAGAGCCTTTTGTTTCGGAAGAAATTTTAAACCTTTGCCTTTGGGTAAAGGAAAAATATTTCTGCTCATTTTATCAGGCACTTCGCCTTTTTCTTCCTCCGGGACTTGAAAGCGGAGCCCGCGAAAAAACCGCCCGATATGCTGAGCTTAAAATAAGTGAAGATGAAGCTTTGTCATTAGCCGACGAAATGCTTTCAAAGAGAGCAAAGGTTCAGGGGCAGATGCTTAAAGCTTTGTGCGAAATTCATCCCATAAAGGTAACCGAGCTTTATACCCTTTCAGGGGGAAATTCCGCTACCCTTTCTGCTCTTTCTAAAAAGGGCTTGGTTGAGATTTTCAACGAGAGGGTTTACCGCGAGGCTTACAACAAAAACAAGTATAAGCCAAGCGAAAATTATGTTCCGACCCCTGAGCAAAGACAGGTTATTGACCATTTAAAGAATAATATTTCCGCCTCCAAAAACGAGACAATTCTTCTTCGCGGGGTTACGGGAAGCGGAAAAACAGAGGTCTTTCTTCAAGCCATTGACCACTGCTTAAAGATAGGCAAAACGGCAATTATGCTTGTTCCCGAAATTTCTCTGACTCCGCAGACCGTCAACCGATTTGTAAGCCGTTTCGGAGATAGTGTCGCAGTTATCCACAGCCGTCTTTCCCAAGGGGAGAGATTTGATGAGTGGAACAAAATCAAAAACGGCGAGGTCAGCGTTGTTGTAGGGGCAAGGTCAGCGATTTTTGCGCCTTTTGAAAATATCGGCATAATAATCTTAGACGAGGAGCACGAAACAAGCTACAAGTCCGACACAACGCCGAAGTATCACGCAAAGGATATTGCCGAAAAAAGAGCAAAGGAGAGCGGAGCAACTGTGCTTTTAGCCTCTGCAACTCCATCGCTCCATAGCTTTTATAAAGCACAAAACGGGGAATACACCCTTTTTGAAATGACTCACAGATACAACGAAATGGAGCTTCCCGAGGTTAAGATTGTTGATATGCGAGGAGAACTTTTTAACCATAAAAACTTTTCCCCTCTTTCTCTTACTCTTCAAAGAGAGATTGCAAAAAACCTTGAAAACAAAACCAAGACAATCCTTTTCTTAAACAGGCGAGGCTATTCAACCTTTACCTCCTGCCGTGAATGCGGATATGTTTTAGAGTGCACCGATTGCAGTGTTTCAATGACCTATCACAAACATAAAAACACTATGGTTTGTCATTACTGCGGTAAGGAAATGCCTGTTCCCGAGGTTTGCCCTGAATGCGGCTCAAAGCACATTAAGTTTTTCGGCACGGGGACACAGAAAATTGAAGAGGCACTTTTAGATAAATTTCCAACCGCACGGGTTCTTCGAATGGATACGGACACCACCTCTCACAAAGGTGGGCACGAGGAAATTCTCTCTGCTTTCGGGCGAGGCGAGGCGGACATTTTGGTCGGAACTCAGATGGTTACGAAAGGTCTTGACTTCCCTGATGTTACCTTAGTCGGCGTTCTTGCGGCAGACACATCTCTTTGTATGGATGATTTCCGAGCAAGTGAGAAAAGTTTCTCCCTTTTAACTCAGGTTTGCGGACGGGCAGGCCGAGGGGAGATAAAGGGCAGGGCGATTATCCAGACCTATCAGCCGCAAAACTCAACCGTTGTTTTTGCAAAGGACCACGATTATTTAAGCTTTTATGACTCTGAAATCGCAAGTCGCAAAAGGCTTAATTATCCGCCGTTTTGCGACATAATATCCATTATGGCAAACGGAGAAAATGAAGAAAATACAGCACAGTTTATGGAGAAAATAAATCTTTTGGTTAAGGATTATATGAAGACCAATGATTTTATAAGCTCTGTTGTCGGCCCTTCTTCCGCTCCATTATCCAAAATCAAAAATCAATACAGATACAGAATGCTTTTGAAGGCGGACAGCGAAAAAATTCATCCTCTTTTAAAGTCTTTATCCGACATTAAAGAGGACTCCAAAAAGGTCTTTTTAAGCATTGATATAAATCCAACAAATATGTTATAAAAGGAGATAAAAATGGCTATACGAAATATTGTTAAAGTCGGCGATGATGTTCTTACAAAGAAATGCAGAGTTGTTGACGAAATAAACGAAAGAATTATAACTCTTCTTGACGATATGCGCGAAACTCTTATCCAGTCAAACGGAGTCGGTCTTGCCGCTCCTCAGGTCGGAGTGCTTAAAAGGATTGCCCTCGTTGACACAGGGGAAGAAATTTTAGAGCTTATCAACCCTGAAATTACTCACGCCGAAGGGGAACAGACCGACTTTGAAGGTTGCCTCAGTAACCCCGGGAAATTCGGCGAAGTTACCCGCCCGAATATCGTTTCAATCAAGTTCCAGGACAGAAAAGGCAAATGGCAGACCTATACAGGCGAGGGGCTTACAGCAAGGGCATTCTGCCACGAGATTGACCACCTTGACGGACATATGTTTATGGAAAAGGTTTCAAGATGGGCAGACGAGGGAGAACTTGAACTTGACTAAAAAATGCGCAGAAAGGCGTTGACTTAAATTATGAAAATTCTTTTTATGGGAACACCGGATTTTGCGGTACCGTCCCTTGAAATTCTTATAGAAAATAATTATGAAATTTGCGGAGTTGTCACTCAGCCTGACAAACCAAAGGGCAGAGGACATCATCTTACTCCGCCGCCGGTTAAAGAGTGTGCCACTGCACATAATATTCCCGTTTTCCAGCCGGAAACTCTTAAAGGCGAAGCATTTATGGAAGAATTAAAAACTCTTAATCCGGACATAATAATCGTTGTTGCATACGGCAAAATTCTCCCTCCATATATTATTGAATTTCCAAAATTCGGATGCGTTAATGTTCACGGCTCTCTTCTTCCGAAATACCGTGGTGCCGCACCTATTCAGTGGGCGGTTATAAATGGCGAGGAAGAGACGGGGATTACCACAATGCAGATGGATAACGGCCTTGACACAGGGGATATGCTTTTAACCCTTAAAACGAAAATCGGGGAAAACGAAACCGCAGGGGAGCTTTTTGACCGTCTTTCTTATTTAGGGGCAGAGGCGCTTATCAAAACTCTTGAAAAAATCAAAGACGGAAGCATAACGAGAACTCCTCAAAATGACGCTGAGTCAAGCTATGCCAAGATGCTTGATAAAAACACAGGAAAAATTGATTGGACAAAGAGCGCAAAAGAGATATTTTCTTTAATAAAAGGGACAAATCCATACCCAACCGCTCATACACTTTATAAAGGGGAAGTCCTCAAAATTTTTACTGCATCCATCGGAGGCAAAACCGACAAAAAGGCAGGGGAGATTATCGGTCTTCCTGATAAGAAAATCGAAGTTGCCTGCGGAGACGGAACCTCCCTTCTTCTTTGCGAGGTTCAGCCATTGGGCAAAAAGAGAATGGATACGCAAAGCTTTTTAAAGGGCAACTCAGTGGAAATCGGCGAAATTTTATTATAAAGGAGCGTAACAACTTATGTTCTACGGAATTGATTACACATATATCATCTTTGTTTTGCCTGCTTTAATTATCGCTATGTGGGCAAGCGCAAATGTTAATTCCACCTTTAACAAATATAAAAAAGTCAGCAACAGCCGTGGCTGGACAGCTCACGAGGTTGCCAGAAAAATTCTTGATATGAAC
>JAZOAF010000062.1:0-3075 GCA_045595345.1 Clostridia bacterium | reverse complement strand
ATCCCTTTGCGGTTGCTATGATAATCAGGAGATTGACACAACGGCATATGTTATTGCGCTGGGAATTGATAAGGCGGAGGAGAGCTATAACTATACCTTTCAGGTTTCCTCTCCACTTGCCATGGGCGGAGGCGGAGAGATAAATAAGGCAGGAGATGACGAAGAAAATACTCGCGTTGAAAATATAGTTATCGGAGCTGATAATTTATACGAGGCGAGAGAAATCGTCAATAATTTTTTAAGCAAGAAAATAAATCTCTCCCATCTTAAAATGATTGCTGTTTCAGAAGAGACCGCCAAAGAGGGTCTCTCTCATCATATGTCATTTCTTCTTAGAGAAAGAGAGGTTCGGCCTAATACGAGAATGTGTATAACCAAAGGCAAAGCGGAAGAATTTCTTAGGGGAGTAAACCCGTCCTTAGAGGCAAACACCGCTGAATATTATGAACTGGTCTTTGAAAACGGAGCGGTCTTAACAGCCCCTAAAAAGCTCTGGGAGTTCGTCAATGAGTCGGAAACGCTGGGAACGGTGCTTCCTATGGGGAGAGTAGGGGAAAGCGAAAACAGCGCAGACTTTGGGAAAGAAGATATTAAGCGGGTGTCAAGCTCAAAGTCGGAATTTTCAGGGCTGTGTATGATAAAAGATTATAAAGCTGTGGGGGAGTTATCCCCACAGAAGAGTAAAATTTACGGACTGCTGACAGGAGAAATTCCTGAGGCAGAAATAGGCATAGAAAAAAACGGCAAGGTCCACTCCGTAAAGCTTACCCCAAAAGGGAAAAATAAAATTTCCGTAAGAGAAAGCGAAGAAGACAGAACAGCCGTCATGCGAATGTCCTTTTCGGCAGAGGTAACTCTTTCGGGAGGCGAAATCCGTGAAAAAGACATTGAAGAGTATTTGAATAAAGAAGCCTATGCCATATTTTTGGAATCTCAGAAAGCAAACTGCGATATTTTCGGAATTGGGAATTATGTCAGAGAAAAATGCAAAACAGTGGGAGAATGGGAAGAAATCAAATGGGACAAAGCTTTCCCGAAGATATATTTCCTCCCTGAAATTGATGCAGAAATAAAACGGACACAAATCGGAACTGTTTAAAGGGGAAATGGAAATGCTTAAAATTTTTGTCGGACTTTTAGTCCTTTGGGAAACGGTCTATACAGTTTCTTTCGGGATAGCGCAACTTAAAAACGGGAAAAAGGCAGGGGCGGTTTTTGCTTTTTTTCTAACCTTTTCCACCGCAATTCTTTATTTTAACTATATTTTTGACAAAATTTACCTATAATTTGCAAAAAACTATTGACAATATTTTACAATTATGGTATAATTTCCCTATAATAAAATAATCTTTTTGAAAAGGGAGAAGAAAAATGAAATCAACAGGTATGGTAAGGGACATTGACAAGGTAGGAAGAATTGTTATCCCTAAGGAAATCAGAAACAGTTTTCGTATTAAAGAGGGGGACCCGTTGGAAATTTTTACAGATAACAACAGAATTATTCTTCAAAAGTATGAGCCTGCTTGTATGTTCTGCGCAAGCGCTGAGGATGTTGTTGAATTTGGCGACAAGAGAATCTGCAAAAAATGTATTGCCAAAATAAAAAGTCTTTAAAAAGAAAACTCCGAAAGGTTAACTTTCGGAGTTTTTATTTTATAACATTTCTTTAAGCCTTTCGTTGATGGCGAGAAGGAATTCTTCTGTGTCAACCTTTTCCTTATTTGGAAGAGAAGATAAAAGAGCAAGGTCTCCTGTCATAACGCCGTCCTCGATAGTTTTGATTGTTGCTTTTTCAAGCTTGTCTGCGAAATCAACGAGGTCATTCAGGCCGTCAAGCTCGCCTCTTTTTCTGAGCGCGCCTGTCCATGCAAAGAGAGTTGCAACGCTGTTTGTTGAAGTCTTTTCGCCCTTTAAATGTTTATAATAGTGGCGCTGAACTGTTCCGTGAGCCGCCTCATATTCATAAACGCCGTCAGGAGAAACCAGAACGGAGGTCATCATTGCAAGGCTTCCGTAAGCAGTTGCAACCATATCGCTCATAACATCCCCGTCATAGTTCTTGCAGGCCCAGATATATCCACCCTCGCTTCGTACAACTCTTGCAACAGCATCGTCAATCAAGGTGTAGAAATATTCAATGCCGAGAGCATCAAACTTTTCTTTATATTCCTTTTCAAAAATCTCGTTGAAGATGTCTTTAAAGCGGTGGTCATACTTTTTAGAAATGGTGTCCTTTGTTGCAAACCATAAATCCTGCTTTGTGTCAAGAGCAAAGTTGAAACAGCTTCTCGCAAAGCTTTCGATTGACTTGTCAACATTATGAAGACCCTGAATGATACCTGCGCTGTCACCAAACTCATGGATTAACTGTCTTACTTCATTTCCGTCTTTATCAGTCATAACAAGCTCACATTTTGCGCCAGCAGGAACTTGCATCTCTGTATTTTTATAAACATCGCCGTATGCGTGTCTTGCGATAGTTATTGGTTTTGTCCAAGTAGGGATAAAAGGAGTTATGCCTTTAACGATAATCGGAGTTCTGAAAACTGTTCCGTCAAGGATAGCTCTTATTGTTCCGTTTGGAGATTTCCACATTTCTTTAAGGTTATATTCGCTCATACGGGCAGCGTTAGGCGTAATTGTTGCACATTTTACGGCAACACCGTATTTTTTAGTTGCCTCGGCACTGTCAAATGTAACCTGATCGTTTGTTTCGTTTCTGTATTCAAGGCCTAAATCATAATACTCTGTTTTAAGGTCAATATATGGAGTTAAAAGGATATCCTTTATCATCTTCCATATAATTCTTGTCATTTCATCCCCGTCCATCTCAACGAGAGGGGTAATCATTTTAATCTTTTCCATTTTTGTTTCCTCCTTAGAAATTCTCTTTGGTATAGCTCAAAAGTCCGCCGGATAAGATAATTGCCTTTGTTCTTCCGCTGAGGCCTGCTTCACAAGGGATGTTTTCCCCTGTTGTTATGTTTTTAATAACAATATCTTTGCCCTCTTTAACGGATGCAATAAGGTTTTCGATTTTCAAATCGTCTCCTTGGGAAATCTTTTCATAGTCAG
>JAZOAF010000061.1:0-4898 GCA_045595345.1 Clostridia bacterium | reverse complement strand
CCATAGCCTCTTTTGTGCCGATAATAGCGCCGATTGGGTGTCCGTTTCCGAGAGCCTTTGCGAATACAGCAATGTCAGGGTTAACACCGATAAGCTTATGAGAACCACCGAAGGTTAATCTCCAACCGATTGTGATTTCGTCAAAGATAAGAAGTCCGCCTGCTTTATGGATTTCGTCGCGAACATATTCTAAGAAATTGTCCTTAGGAAGATAGTTACGAACAGGCTCCATAATAACACAAGCTAATCTGTCGCCATAGTTTTTAATGATTTCATCGAATTCTTCTTTGTTATCATAATGGAAAGTAATGGCAGAGTTTCTGAGCGCCTGCGGAACGCCGGCAGGTTTAAGACCGGGAAGAAGAAGGTCGTCAAGTGAGCCGTCTGAATTTAAGTTAGATGCAAGATACCAGTCGCTCCAACCGTGGTAACCGCAGATTGCAATCATATCACGCTTTGTTGTTGCACGGGCAATACGAACAGCAACAGCACAGCTTTCGCCGCCTGTGCGGGCAAAACGAACAGAAGAAGCCCAAGGATGAATTTCGCAGAGCTTGTCCGCAAGCTCAACTTCTTCGGGTGGGTTGAGTGTTGACATAGCGCCGTTTTTGATTCTGTTGATAACGGCCTTGTTAACATCAGGGTCAGCGAAACCGAGGATACATGCGCCGATTCCGTTTGTTGTCATATCGTAATAGTGCTTTCCGTCATAATCCCAAACTTCACAGCCCTTAGCCTTAGTAAAGTAAGATGGCCACTGTCTCGGTGCAAACTGTTCAGGACGCTTTGATAAAAGCTGTACTCCGCCGGGGATTCTTTTTCTTGCATGTGCATAAAGTTCTTGTGCTTTTGACATAGTTAAAAACCTCCATAGCTTTTTTCTTGACATTTCTTTATGATTATATTATACTAATCACAAAGCCCGAAAGTAAACAAATAAAACTAACAAATATCAGTCTGTTTTGGGCTGTTTGTTAGTTTGGATAAAGGAGGGGACGGTATGCGAATGTTTTCAGTTTTTAAAGTAGGAATGGGGAATATTACAATAAAAGCAGTTATAACAGGCTTTTATCACGGGGAAAAGTTCCCGAAATCTCCTATGCACAACCACGCCGCATTTGAATTTTTGTTTTTTATGCGTGGAAGCGCTATGCTTAAAACGGAAAACGACTCTTTGATTTTAGAGGAAAAGGATTCCGTGCTTATTGCCCCCGAAACCTTCCACAGCCTGATTCCCCAGGGGGAAGACACAGCCGTTATGAGCTTTACTTTCTTTATTGAGGGAAACCAGAAGAAAAGCGGTGCGGATTACGAAAAACTTGTAAGGGAAAAGCTGAAAGGCGAGAATAATATAACTCCGTTTTACCAGAACAATCAGATTGGAGAATGTCTCGGCAAAATCGCCGCTAATATATATTCGGAGTCTATCGTTGCTGAAGATATAATAAAAGCCGAGCTTGTTTTGTTGTTTTCAGAAATTTTCTCTCATTTTGAAGAGGAAAAAGGCGAAGGCAATGATTATGAAAAGAATGCCAGCGAGTATGATACGAGGGCTTTTATGATTGAAGAGTATTTTAATGAGCATTATAAAGAGGATATAAGCCTTGAAGAACTTGCCAGAAGTCTTTATCTGAGCGAAAAGCAAACGGAAAGAATGATAAAAAATGCCTTTGGCGAAGGCTTTCGTCAGCACCTTAAAAGAATAAGACTGCTGATTGCCCAAAGACTTTTAACAGATACGGAAAAGGAAATAAAAGAAATAGCGGAAGAGGTGGGCTATCAGTCCTACAACGGTTTCTACCTTGCCTTTAAAAAGACCATAGGCATAACTCCTGAAAATTACAGAGAAAAAAATAAAAAAGAATAGGCATTTTGCTTATGATTTTTTTGCAAGGAAAAACGGAACAAGCAATTGCTTGTTCCGTTTTTGGCGGAGATGAGACGATTTGAACGCCCGCGCCGGCAGGACCGACCTTTCGGATTTCGAATCCGACCCCTTCAACCACTTGGGTACATCTCCATATGTTAAATCGGCAAAACCGAAAATAACCTATTTATTATATGTTGGGCAAAATTCTGCCGTAGGGCAACCCTGACAATCAGGCTTTTGCGCTTTGCAGTATGCTCTGCCATGCTCAACTAAACAGTGGCAAAACCAGGACCATTTGTCTTTTGGAACAACTTCCATTAAGTCAAGCTCAATTTTATAAGGGTCTTTGTGTGTTGTTAAGCCAAATCTGTTGGAAAGTCTTGTTGCATGGGTATCAACAACAATACCTGGAATTCCAAAGATGTCCCCTAAAACTAAATTTGCGGTTTTCCTTCCAACGCCTGGAAGGGATAAAAGCTCATCCATAGTGGATGGAACTTCCCCACCGAAATCGGAGATAAGCTTTTGGCAACAGCCGATAATATTTTTTGCCTTATTTTTATAAAAACCGCAGGATTTTATCATTTCCCGAAGTTCAAGCTCGTCTGCATAGGCGAAAGCATAAACGTCAGGATATTTTTTAAAAAGAGCAGGGGTGGTTAAATTAACCCTCGCATCAGTACATTGAGCTGCAAGCTGAGTGGCGATAAGAAGTTCAAGGGCAGAAGAATAATCAAGAGTGCAGTCAGCATCGCCGTAAACTTTCTCAAAAACATCTATGATTTTTTCGACTCTTTCTTTCTTTTTTGCTAAACTTTCCACCAAATTGTAAAATCCCCCTTGCAAAAGTGCGGTAAAAATATTATAATATATATTATATAATTTGTAAAGAGCTCAGGAGGAAAAAATATGAGAGACTACACCTTTTTGAAAAAGGCGGATAAGGAAGTTTATGAGGCAATAGGACTTGAAACAAACAGACAGAAGAATAAGATTGAACTTATCGCGTCTGAAAACTTTGTAAGCGAGGCAGTTATGGAAGCTATGGGTTCTCCGCTTACAAATAAATATGCAGAAGGTTATCCGGGAAAGAGATACTATGGCGGTTGCGAATATGTTGACATAGTTGAAACACTTGCGATTGAAAGAGCAAAGGCTCTTTTCGGAGCGGAATTTGCCAATGTTCAGCCTCATTCAGGGGCGTCTGCCAACCTTGCGGTATTCTTTGCGGCGATGGAACCGGGAGACACATATCTTGGAATGAACCTTGCCCACGGCGGACATCTAAGCCATGGTTCACCGGTTAATATTTCAGGTAAATATTTCAATGTCGTTCCATACGGCGTTGACCCTGTTACTCACAGAATTAACTATGAAGAAGTAAGAGAACTTGCAATAAAGCATAAACCAAAGCTTATTTTAGCAGGTGCAAGTGCTTATGCAAGAGAGATTGATTTTAAGAAATTTAGAGAAATTGCAGACGAAGTTGGCGCATACCTTATGGTGGATATGGCTCATATCGCAGGTCTTGTTGCGGCTGGTCTCCACGAGAGTCCTGTTCCATATGCGGACTTTGTTACAACAACAACTCATAAGACATTAAGAGGCCCGAGAGGCGGTCTTATTCTCTGCAAAGAGAAATATGGTGCTATGATAAATAAGGCTGTGTTTCCAGGCTGTCAGGGCGGTCCTTTAATGCACATCATCGCTGCAAAAGCTGTTTGCTTTAAGGAAGCACAGAGCGAAGAGTTTAAAGCATATCAGATGCAGATTAAGAAGAATGCAAAGGCTCTTTCCGAGGCTCTTATCGAAAAAGGCGTTAAGATTGTTTCAGGGGGAACAGATAACCACCTTATGCTCTTGGACCTTACAACTTTTGAAAAAACAGGTAAAGAAGTTGAGCATCTTCTTGACGAGGTTTGCATTACTGTTAATAAGAATACTATTCCGAACGACCCGCAAAGTCCATTCGTTACAAGCGGAATAAGAATAGGAACTCCTGCTGTTACAAGCCGTGGCTTTAAGGAAGAGGATATGGGAGAAATCGCCGACCTCATTTACCTTACAATCACAGACTTTGTCGATAAGAAAGACGAAATTAAGGGCAGGGTAGAAGCACTTTGTGCAAAATATCCGCTTTATGAATAGGGAAGTTAAGGACTGGAAATGTCCTGATTGCGACACCATCAATATAGGCAGAAGATGCGTTATCTGCGGAAAAGAAAAGCCAGAGGAAAGGGTGGTTGAGAAAATAAAGCCAACTCCTGTGGCTAAGGCGAAGAATACAAAGGAAAAGATAATTCTTTATATCTGCGCCGTTGTTCTTTTCGTAGTTGTATGCTTTCTTGCGGTAAAAGCTGTTGTTGATTTAAATGACAGAAACAACACTATTGAGGTAACGGAAAATAAAGAAACCGAAAAGGAAGAAAAAGAGGTTTTCGTTAAAGATTCTGTCTATAAAAATAAGTTCAGCATATCTGCCGATAAGGTTGAAATGGACAAGAAACCCAAGTATTTAAAAAGGACAATGGGAAATGCAACTTACAGCGCCCCTATGAACTTTGAGAATACAGAAGGGGATACCTATCTTGCTTATGACCAAACGGCTTACATAAGATTTTTCACAAGAAAAGCCGGAGATAAAAAGGCAGAAGAACTGATGGAAGACGCCAAAATGCCCTTTGGCAGTGGTGTAAATTATGAAAAAGCGGAATACAGCAAATATGTTTTCCGTGCAGAGATAGAGGAAGTCAGATACCACTACTGCGAAAAAGTGCAGGACGGCGAAGCTATTGGCGTGGTTTTTGCATATCCGAAGGAATATGCAGATATTTATGACAGCTATGCCGATAAGCTTATAGATGACCTGAAATTTTTACTTGATGTAATCGAGATTGAATAGAGGTAGATTTTTATGAACACCCCGCTTGCAGACAGACTAAGGCCCGAAAAGCTTTCGGAAGTTGTTGGTCAAAAGCATATTTTAGGTGAAAATAAAATATTGAGCAGTATCGTAGAGTCAGGGAAT
>JAZOAF010000060.1:0-1752 GCA_045595345.1 Clostridia bacterium | reverse complement strand
GGGGATATGGTTATGGTTTCTACCGAAGATAAAAAGACGGGGGTTATTGACGAAATTCTTCCCAGAACCTCCTCTCTCATCCGTCCTCCCGTTGCCAATGTTTCTCAGGTTGCCGTTGTTTTCGCAACAGAGAACCCAAGGCCAAACCTTTTAATCATTGATAAATTCATTGCAGCTTGTGAAGAGAGCGGACTCGAAATTCTCATTTGCATCAACAAAACCGATTTGAATTCGGGCAAAGAATACGAGGAGATTTATCAGAAAGCAGGCTTTGAAGTTATCCCGTTAAGCGCAACAGAAAAAATAAATATCGAAACCCTTAAAGATAAGCTCAAAGACAAAATAACTGTCTTTTCAGGGAACTCGGGCGTTGGAAAATCAAGTCTTCTAAACTCGGTTTTCGGCGAGGAATTCTTCCAGACAGGCGAGGTAAGCGAAAAGGTTGAGCGCGGCAGACATACCACCCGTCACAGCGAACTTCTTCCTCTCCCCTTTGGCGGATATATAATTGACACCCCCGGCTTTTCATCCTTTGATATTGCCAAAATTCCCCCTGAGGATTTGCACCTTTATTTCAGAGATTTTGCCCTCTTTGATACAGAATGTAAATTTCCCGATTGCAGTCACACGGTTGAAAAGGGTTGCTCGGTTTTAGAGGCTCTGAAAAGAGGCAAAATCGAAAAAACAAGGCACGAGAACTATGTTTATTTATATAACGAACTGAAAAACTTAAAGAAATGGTAATAAGCGGAATGGAGATTTTTTATGAGAGAAATAATTATTGCGCCGTCAATTCTTGCGGCAGATATTGCAAACCTTGGCAGAGATGTTAAGCTCTCCGAAGAGGCAGGGGCAAAATACCTCCACATTGACATTATGGACGGTCATTTTGTTCCCAATATAAGCTATGGCCCTGATGTTGTAAAAGCTCTTCGCCCTCTTTCTAATCAGGTTTTCGATGTTCATCTTATGATAAGCGACCCTCTCTTTTATGCAGAGCGTTTTAAAGATGCAGGGGCGGACATTATAACCGTTCACTGCGAAACAGTTTCAGACTACAAGGCCACAGCTGATGCTCTCCACGCTCTCGGTGTTAAAGCAGGTATAAGCGTTAAACCAAAGACTCCCGCTTCCGAGATAATTGACGCGGTTAAGTATTTTGATTTAATCCTTGTTATGACAGTTGAGCCAGGCTTTGGCGGACAATCTTACATAGAAGAAATGAATGAAAAAATCGCCCTTTTAAGAGAGGCGATTGACAAAACGGGAAAAGACATCGACCTTGAAGTTGACGGCGGAATCGGGCCTAAAAATATTCATATGCCCCTTAAAGCAGGAGCAAATGTTATCGTTGCAGGCTCTGCGGTTTTCAAGGCAGAAAACCCGGCTCAGGTTATTGCCGAAATGAAGGAAACCAAGATTTAAAAGTATAGCTTATAAATATAAAAATTCAGTATCACAAAAAGAGGAATTAAGATTTGAAATTTCCTCTTTTTTGTTTTGTGGCGAAAGGCTGACATTCCTAAAAACGCACCAACTCCGCCCATCAAAAAGGCACAGGAAAGAAGAACTTTCTCGCTTATTCTCCACTCATTTTTTATGCTTCTTTTTTTGTCAATTCCGTAAAGGGAAAAGACAATTAAATTCCAGACTAAAAGTAAAATATCCATAAAACTCCTTATTGGTTCGTTGCACATCGGCTGAAAACAAGGGACTGCTTTTGCAGTCCCTTGTTTCTTATAAAATACCTAA
>JAZOAF010000059.1:0-1764 GCA_045595345.1 Clostridia bacterium | reverse complement strand
TCGTTGACATTTATTCTCGCACCTGCTTCAAGGTCTTCGAGAGGCTGGTGGGAAAGCTTTCCGTACTCAGCAAATTTCTTTGCAGAAAAATAAACATCCCCGTCTACATTATAGGCAAAGCCTTTTTCTTCAAGGTCTTTGACAATATCAATAATCGCATCGATATTTTCGGTAGCTCTCGGATGGTAGGTGGCTTCCTTAATTCCAAGACCTTTGGCATCTTTAAAATACTCCCCGATATATTCATCGGCAAGTTCTTTAACTGTTATGCCAAGCTCATTGGCTTTGTTTATCATTTTATCGTCAATATCCGTAAAATTCTGAACAAAAGTAACCTCGTAGCCTCTGTATTCAAAATAACGGCGAAGAGTATCAAAAATTATGAAAGGTCTTGCGTTTCCCACATGGAAAAAGTTATAAACCGTCGGTCCGCAGGAATACATTTTAACCTTTCCCTCTTCAATCGGGACAAACTCTTCTTTTTCTCTTTTTAGTGTGTTATAAAGCTTCATTAGTCTTCAATCCTTTCCCTTTTTAGCTTTTCAAGTTCAGCCCTCATTCTGCAAAGTTCCATAGAAACAGGGTCTGGAATATGAATCTGGTCAAGGTCAATTTTTGCGTCCGCAACCTTGATATTATCTCTTTTAACTATATGGGCAGGAACACCAACACAAGTGCTGTTGGCAGGGATTTCGTTTAAAACCACAGCGTTTGCCGCAATCTTACTGTTATCCCCAACGGAAAACGGGCCTAAAACCTTTGCACCGCAACCGATAGTTACATTATTGCCAATTGTTGGATGACGCTTTCCTTTATCTTTTCCCGTACCACCTAAGGTTACGCCCTGATAAATGGTACAGTTATCCCCCACAACCGCGGTTTCGCCTATAACAACGCCCATTCCGTGGTCAATAAAAACGCCCTTCCCTATTGTTGCCGCAGGATGAATTTCAATTCCTGTTTTCTTCCTTGCTCTTTTGGAAATCCAGTCGGCAAGGAAATAATGCCCTTTATTATGGAGCTTATGAGCAAAGCGATACATAATTATTGCTCTTACCCCGGGGTACAGGAAGAAGACCTGCGCACGGCTTCTTGCCGCAGGGTCGCGTTCAAAAACAAGATTTATTTCTTCCTTGATTGATTTAAAAATTCCCATATCAATTACCTCTTCTCATACATCAATTATTATAGCAAAATTTTTCCGTTTAGTAAAGTATTTTAAAAAATTTTTATTAATTTTCTTCTTTATTATTATGCAAAAGCCTCGTCTTTGGTTAATTTTAATAAAAACAAAGGGACTGATTATAAAATCAGTCCCCATTTCTATCATAAATTATTAAAATTGTTCCGTTTTTTACTCCGACTTTCGCTTCTTTACCGATAAACTCGTTGCTGACCCCCAAAGGCTCGTCATTTGTCAGAACAGCATCATCAAGTTCATATTTGAGATTTTTTAAAAATACGCCCTCGGCTTTATCAGAATAAGCAAAAACCGATATGAAACCTTTATAGTTTTTACCAAAGGTTATTTCGCCATTTTCTATTGCTGTTATAACTTCTTTTTCCGAAATTATTTCTCCGCAGTGTCCCATTTCAGTAAGCTTTACAAGGTTTTGGATATTGGCAAAGGTATGGCTTTCTCTTCCGCCTGTGCCACCATAGATTTTAAAATTTTTATATCCTCTTTTTATCCCTTCTTCTATTCCTGCCCAGGTGTCCGTTATGTCTTTATCACGATTTAAAGTTATAATGTTTTTGTACTTT
>JAZOAF010000058.1:0-4261 GCA_045595345.1 Clostridia bacterium | reverse complement strand
TCTTGCAGCACGCTCTGCAAGATTTTTTTATTTTTATAAACCATACATTTTTAAGGAGATGTTTTAAAATGATAGTTGTATTAAAGGAAAGCAGAAACGATGAACAAGTCAGCAATCTGGTGGACTGGATTAAAAGCTTAGGTCTTGACATCCATTTCATTCAGGGAACTCACAGAACGGTTATGGGTCTTTTGGGGGACACCTCTTTGGTTGACATTGACCTTGTTAAAGCTCTTGAATTTGTTGAAGATGTTATGCGAGTTCAGGAACCTTATAAAAACGCCAACAGAAAATTCCACCCCGATGATTCTGTTATAAAGGTAGGCGATGCAACAGTCGGAGGCGGAAGCTTGGCGCTTATTGCAGGTCCTTGCTCAGTTGAATCAGAAGAACAAATCTGCGAGATTGCAAAGTCGGTTAAAGCGTCAGGGGCGACAATGCTCCGTGGGGGCGCTTTTAAACCAAGAACTTCTCCTTATGCTTTCCAGGGGCTTCGCAAAGAGGGGATAAACCTTCTCCTTAAAGCCAAAAAGGAAACAGGTCTTCCTATTGTAACCGAAATTATGGATATTTCACACATTGATTTATTCGATGAAGTTGATGTTATTCAGGTTGGTGCAAGAAATATGCAGAACTTCGAGCTTTTAAAGGAGCTTGGTAAGACAAACAAACCTATTCTTTTAAAGAGAGGTTTGTCAAGCACAATCTCCGAGTTCTTAATGAGCGCCGAATACATTATGGCAGGAGGAAATGAGAATGTTATCCTCTGTGAAAGAGGTATCCGCACATTTGAAACCGTAACAAGAAATACTCTTGATTTATCCTGCATCCCAGCTCTTCGCCTTGCAACCCATCTTCCTATTATAATTGACCCGTCCCACGCAACGGGGGTTGCAAAATTTGTTCCGTCTATGTCCCATGCGGCAGTTGCAGCCGGTGCTGACGGTCTTATAATTGAAGTTCACAACGACCCTGCTCACGCTCTTTGCGATGGTGCTCAGTCTCTCACTCCAAGTGATTACGATAAGCTCACAAAAGAGTTAATCGCAATTCACGGCGTTGTTAAGAATTTTGATTAGGAGGAATGACAGATGAATATCGGCATTGTTGGTATGGGGTTAATCGGAGGCTCCTTAGCCAAGGCTATCTCCGAACATACTTCTCATACTGTTTTAGGTTTTGACAAAAACGAAAGCGTTATTTGCAGGGCAAAGCTTATCGGAGCTATTAAAGAGGAATTTTCTTTGCAAAATCCCAGCAGTTGTGATATAATTATTTTAGCCTTATACCCTGATGATTCCATCGCAGTATTCAAAAAAATTGCGCCCCTTTTAAAACCGGGGACTGCTGTTATTGATTGCGCAGGTGTTAAGGAATATGTTTGCGAGAAGATAAGACCTGTTGCCAAGGAATACGGCATCAACTTTATTGGCGGACACCCTATGGCAGGTATTGAAAAAATCGGGTTTGACCATTCAAATAAAGACATTTTCAAAGACGCTTCTATGATTTTAACTCCTTATGCAGACACAGACATAAAGACTCTTGCGGAAGTAAAAAAGCTTTTTGAAGCTGTCGGTTTCGGAACTACAACCATCGTAAGTCCAAAAGAACACGACGAAGTAATCGCTTACACCTCTCAGCTTGCTCATATTCTTTCAAGCGCATACATAAAGTCTCCAACCGCTCCCCGTCATCACGGAATGTCAGCAGGAAGCTTTAAGGATATGACCCGTGTTGCTTACCTTAACGAGAATATGTGGAGCGAGCTTTTTATGGAAAACCGCGAAAATCTTTTATTCGAAATTGATACTTTGATTAAAAATCTTTCTGATTACAAAGACGCCATCCAAAACGAGGACCAGATAAGGCTTACTGCCCTTCTAAAAGATGGCCGCAATATAAAGGAGAATATTTAAAATGGAAATTGTTACCGTAGGGGGAGTTAAAAATCCTTATGACTGCATTATTGGAAGCGGAGTTTCCTCTTTTCTTCCTGAAAAAATTGCATCTTTAACCTCTGCTAAAAAGGTTCTTTTGATTACCGATGACAATGTTGATTTGTTATACGGAGAAAAGGTTAAAAGCCTTATTGAAGAGGGCAGTTTAGTGTGTCATAAATTTGTTTTTCCTCACGGAGAGGAGCATAAAATTCTTGCTACGGTAGCTGACATTTTAGAGTTTGCGGCAAAAAAGGGGTTTTCCCGCTCCGACTTAATTGTTGCCTTAGGCGGCGGAATTGTAGGAGATGTTGCGGGATTTTGCGCATCTTGTTTCCTTCGGGGAATAGATTATATTCAAATGCCCACAACCTTTCTTTCTGCCATTGATTCTTCCGTCGGCGGAAAGACGGGTGTTAACTTAGAGCAGGGAAAAAACCTTGCAGGTGCTTTTTATCAGCCAAAGGCTGTTATCTGCGACACGGATTTTCTTTCCTCCCTTTCCCCTGAAATCTTTATGGACGGAACTGCGGAGGCTATTAAATACGGCGTTATTTTTGACAAGGATTTATTCGATAAATTCAAGACCGATTTTAAAGCTGATATATCATCAATTATAAAAAGATGTATTTCCCTTAAAGCTGAGATTGTCAGAAAAGACGAATTTGACAAAGGGGAAAGACAGCTCCTTAATTTGGGGCATACAATCGGCCACGCCATTGAAAAGTGCTCTGACTTTAAGATAAGCCATGGAAAGGCCGTTGCAATCGGTATGGTTATGGCAGCTCGCGGCGGGGCTAAGATGGGCCTTGTTAAAACCGACTTTTCAGAAGAAATCGCATCGGTTAATACTCAAAACGGATTGCCAACCTCTGCTGATTTTTCAGCCGAATTTCTTCTTGGTGCTATGCTCAGAGACAAAAAGCGTTCTTCGGACGGAATTACCCTTGTTATTCCCGAAAAAATCGGGAATTGCAAGTTGTTTAAGATTTCAACTGGCTCACTTGATGAGTTTATAAAATCTGCAATCTAGGAGGAAATTATGGAGATTTCTATGAAATGGGAAAACATCTGCAATTGTGCTCAGGCAATCATTTCAAAATCTGATGCCCACAGAGCTTTAATTGCTGCTGCCCTTTCTGATAAACCTACGAAATTTAATATTTCCTCTTTCTCAAAAGACATTGAGGCAACTCTTTCCTGCCTTACCTCCTTAGGGGCAATGGTGGAAAAAGATGATGCCTCTCTTACCTTTTATCCGATTTCAAAAAGAGCCGTAAACCCTACTCTTGACTGTAACGAGTGTGGCTCCACTTTAAGGTTCTTAATTCCCGTTGCAGCGGCGGTATCGCAAAACCCTGTTTTAACGGGAAAAGAGGGGCTCAGCAAAAGGCCTCTTTCTCCTCTGCTTTCCGAGATGGAGAAAAAAGGGTGTCGCTTTTCGGAAAGTTCTATTCCTTTTACAGTTTCAGGCTCACTTAATAGTGGGGAATTCACTCTTCCCGGAAACATAAGCTCTCAGTTTATTTCGGGTCTTTTATTCGTGCTTCCGCTTTTAGACGGAGACAGCAAAATTATTCTTTCCTCTCCTTTGGAGTCCGAGGCTTATGCGGATATGACCATTGGTACACTAAAAATTTTCGGCGTACATATTGAAAAAGGCGAAAACACCTTTACTATAAAAGGAAATCAAAAATATATAAGTCCAGGCGAATATACTGTCGAGGGGGACTGGTCAAACATTGCTCCCTTTATGGCGGCGGCAGCTATGGGCGGAGAGATTACCGCTTATGGACTTAACCCCTCCTCAAAACAGAGCGATAAAAACATTTTATCAGTTCTTGAAAAGTTCGGAGCGGAAATTAAATATGAAAACTCATCTTATATAATAAAAAAGAAATATGCAAAACCCATAGAAATTGATGTTTCTCAGTTTCCTGACCTCTTTCCCGTTGTTGCGGTTTTAGCTTGTGCATCGAATGGGAAATCCCTATTATATAATGCAGGAAGACTCAGGATTAAGGAAGGCGACCGCATTGAGTCAACCTTATCCTTAATCAAAAGTCTTGGTGGAAATGCCGAGGCAGACGAAACATCTCTTACCATTTACGGAAGTGGTTCGTTAGTTGGAGGGGTTTGCGACAGCTTTAATGACCACAGAATTGTTATGGCGGCGGCAGTTGCGTCCGTAATCTCAAAAGATGCCGTTACCATTACAAATGCAGAGGCAATAGATAAGTCTTTTCCTGACTTTTTTACCCATTTTAAACGCACGGGAGGTATTTACCAATGTCATCACAAATAGGAGAAAAAATTAAAAT
>JAZOAF010000057.1:0-9237 GCA_045595345.1 Clostridia bacterium | reverse complement strand
ACAAAAATCCCTATAAAAATTCAAACGAAGTCAGAATAAGAGATGTCAAGATGAAACAGATATTTGTTATGCTTGGCCTGTCAATTATCGTTACAGTGGCTTGTTATTTTATTCTGAAAGCACTGGTCACGGCAAACCTCTTTTTCAGCACCCTGTCAATAACTACAAGCTTTATAGCGGCATATCTCACATATCTCCGAAGCCCCTTTTATGCAATCGGATATTGCGCAAATGATATAGTCCTCATCGTATTGTGGGTTCTGGCATCTATAAAGGACACCGCCTATATCCCAATGATTTTCTGCTTTATAATGTTTTTCGCAAACGACATATACGGCTTTATAAACTGGACAAGAATGAAAGAAAAACAAACAAAATAAAAGCACTTAGCAAATGCTAAGTGCTTTTTATTTTTAGCTCGCTTTAAGGCTGATAATTTTGTCAACCTCGGCAACGGCTTTTGGATAAAGCCTCTTTATAACATGATAGAAGTCATAGCCGAGACGGTGAGCCACCATTTCCCAGGTTTTATTGTTTATAAACCGCTCAATTAAAAGCGTTCTTAAAATATTGTCTTCAACCTTATAAATTGTTGAAATAATATCCTCGTTGGTCTGTGAAAGCTGGCGGATTTTATCCTCCAAAGTTTCTTTATACTTAGAGAAGAAGGAGTCCAAAACGCAGTCTGCCATTCTGTCTGCCTTGTCAAGAGCATCCTTTAAGGCCCTGATTTCCTTTGTTAAGTATCTTCCCTGATTTAACCATTCTTTTGTTTCCATTATATCTATCTCCCTTTATATTTGATTTCAGATGACCCGAAGGCCGTAAAAAAGTTCTGCGCATTCCTTAGTGCAAAATACATTTCCTTTATAATCTGCCACATATTCATAATCGTTATAAATCTTATGATTGCAAGATAAGCAGGCGCATTTTCCAACAAATTCGGGTGGCTCTTCTTTATAACGGGACCCGAATTTCTCTGTTAAAGTAATTTCCGGATGTTGCAATGTAAATATCTCCTTTGTTTATTGTCGGAACAAAGAAGTATCTTATAAAGATACAAAAAGCTTAATAAAAAACGGGGCTCACTTTTTGTACCCGACACATATATAATATCATAAAAAGATACCGATGTCAATAGAGAAATATAAAAAACTTGACAAAAGTTAATTTTTAAGATACAATGTTAAGGTGGAGGTGGCAACATTGGACCAGAATAAGATGGGGGAAAGACTTAAAGAATTACGACTTCAAAAAGGTTTAACTCAGGAAGAAGTCGGTAAAATTATAGGAGTGCAAAAAGCGGCGATACAAAAGTATGAAAAGGGCGATATTAAAAATATGAAGACCGATGCTGCCAGAAAGCTGGCGAAGTTTTATAATGTTACGCCTGCATATATTATGGGGATAGATGAGGTAGAAGCAAAAGGTTCAAAAGAAGATAAGCAACTGAGCGAATATCTTGAACTTTTGGCAACCCGCCCTGAACTGAAAATGCTTTTTAATCTTACCAAAGATGCAACCCGGGAAGAGGTTGAAAAGGCTGTAAAAATTATTGAGACCATCCTTGGAAAGTGAGGAGTATGGAGGGTATATTTATAATGGTAGAGAAACTGCCCCGAAGCGTACGGGCGGTTACGGTTCCTTTTGATAACAATAGTTTTTATATATTTGTAAACAGTATTTATACAGGCATTGAAAGAGAAAAAATTTTAAAAGAAGAAAAGCAGAAAATAAAAGATATAAGGAAAAAAGGATAGGTTAGCCATAAAATATATTTCTTCCGCACTTTGTCGATTAAAAGAGCGGGGCTGTTTGTAGCAGATAATGATAGCAGGCGTTTTGTCTGCTATCTTTTTATTGTCCTTTTTAATTCCCACCTTTAATGCTAAAATCAAGACATAAAGGAGGAGAGAAAAATGAAAAATGACTTTTACATTATGATTTGCAATTTAGGAAAGTATTATGGAACCGCTCCTTTTCAGGTTGAGGAAATCGTAAAGCTTTCCAAAAACTGTGGCAACGGAGGAAAACCCTTTGAAATAAGGGTAAGTCGTCCAATGCTTGGAACAATCGGCACCGTGGCAACGGGTAAAGAGAAAACCGTAAAAGGAACAACGGACGCAAGGTGGATTTATAAAAAAATAGGTAAATTTGCCTATGCACAGATAGTATTCGTTACGGAAAATGCCGTAATCGCCAAGGTTTTAAGTCCGAGGGAAGTTAAAAGGACTCCGTATATTCAGGCGTATCAGAAGAGGAAAGTTGCTATATAATATCTATCTTTCCATCTTTTATAAGCGGATAGAATGAGAGGCCTTTTGCATCTAAATTTTTATCCATCATAGAGACGCCGTTTAAGGCAGGATTGTCGTAGGTTTTATAGTAGTAAATCCCCTTTTCAGCGTCGCAGCAGGAAGAATAAAGTGTTATTTCCGGCTTACCGCTCTCTGTAACGACGCTTCCGCGCACCTGAGCAACAGAGTCTAAAATATGGAAAAACTGACTTATTTCGCTAAACTCTGTGTCTTCGGATACAGAGTTTTCTTTTAAGAAACAGGTCTTAACAAAGCGAGATTGAGAGGAGAAATCCCCGGGAAGTCCAAGAGCACCCATTCCGCGGCTGAAAACACGAAGAGGAAGGAAAGGGGAAAAGGTGTTATGAGGCTCTTTTGTGGAAAGCCCCATAAAATTTGAGAGATTATAAAGCTGAATGTCAAAAGGCGGGTTATTGGTAAGAACTCCCGTAGAATTGTCATAAATCTTTAATCCGTCTTTTGTGGATTCGATAGTTAAAGAGTTTTCTTTATCTGATAAAATCCAATGCAGAGGTGAAAGAGGCAAATCCTTTGAGAAGGGGACATCCAGAAGATTTATATTTTCAAGGATTGCTTTTGCCTTACTGACAGAGGAAAAATTTCCAAGGATATATGGGATAAACTCAAAAGGGGTTATGTTGATTTTGTCAGAATTACCAGGGAAATATTCTGCGTTTTCAGGGAACAAAAGCCCTGCCATAAAAAGTCCTTTTTCGTTTATGGCGTCGAAGAATAAAGGATAGTCATCAATAACCGTTGCCATACCGATAATGGCATAGTGATTTGTAAGTATTGATTGCTCTTTAAAGGGCAAAGGAAAGTTTCGGGGGCAGATTGTAATACCTTCCCCGTAAGAAATGTCGTAGTCAAGATTTCGCCCGAAATATCGGTTTTTATAGGAAAAAGCAGTGCACATAAAATCGCTCCTTTTTGGTTTTATTATTTCCAAAGCCAAAAAGAATATAATAAAAAGCCAAGGCGTTTTGCCTTGGCTTTTTGTTCCTGGCACCCCCGACCGGAGTCGAACCGATGACTAATCCTTAGGAGGGACTTGTAATATCCACTTTACTACGGGGGCAAATATTCAGTTTTACCTTAACATAATACCTTAAATAAGATATATTGTCAAGGGATTTAGCATAAATATAAAGGAGATATCAGAGTATATAGGAGGAGATAAAATGGCGGATACAGACAGAGGATATTTACTGGTCCAGGTGTCTTCTGCGGGGAAAGGATTGCCCATTGAAGGTGCCCATATAACAATAAGCAAAACGGATGAAAACGAGCAGGAGAGGGTGGAAAGAGTGCTGCTCACTGACCGAAACGGACAAACGGAAAAACTGACGCTTATGGCGCCAAGCCGTGAAAACTCCCAAAGTCCTTCGGGGACTGACAATTATTCAACATATAAAATACAAACCGAAAAAGAGGGATATTATCCCGTTGAAAATTTAGAGGTCCCAATCTTTGGCGGAAAGACAACAATTCAGCCGGTGGCGCTTATTCCCTTACCCTTGGGATATACGGCAACGCCTATAATAATTGATGATAAAGAGCCACAGGATTTATAAAGGAGGAAAAATATGAACGGAGCACCGGTTATACCTGAAACTATAACAGTTCACTTAGGTCCGCCGTCAGCATCGGCAGAAAATGTTACTGTTCCCTTTGCGGACTATATAAAAAATGTAGCGTCGAGCGAGATATATCCCACATGGCCTGAAAGCGCCATCAGGGCAAACATATATGCCCAGATTTCCTATGCCTTAAACCGTGTCTATACGGAGTGGTATCCCTCCCGTGGCTATGATTTTGACATAACAAACTCAACTGCCTATGACCAATCTTTTGTAAAAGGCAGGAATATCTTTGAAAACATAAACGAAATTGTCAACGAAATATTCAATGATTATATAAGACGTCAAGGATTTGTGGAGCCTCTCTTTGCCACCTATTGCGACGGAGTTGAAGTGCAGTGTAACGGATTATCTCAGTGGGGAAGCGTAACTCTTGCTAACGAGGGACTTGTCCCCTATGACATACTGAGAAATTATTATGGGGATGACATAAATATTGTTTTTGATGCCCCTGTCGCAAATGTGGAAAGCTCATATCCAGGAACGCCTTTAAGACTTGGCTCATCAGGGGATGATGTACGGCGTATTCAGGTCCAGCTTAACAGAATTTCCACAAACTATCCCCTTATACCGAAAATCTCCAATATAAACGGGTTGTTCGGCGTGGAAACGGACAATGCAGTAAGAAAATTTCAGGAAACCTTCAATATGACGGTGGACGGAATTGTGGGAAAAGGTACCTGGTATCAGCTCCAAGAAATTTTCGTTGCAGTTAAGAAACTTGCATCGGTGGATTCTGAGGGTCAGTCTATTGCGGACATATCAAAACAGTATAAAGGTGCTTTAAGAGAGGGGGACAGAGGGGACAGCGTCCTCGCCGTCCAGTATTATCTGCTCCTGATTTCTGTTTATAATAACGCCATTCCCGAGGTGGCATTAGACGGTATTTTCGGCCCTGCTACAAGGGCGTCTGTTGAGGCCTTTCAAAGATATTATGGCCTCCCCGTAACAGGAGAGGTAAACGAAGAAACATGGGATTCTTTGTCAAATGTATACTTGGGTATCGTGCAAGATATCCCTGTTGAATCCATTGGGAATAATACTGTGCCATATCCGGGCACTTCTTTAAGATTAGGCTCATCAGGAGAGTATGTAAGAATTATTCAAGGCTATCTTTCAAAGCTTAGCGAGGTTTATAGTGAAATTCCTGAAATTTCGGTAACAGGCACCTTTGACGAGGCAACCCAAAATGCCGTTATCGCTTTTCAAAATCTTTTCGGATTGGAACCCACAGGAATTATTGGTCCTGCAACCTGGAATGAGATAGCGGAGGAATATAACGATATAGTAAAGGGAGAAATAAGAAACGAAGGCCAATACTCGGGAAATGTAATAGGTCAGGGGGCATAATATGGAAAGTCGCGAAGAAATTTATGAACTTCAATTGTATTTGAGGGTTATCCAGCTTGCAAGAGGATTAAGACCGCTTATTAATCCTGACGGGATTTACGGAGCGGAAACAAGGGAAGCGGTAAGGCGTTTTCAGAATGCGAATAATCTTCCCCCCACAGGCGAGGTAGATATTCAGACTTGGGACAGAATTTATGAAGAGTATCTTATAGCTCAGGAGATACTGGGAATTGCCGAGGGGATAAGAGCATTCCCTATTGATATAAGGGAGCTTAAAAAAGGAGACAGAACGGACGAAATATATGTTCTTCAATTCCTGCTCAGGAAAAACGACAGAAGACTTAATAGTGGGGGAAGAGTGGAGTTCAGCGGAATATTTGACGATGCAACGGAGCGGTCGGTCATGGATGTCCAACGACTTTTCGGTTTAGAGCAGACGGGTGTTGTGGATAAATTCTTATGGAACAGACTGGCTGGCTATCATAATGTGAAATATTTAAACGAATAAAAAAGGCGAATTATTCCGCCTTTTTTATGTTATAGAATGAATTTATACCGTTGTATTCTGCTGATAGAAATAAGTCCTCTTCAATTCTTAAAAGCTCGTTATATTTTGCCACTCTGTCTGTTCTCGACGGCGCTCCTGTCTTTATCTGCCCTGCATTTACGGCAACGGATAAAGATGCAATTGTGGTGTCCTCGGTCTCTCCGCTTCTGTGTGAAATGACGGCGGTATATCCGCTGCATTGCGCCATTTTGATTGCATCAAGAGTCTCCGTAAGAGTGCCAATCTGATTAACTTTAATTAAAATGGAATTTGCAATGCCTTTTGAAATTCCCTTTTCAAGACGGCTGGTATTGGTAACAAAAAGGTCATCTCCAACAAGCTGCACCTTATCGCCGATACGACTGGTAAGCATTTCCCAGCCTTCCCAATCTTCCTCGGCCATACCGTCTTCAATTGAGATAATGGGGTATTTGTCAACCCAGCTTTGCCAGAAGCTGACCATTTCCTCCCGAGAGTAAATCTTTCCCGTTTTCCAGAAGGAATACATTCCGTCCTTGCCATCTTTCTTAGCCATTTCAAACATTTCCGTTGAGGCAGGGTCAAGAGCAATCATAAAATCTTCATAAGGTTTAAATCCTGCTTTTTCAATTGCCTCTAAAATAAGCTTGACCGCATCCTCGTCATTTTCGAGGTTAGGTGCAAATCCGCCCTCATCTCCGACAGCGGTGGAAAAACCCTTGCTTTTTAAAATCTTCTTTAAAGTATGGAAAACCTCAGTGCAGTTTTGCAGAGCAGTCTTGAAATTCTTTGCTCCAATGGGCATAATCATAAATTCCTGACAGGAAATGGAGTTGTCGGCGTGTTTTCCTCCGTTTATAATATTCATCATAGGGACAGGCATCGTCTTTGCATTAATCCCACCGATATATTGATAAAGAGGAAGCGCAGAGGCGTTGGCACAAGCCTTGGCAACGGCTAATGAAACGCTCAGGATTGCATTTGCCCCAAGGCGTGACTTGTTGGGGGTGCCGTCAAGACGGATTAAAGCCGAGTCAATTGCCGTCTGGTCAAGGGCGTTAAGACCTATAAGGGTGTCGGCGATTTCTCCGTTGATGTTGGAAACAGCAGTTAAAACACCGTTTCCCATATATCTCTCCCCGCCGTCGCGAAGCTCGGTTGCCTCAAAAGCACCTGTTGATGCACCTGACGGAACAGCCGCACGGCCAACACTTCCGTCCTCTAATATTACCTCTGCCTCAACGGTAGGGTTTCCTCTTGAATCAAGAATTTCCCTCCCGTAAACCTCTTCAATTGCAACATAATTTTTCATATCATAAACCTCCTTTTTATTGTATTTTCGCCGATAAACTGTAATTTTATTCCATAAGAAGCAAAATTGTATAGGAAATATAAAAAATGTAAATAGTAGGGTTAGCGAGGTGGGAAAATGCTTGTAACATTCATCAGAACAATTCTTATATATGGATTTGTAATTTTTGCAATAAGGATTATGGGGAAAAGGCAAATTGGAGAGCTTGAACCTTCTGAACTTGTGGTTACAATAATAATCTCCGAGGTTGCCGCAATGCCTATTCAGGACAATTCTCAGCCAATGGTGCTGTCGGTTATAGCGATAGCCCTGCTCCTTATATTGGAGGTTATAATATCCTTTATAGCCTATAAATACAGAGGCTTTCGTAAGATACTCCACGGAACTCCCAGCGTTCTCTACTGCAAAGGGAAGATAAACCAAAAGGAAATGGAACGGCAGCGCTTTAATGTTAATGATTTGATGGAAATAATAAGAAATAACGGAGCGGCAAGTCTTAGCGAAGTGGACTATGTAATTGTTGAGACGAACGGAAATGTAAGTGTCCTCTTAAATGCGGAGAATAAAACCGTAACCGCCAAAGATTTGGGGATAGAATCGCCCCCCATAGAGATAAGCTATCTTGTTATAGATAACGGCAAAGCAAATAAGGCGAATTTAAAGCGGATAGGCTTTGACTTAGAGTGGCTTAAAGCTAAGCTTAAAGAACACAGCGTCAAAAGAATAGAGGATGTCTATTGTATGGGTGCAGATTGCACAGGGGAAGTATTTATAATAAGAAAGGACAAAAAGAATTGAAAAAATTTGTAATCTCAGGCATTGTATTTTTTGTTTTATTGGTGCTTATTGTTATTCACTCTTTGTCAATGCTGCATATGGGAAACAACATAAAAGCCCTTGCTGATAAGACGGAAGAACTTGCAACGGCGGAAAAGTGGGAAGAAGCTCAGGAAACATTAAAGGAAATAAGAAAGATATGGGAGAGGAAAAGCCTTTGGACAGCGCTTACCATAGAAACAGATGAACTTGAACAAATTGAGGTAAGCCTCCGTCAAAGTGAAAAGTACGCAAAACTAAGAGATAAAGGAATGTTCATAGGAGAGTTTACAATGTTTTCCACTCTGGTTGAGCATATCCCCCACCACGAAGGCTTCCATATAGAGGAAATTTTATAAATGGCAAATAAAAAAACGGCAGATTTAAAATCTGCCGTTTTTATTATGTTTTTATTTTTCAGGGTGCGTAATCTTTTCTGCAAGTATCTTAAAAAGGTTTGCTGAAACAGAAACCTGCATAATAAGGTCGTTCATTCTGTCCTGGTTGTCCCCTTCAAGAGTGAAAATAGGGTCTGCAACAGCACGGGTCTGACTGAAAACATAGTTAAATGCAGTGTGCTGGTTTTTAACAAAGGAATCATAAGTCTTTTTCGCGGTCTCTTCGTCTAAATCCACAGGGATAATCTGCTGGATGGTTGACATATCAAGGGTCTGTTTGAGAGTGCAGACAATGAGAAGATAAGCAAGATGCACCTTTGAATATTTCTTCCTTTTAGGCGCAGGAATAATTCCAAGCTTAACATAGTTGTTTATCATAGAGGAGGTAACGGGTTTATTGATAACCATTGTTGCACTGGGCACTTCAAGATATTTTGTTACCACCGAAACAACCTGGTCCATATATAATTCTATATCAGGAAGAGCGTCCCAACACGGAAGGGAATAGTTTGTAAGTCCATGCTCAATTTCGGTAAACGCCGAGATTAATTGCTCCTTTTTTATATACATATCAAAACCCCTTTCTTTTGATAATTTTGTTTACTATGTGTAATTATAAAACATTTTTTAAAAAAATTCAAGATATTTCTTGACAAAGTTGTAAAAATAGGGTAATCTAGTATTAGATACTAGATAAACGAGTATTAAAAACGCAGGGGTAATATGTATAGAAAGTATTCACATTTAAGAGAAATGATTGAGGATTGCGCGGTAAAGTATGAAAACAACATTGCGTTTAAACTTAAAAAGACAGACGAAAACAAGAAAGTATATTATGATGAAGTTACATATTCAAGATTTAAAAATGAAATTGAAT
>JAZOAF010000056.1:0-7367 GCA_045595345.1 Clostridia bacterium | reverse complement strand
AGAGGCTGACGAAGGATAGTCTTTAATGTTTCAAGACCGAAATAATCGTCAATATCTCTACCGTTAATTGTGATTGCGCCATTTCCTGGAATCAATCTTACTCTTGCAACAGACTCTTTTCTTCTGCCTGTTCCGTAATACTGAACTGTCTTAGCCATTTAACTTCTCCTCCTATCCTTATATTTTGCCTGTCCACTCTACCGGCTTCTGTGCTTCATGCTCATGAGTTGCACCAGCATAAATCTTGAGCTTTTTGAGGCACTGTCTGCCAAGAGTGTTATGAGGCATCATACCGGAGATAGCAAGCTCCATAGCCTTTTCAGGACGGTTTGCCATAAGGTCCTTATAAGAAACTTCTTTAAGGTGTCCGATATAACCTGTGTGTCTGTACCATTTCTTCTGTAATAACTTGTTGCCAGTTAAAACAGCATCCTTTGCGTTGATAATAATTACATATTCACCGCAATCAGCATTTGGAGTATATTCAGGACGGTGCTTTCCTCTGAGGATTGTTGCAGCAGTTGCAGCAACACGACCGAGAGGCTTACCAGCAGCATCAATGATATACCACTTCTTTTCAACTTCGTTTGCTTTTGCCATATAAGTTGACATATTAACTTACCTCCTAATAAAATTTCAAACTGTGAGCAGGTGGACGCATTTTCTTGTGTGCATCTGCCCACAGTCTGCTCTGTCACTTTAACAAGCTTGTTTATTATAATACGGAAGCGCGGTTTTGTCAACCCTTTTTTTGAAAAATTTTTGATAAAATCGATTTACACCTATGCAAAGTCTTAAATTCGCCGTTTTACTCTTTTATACTCTCGTTTGCTCCAACTTCAAGTCAAAAAATTATTTCCTTATAAGCAGGATAATCAGCCAAATTAAGCCGAAATATCCGAAAACCAGATAAAGCGAGGATACCAGAAACGAGAAATTCAGCTCCGAAAAGGGCAGAGCGGCAAGACAGAAAATCCCTGACCCTATTACTCTCTGTTTCCTGGTTTTAAACTTAAATCTTGACAACACTCCAAAGCCATGGGAGACTGCCGTTGTGCATATGGAAGTGAAAAGCACTCCCAGATACATCATCTTATAGACCTCTCCCCTGAGCGCCGCCATATCAAAAAGAGGCATCTGGGAATAGAGCACCTGGTCATAATAAATATTAAGGGCCTCTCTTATGAGGAAAATCAAAACGCCCAACACCGCGCTACCGACTATCGCTCCAATCTTAACCGACTTTTTATCAAGGAGTGAATAAAGAGGCACCAATACCGCCCCTGCCGTTATGGTATTGTAACTCACATAGCAAACCGCTGAAACATAGGGGTTATCTGAAAGAGAAAATACCGACACCGTTTCACTACTATATAATAAGGAAGAAACTGACAGATAAGTGGCGCCGAATATTATAAAGGGGACTAAAATGGAGTTGATTGCCACAATCCCCTGAATATCAAAAGAGAAAACCAGAAAGCATATGAGGGACAACGCCACAACGCCAATCTTGTCATCCCAGCCGAAAGCGGACTTGAAAAGAGCGCCCCCCGCCGAGAGCATTACGAAGAAACCGCAGAACATAAAAAGGTATATTATCCCCTTGACAAATCCCGCAAGTTTCCCAGCCTCTTTATCCACAAATTCGCCGAAGTCGGATATGCCCTCCCGTCTCGCCTTATTTAATATAATGTAGGAAATGGTTGTGAAGAGAAAAAAGGCAAGTAACACGGGGAGGGGATTTCTCTGGCTTTTCATATTGAAGTATTCGACAATCTCCCGCCCCGAGGCAAAGCCTGCCCCGATAACCAAACCTATATAAACAAATGCAATTTTGAGTCCGTTTTTCATTTTATCCTCCCCCTCGGGTTTATAAAAGGATATAACTACAATATATTGTGTTTTCGTACATCTATGAAATTCTATTCGCAAAAAAGCCTTATTATTCGGAAATTTTTTGCAAAAAACCATTGACAAACTTGCGCTTCCGTGATAAAATAGTACTACCTCTGAAAAGAGGCTTTATTTGTGTTGTATGAATCCCGAAAGGGTTTTGAGAGAAAGGGTGAACAAAATGAGAGTTAAAATCACATTAGCTTGCACCGAATGTAAGCAGAGAAACTACGATACAATGAAAAACAAGAAGAATGACCCGGACAGACTTGAAATGAACAAATACTGCAGATTTTGCAGAAAGCACACTTTGCATAAAGAAACAAAGTAAGTTTGCAAAGGTTAAAGGAGTATTAAAATGAGCAAGATTAAGAACTGGTTTATTGATGCCAAGGCTGAATTCAAAAAGGTTGTTTGGCCGTCTTTTTCTAAAGTTAAACAGAACACTATTATCGTTCTTGTTTTCGTAGTACTTATCGCAGTCCTTATTGCCGCACTCGATTGGCTTTTCGCTTGGGGCATCGGAGCTTTGATTAAGTAGAAATTTTAGGAGGGAACGGGATTATCCCAAACTTATGGCAGAAGCAAAATGGTATGTAGCCCATACTTATTCCGGCTATGAGAATAAGGTTAAGGCTGATATAGAAAAAACAATTGAAAATCGTAACATGCAGGACGTTATTCAGGAAATATGCGTTCCTATGGAAGAGGTTGTTGAGATTAAGGATAACGAAAAGAAAACCGTTATGCGTAAGCTCTTCCCGGGTTATGTCATAGTTAAGATGGTTATGACTGACGAAAGCTGGTATGTTGTGAGAAACTGCCGTGGTGTTACGGGGTTTGTCGGTCCCGGTTCTAAACCGGTTCCTCTTACTGAGCAGGAAATAATCAATATGGGCCTTGAAAAGCGCACTATTAACATTGATTTCGCCGAAGGCGACCAAATCAGAGTTAAGTATGGTCCTCTTGAAGGGTTCGTTGGTGTTATCTCTGAAATCATCATGGACAGGCAGAAAGTTAAAGCCAAGGTTTCCATGTTCGGCAGAGATACAGATGTTGAACTTGAATTTAATCAGGTTGAAGCATTAGTTTAAATTTGTTACCCACACAGCACACGCTGTATTATATATTTGGCGTCATCGCCAAGTTTGTGGGAGGGGTAGCCTGAGGGTTGCCTCGATATTACCACGTTTGTTAGAAAGGGAGGTGTCATGAAAATGGCTCAAAAAATTACAGGTTACATCAAATTGCAGATTGAAGCTATGAAAGCTACTCCTGCACCACCGGTTGGTCCGGCTCTCGGTCAGCACGGTGTTAACATTATGGACTTCTGTAAGCAGTTCAACGAAAGAACAAAGAATGACGCAGGTCTTGTTATCCCGGTTGTTATCACAGTTTACCAGGACAGATCCTTCTCATTCATCACCAAGACTCCGCCGGCTGCAGTTTTAATTAAAAAGGCTTGCAAAATTCAGAGCGGAAGCGGTGTTCCAAACAAGACAAAGGTTGCTCAGCTTTCAAAGGCTGACCTTGAAGCAATCGCTAAACAGAAAATGCCTGACCTTAACGCAGCATCACTTGAAGCAGCTATGTCTATGGTTGCTGGTACTGCAAGATCAATGGGCGTTACCGTTGAAGAATAGTAAACGGGTTATGAATGTGGGAGGGGCGAATGCCCTGTGATAACCACTATAGGAGGAAATTTAATGAAAATGGGTAAAAAGTATCAAGACAGCGTTAAGCTTCTTGAAAAAGGCAAATTATATGATTCAAACGAAGCTATGGGTCTTGTTTGCCAGACCGCTAAGGCTAAGTTTGACGAAACAGTTGAAATTCATGTTAAGTTAGGTGTTGACTCCAGACACGCTGACCAGCAGGTTAGAGGTGCTGTTGTTCTTCCTAACGGAACAGGTAAGAATGTTCGCGTTCTCGTATTTGCAAGAGAAGGCAAGGCTGAAGAAGCTAAGGCTGCAGGCGCTGATTTCGTTGGTGCTGAGGACTTAGTTCAGAAGATTCAGTCTGAAAACTGGTTTGACTTTGATATCGTTGTTGCAACTCCTGATATGATGGGTGTTGTTGGCCGTATCGGTAAGACACTTGGTCCTAAGGGACTTATGCCAAACCCTAAGGCTGGCACAGTTACACCAGATGTTGCAAAAGCTATCGCTGAAATCAAATCAGGTAAAATTGAATACAGATTAGATAAGACAAACATTATCCACTGTCCAATCGGTAAGGCTTCCTTTGGCCCTGAAAAGCTTATGGAAAACTTCAATGCACTCATGGGCGCAATCGTTAAGGCTCGTCCGGCTGCTGCAAAGGGTCAGTATTTAAGATCTGTAACACTCGCTACAACAATGGGCCCCGGTATCAAAATCAATACCGGTAAAATTGAGGCTTAATTAAACAGTTGAATATTTTCCGCAGACAGCAGGTGGCGAGAGCCGTAAATCCTGCCGAGGAGAAAAAAGTTTTATATGACTTTAATCCCTCGTGTCTGCGAGGGATTTTTCATACCAATCTTTTAAGATTGAAACTTTGAAAGGAGGAAAATTTTATGCCAAGTGAAAAAGTTTTAGAAGGCAAAAAAGCGGTTGTCGCTGCTATAACAGAAAGACTTAAAAACGCTCAGGCCGGTGTTATCGCTGACTACAGAGGTTTAACAGTTGCTCAGGATACAGAGCTTCGTAAAAAGCTCCGTGAAGCAGGTGTTGAATATTCTATCGTTAAGAACACTCTTACTCGTTTCGCTGCAAACGAAGTTGGCTTGGGAGAGCTTGACAGTGTACTTCACGGTCCTACTGCTCTTGCAACAAGTGATTCAGACGTTGTTGCTCCTGCTAAGGTTTTAGTTGAATTCGCAAAGGATAACGAACAACTTGAAATCAAAGCTGGTTTTATTGACGGAAAAGTTATTGACGCAAATGAGGTTAAGGTTTACGCAAGTATTCCTTCCAAGGAAGTTCTCATCTCCAAGATGCTTGGAAGCTTGCAGGCACCTATCGGAAACTTGGTTCGTACTTTGGATGCTGTTGCTAAGAAGGACGCTGAGTAAAAATTATTATTAAGTAAATTATGGGCAAATGCCCCAAATATTAAAAAAACGGAGGATTTTTAAAATGGCTGATGTTATGAAGTTAGTTGAAGAAATTAAAACACTTACACTTTTAGAAGTAAACGATTTAGTAAAGGCTCTTGAAGAAGAGTTCGGCGTATCTGCTGCTGCTCCTGTTATGGTTGCCGGCGCTGCTGCTGCTGGTCCTGCTGCTGAAGAAAAGACAGAATTCGATGTCGTTCTCACAGGATTTGCTGCTGACAAGAAGATGCCTACAATCAAGGCTGTTAAGGACCTCACAGGTCTTGGTCTTGGCGAAGCTAAGGCTGCTGTTGAAGGCGCACCAACAACTCTTAAAGAAGCTGTTGCTAAGGACGAAGCTGAAGCTATGAAGGCTAAGCTCGAAGAAGCAGGCGCAACAATCGAACTTAAATAAAATTTTTCTTTCAAAGTTAAAATACGGACCTTTTGGTCCGTATTTTTTTATACTCTTCTTTTTATGACAATTTTCTCACTTCCCGTATGTTATAATTAAAATTCCAGTCCCCTTTATAAAAAAATTAAAAAAACTCTTGTATTTGGGATTTTTTTATGATACAATTTATAGTGTATGATTGTGAGATTATAACATTTATATAGAAACCCGAAGGAAAGTAGGTGAGGTTATGGAGAAGTTTGTAATTCTCGGCGGTACAAAGCTTGCGGGCGAGGTTAATATCAGCGGTGCTAAAAACTCTGCTGTTGCCTTAATCGTTGCTGCCACTATGGTTAAGGGCGTTTGCGTTATCGAAAATGTTCCCGAAGTTACAGATACCTATGTTTTGGCAGAAATTATAAACAAGCTTGGCGGAAGAGCCGAATTTACAAGCAAGGGCACGATTACGATTGACTGCACTAACCTTAACTGTTATGAAGCTTCATACGATATGGTCGGAAAAATCCGAGCTTCCTCCTACCTTATGGGTGCACTTCTTGGAAGATTTAACCACGCAAAGGTTGCTCTCCCCGGTGGCTGTGACTTTGGCGTAAGACCTATAAATCTCCACCTCAAAGCATTTACCGCACTTGGAGCGACTCATTCTCTTGACTATGCCTTAGTTGACATCCAGGCGGATAAACTCATAGGAACATCTATCTATATGGACCAGGTAAGCGTCGGCGCAACAATTAACGCTATGCTTGCGGCAACTCTTGCCGAGGGCACAACTATTATCGAAAACGCCGCAAAAGAGCCTCATGTTGTTGATGTTGCCAACTTCCTAAATTCAATGGGGGCTAATGTCAAGGGTGCAGGAACTGATGTTATTAAGATTAAGGGCGTGGAAGAGCTTCACGGCGGAACATATTCCGTTATTCCTGACCAGATTGAAGCGGGAACCTTTATGATTGCTGCTGCCGCAACAGGCGGAGATGTTGTTATTAAAAATGTTATTCCTAAGCATCTTGACTCTCTTTCTGCAAAGCTTTTGGAAATGGGCGTCAATGTTGAGGAACACGATGAATCTGTCAGAGTTTATACTGACAAGCCACTCGAAAAGGCAAAGGTTAATACAATGCCTTATCCCGGCTTCCCCACAGACCTTCAACCTCAGATGGTTGCCCTTTTAACAAAGGCAGAGGGGACAAGCATTGTTACTGAAAATGTCTGGGACAACAGATTCCAATATATAAACCAGCTTGCCAGAATGGGTGCTCAGATTACCGTAGACGGCAGGGTTGCAATTATTGAAGGGGTCGAAAAGCTTAAAGGCGCTCCTGTTTCTTCAACAGATTTAAGAGCCGGTGCCGCAATGGTTATCGCAGGACTTATGGCAGACGGAGTTACAGAGGTCTTTAACCTTAAATATATTGACCGAGGCTATGAAGATTTTGTTCAGAAGCTCAAAGGACTTGGAGCTCAGATAACAAGACGCGTGGTCGAGGACGAAGAAATAGTTGAAACTATCGCATAAAAACAAGAGAGAAATCAATTAAGATTTCTCTCTTTTTAAAAATAGGGGGTTATTATGAAAAAGAAATATATAATTATGGCTCTTGTTCTTTTCTCCTGCGCAGTAATGGGTATTATTGACGCAGTTATAAGGCCAGGGTATCTCATAAAATCATTCATTAAACTGCCTTTATTTCTTATTCTTCCTCTTTTGTATTCTCTCTTTGATAAGGAAATATCTCTCAAAAAAATTCTTACGCCCACAAAAAGTGGATTTATAAAAGCACTTTTGGTCGGTGGCGGAGTTTTTCTCGTTATTCTTCTTGCCTATTTCCTTTTAAAAGATGTTTTTGATTTTTCAATGGTAACTACCGCTCTCACGGGAGATGTGGGGGTTACGGCAAAGAACTTTATATGGGTTTCCCTTTATATTTCCTTTGTTAACTCCTTCCTTGAAGAGTTTTTCTTCCGAGGTTTTGCCTTTTTTAC
>JAZOAF010000055.1:0-5972 GCA_045595345.1 Clostridia bacterium | reverse complement strand
AAGAATTTCAATAAAGGTTGTTTTTAATTTCAATAAAGGTTGTTTATCTTTCAATAAAGGTTGCTTTTCAGAAGCCTATACAATTAAAAGAAAAAAATATAAAATTATATATCAAGTATAAGCGGTGCCGGCTGACGCCGGCGGTTTGAAATAGCGGGCTTTCGCCGGCGTTGGTTTATGTGGTATCGGCTGACGCCGATGTTTTGAAAAGCCGGCTTTCGCCGGCAGATTTCTTTTTATGTGGTATCGGCTGACGCCGATTTAATTAAAAATCCCTGGGACGAAAGGCCGGTGCCGCAAGTCAAACAACTTTGTTTTTTGTGGTTGCTTTTGGAATTAGACAATGATACAATGTTGTCAGAATATTGTTGCCTGGGGATGAATGTATGCCAAAACGAAAGCCGAAGATACCCGAAGAATTTACCACACAAAGCAAAGAATACCAAATCGCAGAACAACGCCGCTATTATGTTGTCAAGCACAATGACATCATTCAACAAAACAAATACCGCATTTCAAAGAACAACGGCAATTCACTTTCCCTTATGGAGCAGAAAGTTCTTTTGTATGTTATCAGCCGGATAAAACCAGGCGATGAAGAATTGAAAGAACAAATTTTTGACATCCAGGAGTTTTGCCAGATTTGCGGCATCCAGGCCGGCGGCAACAACTACCCATACTTGAAAGAAATTATAGGCAAGTTGAAAGGCCGTGTTATGTGGTTAGTCGGTGAAGATTATGAAACCACTGTTTCCTGGATAGACAAAGCAACCATTTACAAAAATAGCGGTAAAATAAAAATTCGCCTGGATGAAGATTTGAAACCGTATTTACTTATGCTTTCCAGGAACTACACACAATATCCCTTACACGATATAATCAAAATGAAAACGAAATACGGCATTATGCTGTATGAACTTTTGAAATCTTATGCTTTCATAGACAGTCCGATAGAATTTACTCTTACAGAATTAAAGGAAAGTTTGGATTGTCTGACATACGAAAACTTTACGAATTTCAAAAATAAAGTTTTGTTGCCGGCATTGAAAGACATCAATACTTATTCAGAGTTGAAAGTTTCCGTTGATTATAAGAAAACCGGCAGGACTTACACATCCATAATTTTTTATATTTCTAACCTTGCGGAAAGTAAGTCCCTGGAAGATATGGAAGAAAGACAACGCCGTTTCTTTAAGACAGAAATGGAAATCCATCAAATGAGTTTGTTTGATAAAATGACAGACCCAGGAGGAAACAATGGAACAGACAACAACTGAAAATGTTATTTCTATTTCAGAATACGCACAGGCCCGGGGCTGTTCTGTTGCCGCCGTTTATAAAAGACTGGATGGAACCTTGAAGCCCTTTGTTAAGGTTATCAATAATAAAAAGTATTTGACAAGTGATGTCCTTGATTTGGAGGGTATTCAACCCGTTGAAAAGGGGTTGAAAGAGGGGTTGAAAGGGTTTAATCCAGGGTTGAAAGCCCAGGAACATCCAGGCAACCAGGAAGCAGACGCCAGGGAACAGACGCCGCCGGTCCCGGTCGTGGGCGTCCTGGAAGCCCTGGAAGCCCTTGAAAGACAGTTAGCGGAAAAGGATAGACAGATATCCAGGCTACAAGAAGAAGCGGCAGAGATGCGGCAGGCCGCCGCCGCAAAGGATAAGTTTATCCAGGAACAGGCAAGCCGGCTGGCCGTGTTGCTAGAACAGTCCCAGGAACTACAACGCAACAATCAAATCTTGCTAGGACTAGCCCAGGGAGGAAAGCCAGGAACACCGGCCGAGGAGGAAGCCCAGGAACATCCAGGACAAGAGGAAGCACCGGCACAGGCTACCGGCACGCCGGCCACAGTTGCGGCAGACATCCAGGAGAACCAGGACACCCAGGAGCAAAAGAAAAAGCCTGGATTATGGAAACGGATATGGAGGGCCATAAATGAAGTATAAACTTTATAATAAGGCTTTTAACCATCTGATTGCCGCCGCCCATTACTTTACTTTGTCTGTCAATCAAGACCCAGACTGGAAATTAAAATTGACAGATAGACAAAGACAGAACTTGCGGAAATTTCTTAATACCCTTATACGGTGGGTGGATGAAGCGGAGAAAGAACCAGACCACGAACCGATTAAAGTCAAGGTAAAACGCAAAGAAAGAAATTGACATTCTACATTGTAGTGATAGAATGAGAATGGAAATATAAAAAAAAGGAGAAAAAACAATGCTGGAACTGATTAAAATGGGTAAGAACACCGGAAAGACTGAAATCAAAATGCCCGGTGAAATTAAAAAGGTATTTACCGCTTATCTGAAAGCCGCACAATACCTGGATGAAAAAGCCTATGAAAACGCAACCCCCGAAGCCGTTATGGCCGCTTGGTTAAAGACCTTTGAGGAAAGCGAAGAATACAAGACCATCACCGAACAGGCAAAGACCGCAAAGGCCGAAGCAAAGGCAAAGAAAGAAGCAGAGAAAGCCGAAGCAAAGGCAAAGCGGCAGGCCGAAGCCGAAGCAAAGCGGCAGGCCGATATTGAGAAAAAGAAAAAGGAACTGTGGGCCTTGGAAAACCCCGAAGAAGCAAAGAAGTTAAAGGAAGAAGAAAAGAAACAGGCAGAATAATTTTGCTTATCATAAAAGGGAAAGTCGGCATTGACTTTCCCTTTTTACTTTATCAGAGTGTTTCCCTGGAACGAACCAGAATTGTAAAGTTAGAGTATAGCCTACTTTGCTTTTCAGAAAGTATTAAAATAGGGTTATTTTGTAAATTTCTTTATATAAAGATATTGACAAAGACCCTAACTTAATATATAATAAAGAAAAAAATAAATTTACTTTACAACAAAGGAGCGTTTCACAATGAAAGTTTTCTATGCCAGAGTTAGCACCAAAGAACAGAACGAAGCCCGGCAGATTGAAGCCGCAAAAGAACAGGGTTGCGAAAAGGTATTTTTAGATAAGGCCAGCGGCAAGAACACCGAAAGAAAAGAACTGAAAGCAATGCTTTCTTTCGTGCGGCAGGGCGATGTCCTTTATGTTTCTGAAATCGCCAGACTTGCCAGAAATACAAAAGACCTTTTGGAAATCGTGGAAGAACTGAACGAGAAAGGCGTGGAGTTTGTAAGCCTGAAAGAAGCCATTGACACCCGGACGCCGCAAGGAAAATTTATGCTAACTATTTTCGCCGCTATCGCAGAGTTAGACCGGGAACACATTAGACAAAGACAGGCCGAGGGCATCCAGGAAGCAAAGAAAATTCCCGGCAAATACCAGGGCCGCAAGCCGACTGACATTGACAAAAAGAAATTTACTGAAATGTGTGAAAGATGGAGGGCCGGCGAAATCACCGCCGTTTCCATTCAAAAGCGGTTTGAAATTTCCGCACCGACTTTCTATAAAAGAGTTAAAGACTGGGGTTTATAATCCCAGTCTTTTTTCGTAGTCTGAAATCAAAAGTTGATTTGGTGGGAAGATTTTCCACACTATACCCATATTTTGAAACAAAAAAATTTTTTTCCCGAAATTCAATATTTTATCCCTATGATTATTATACCAAAAATTTTTATGAAAATAAAGTAAAGGGGTATTGTGGCCGGCCTGGACGAAAACAGTAAATTGTATTAGAACATCCCCCACATACTATTGACGGAAAAAGTTTTGTGATACTTGGCTTTTTATGCCTGGGGGCCGGCATCCCAGGCACTTTTATTTTTACAGTATCACATTAACTTTTCAATGTTGGCCGTATGACGGTATGATTTTGATAATTAAAAAAATTTTTGGTAAAATTATGGAGGTAAGAAAAAATTGTCAATGGATGATTTATTAAGACAACAATGTAGGGAACTGAAAATATACCAGGGCGTCAAGTATTCGGAGATTGCCGACTACCTGGAAATCAAAAAGAACAGTTTTTATAACTGGCTGAAAGGACAATACACCTTTTCCCAGGAGCGACAGAACCGGCTGAAAGAGGTTATTACCTGCTTAAAGGAGGTATAACCAGGATGTCATAGTATCACACTATCCCAGGCTTTTCCCGATACAAGATAGACGCCGCCGGCAACATCCTGGATACGGCCACCGGCCAACACCTGGACGCCATTGCCGGCACGGAACATTCCTTTATGCTTTATGATGACGCCGGCCAGAGGTTGAAAAGGGGGTTGAAAAGGGTTTATAACCTTGCGTTCAACCTTGAATTTAGCCAGGACACCATAACAGACTTACCAGGAGAACAATGGAAGCCCATAGACAACACCGGGGGGAAGTATTTTGTTAGCAATAGAGGACGAGTGAAATCGTATTGTGGTTATGACGCAAAGATACTGAAACCCTTTGATAATGGAAACGGCTACCAGTATGTGAAGATAGGCGGCAAGAATAGGTATATTCATAGATTAGTTTCTTTGTCTTTCCTGGGGGAGCCAGACCCGGAAAAGAATACAGTCCATCATAGAAACGCAAATCGGAAAGACAATGATTTATAGAATTTACAATTTCTTTCCCTGGCTGACAATGTGAGAGAAGCACACGCCAGGAGGAAAGAAGCAAAGGAAAACCAATGAAACAATATTTTATTCCCTTTGACCCAGGATGGAAGAAACCGAAATATAACTACATTCTTTATCTGTATTTAATTGCTGAATACAATACAGAAACCAAACTATACAATACAATTCATTATAAAAGCCTGGATGAACTTGCGGCCAGGATAAACGAAAAGGCCGGCGGGGAAAGTAGGGTATCAAAAGCAACCCTTTCCAGGTTCCTAAATGACCCAGGAAAAACAACCTTTTTTGAAATAGACAAAGACAGAAAGGTTATAATCTTAAAGAATGATTTCAAGAGAAAGAACAAAGAGGAAGAAAGCCGGCCTTTTGTTATTCTAAACGAAAGAGAGTTTGACTTTTTGATAGTTCAGAATTAGGACTTACTTACAACATACTTTCTTTATTTGCGGTATTATTGCGGACATTCCAAAAGTAAAGAGATAGATACCACGGCAAAACAATTTCTTGCGGCCTGGGGTTATTCTGTAAAGTCCGGGAATTATGTATCAAAGATAAGTGAATATAATACTTTGCTTTCGTCAAATTCATTCTTGAAGATAAGAAAAGAAAGAGTAGGCAAAGAGGAAAGAAACTATTATTCTTTTTGACAGCAGAGAAAAACTTTTCTTTAACCTTGATACAAATGCTTTTGTATCAAGGTTAAAACTTTATCAAGGGTTTATAAGACATACCCATTTTATGAAATTCCATTTACCAATGGATGAAACAACAATAACCAATTTTTGAAACGGAGGATTTACAAGTATGGAACAATGGGAGATTGAACGCCGGCACGATGAGGGACTATTACCGGATTGGATGTATTACCAGATGAGCGATAAGCCGGCCTGGATGAAGTTGGAGGAACAGAAAAAGAAGTTCCTGGACTACCTGGAACGCCGGCAGAGGGAGCAACAGGACGAGAAGCAAATGGAAAAGAGCCTGGAAGCCGCCCTGGAAAAGGTTGTCAATCAAGAATTTTCAAGGATTTTCAAGGATTTTCAAGGTTAATATACAGTCCTGGGGGCTATGTCAATATACGAAAACCTACGAAAATCTACGCCAATGTATGAAAACCTAGAAAAACCTAGAAAAACCTAGAAAATCCTAGATTATCCTAGGACGATATACGGCCAAAGTAAAAGGCCGGATTTTTCCAGGGGCGTTGTGCGGCAACGCCGGCGGGGTTTTTGGCCGCTTAAAGTAGAATTTACTTGCCGGCTTGAAATCCCGGCCACAGGCCAGCCCAGGACGCCACAGAGGGCCGCTGAAAGGAGAGCCGCCACCGCGGTTCAGGTTCCTATAACCGGCCCTTACACGCAGCCAGGGAGCCAGGCAGACGCCGGGAAGAATTTCAATAAAGGTTGTTTTTAATTTCAATAAAGGTTGTTTATCTTTCAATAAAGGTTGCTTTTCA
>JAZOAF010000054.1:0-14487 GCA_045595345.1 Clostridia bacterium | reverse complement strand
AGGGAAAGTCCGAGACCGATATAGCCGTCAAGGTTAATCTTAAAGTTAATGGAAATTACGGCGCCCAGAATTACAGCAAAGGTTGAAAGAATATCGTTTCGGCTGTCTGTTGCCGCCGCAATAAGTGTTTTTGAATTTATTCTCTCCCCGATATTTTTAGTGAAAAACATCATCCAGAGCTTTACCAGAACCGAAGCAACAAGAATGGAAATTGAAAGGACGCTGAAAGTCGTTTCGCCGGGGTTTAAAATCTTGTCAATACAAGATTTGAAAAGCTCAAAGCCGATTAAAATAATAAGAACCGAAACCAAAAGACCCGAAAGATATTCAAATCTTGCGTGACCGTATGGGTGTTCCTCGTCGGCAGGCTTACTTGAAAGCTTGAAGCCTAAAAGACTTATAAGGCTGGATGAGGCATCTGTTAAATTGTTAAGGGCGTCCGCCGTAACGGAAACGCTTCCCGAGAGAAAGCCTGCAATAATTTTGCCAACAAAAAGGAGAAGGTTGCAAAAAATTCCAACCCACCCCGAAAGAGCGCCCATTTTTGAGCGGACACGGGCATCCCCCGTGTTCTTATAGTCTTTTACGAAAAGTTTAATCAGACTTTCAGTCAATTAAATCACTCCCAAATGTTCAAGAAGAATTTTAATTCCTATTGCAATTAAAACTACTCCGCCTAAAAATTCTGCTTTTGATTTATATTTTGCGCCGAAGAAGTGGCCTACACATACTCCCGCCGCCGATAAAACGAAGGTTATAATACCGATAAAGCCTACTGCCGCTCCGATATTGACATCCTTTAAAAGAGCAAAGGTTATACCCACCGCCAGAGCATCAATGCTTGTTGCAACAGCAAGAGGAAACATTTCTTTCGGTCCGAAAGAGCAACAACCGCATCCCTCCTCTTTTTCAAGGGATTCCTTAATCATATTCCCGCCTATTAAAGCAAGGAGGGCAAATACAACCCAATGGTCAATGCTCGTTATGTATTTCTCAAAATAGCTTCCGCAAAAATATCCGATTAAAGGCATAACCGCCTGAAATACGCCGAAATAAAGACCTGTAATCAAGGTATACTGCGCCTTGATTTTCGGTGCAGAAAGGCCTTTACAGATTGCAACGGCAAAGGCGTCCATGGAAAGCCCCACCGCAATTATGAAAAGTTCCCAAAGTCCCATTATATCTCCTCCTGTTACATACCCTTAAAAATACCATAATTCGCATTTTTTGTCAAGAGAAATAAGGAGACGCCTCCTCTTGATTTATGGGGAATTTTGTGGTAAAATGTCAGTATCATATTATAGGGACTGATTCTGATGATAAAACTTTTTAATATTGACCATTTCCGTCTGGAAGACACCCTCCTTTGCGGGCAGTGCTTCCGCTTTAAAAAAGAGGACGACGGAGTGTTTTACGGGGTTGTGGGCAGTCACGCCGTTAAAATGTATTATGCGGACGAAAATACCATTTTCCTTGAAAGCTCCAACCCTGATTTAGTCTATTGGAGCCACTATTTAAGCTTTTCAACGGACTATAATCTGGTCGAACAGACCTTTTCAGGTGACGAACATCTTAAAGAGTGTATAGAGATTGGCAAAGGGATAAGGATACTCCATCAGGATTTATGGGAGACCATCGTTTCCTTTATAATTTCCGCCAACAACAACATCCCGAGAATTCAGAAAATCATTGAAAAAATGTGTGAATTATTCGGCGAGGAAATTGACTTTGAGGGAAGAAAATATTACGGCTTCCCCTCAGCAGAAAGACTCGCCTCTCTTACTCTGGAAGACCTGGCCCCCATTAAAGCAGGGTTTAGGGATAAATATATCCAAGATGCGGCAAAGAAAGTTGCATCGGGAGAAATTGACCTTGAAAAGCTCCCCTCTTTATCTGACGCTGATGCAAAGAAAGAGCTTATGAAAATAAAGGGCATTGGAAGTAAGGTGGCTGACTGCATTTTACTCTTCGCCCTCTCCCGATACAAAACCTTCCCGAAGGATGTGTGGATAAAGCGGATTATGGAAGAAACCTATGGCGTCAGCGAAAAGGAAATCGACGCTTTCGTTTCTGAAAAGTTCGGCAATTTTGCAGGGATTGCCCAGCAATATCTTTATTATTACCACGCAATAAAAAAACCTTTATAAAATTTTGTTTTCCTCTTGAATATTAGAGGAAAATAGTGTAAAATATAAGTTGTGATTATAATTAAATTTAAATACGGAGGATTAGATTATGTTAGTTAGTGCAACAGAGGCCCTTAAAAAGGCAAAGGAAGGCAAATATGCAATTGGCCAGTTCAATATCAATAACCTTGAATGGACAAAGGCAATTCTTCTTACTGCCGAGGAATGTAAATCACCTGTTATCTTGGGTGTTTCCGAAGGTGCTGCAAAATATATGTGCGGTTTTAAGACAGTTGCGGATATGGTTAAGGCAATGGTTGAGTCTTTAAATATTACTGTTCCTGTTATTCTTCATTTAGACCACGGCAGCTATGACGGTGCAAAGGCTGCAATCGAAGCAGGTTTCTCATCAGTTATGTTTGACGGTTCACACTACGGAATCGAAGAAAACATTGAAAAAACAAAGGAAATCATTGCTCTTGCAAAGGCAAACGGCATCTCCGTTGAGGCTGAGGTTGGTGCAATCGGCGGCGAAGAAGACGGCGTTGTCGGAAGCGGGGAAGTTGCTGACCCTGCTGAGTGTAAGTTAATCGCTGACCTTGGCGTTGACATTTTAGCTGCGGGTATCGGTAACATTCACGGCAAATATCCTGCTAACTGGGCAGGCCTCAACTTTGAAGTTCTTGCTGAAATCGAAAAGGCAACATCTCCGATGCCTCTCGTTCTTCACGGCGGAACAGGTATTCCAAGCGATATGATTAAGAAAGCTATTTCTCTCGGGGTTTCAAAAATCAATGTTAACACAGAATGTCAGCTTTCCTTTGCGGCTGCTGTAAGAAAATACATTGAAGAGGGCAAGGACTTAGAAGGCAAGGGCTTTGACCCAAGAAAGCTTTTAGCTCCCGGTGTTGAAGCTATCAAGGCAACAGTTAAAGAAAAGATGGAACTTTTCGGTTCTATTAACAAGGCATAAATAAAACTTGAAAAATCCGTCCGGATTTAGGCGGATTTTTCTTTTTAATAAAGAGGGATTATTATGTATATTATCGCAGGGCTTGGAAACCCGGGCAGAAAATACGCAGGGACAAGGCACAATATCGGCTTTGATGCAGTCGATGCCATTGCCTCTAAAAATAACATAAAATTCAATAAAAGCAAATTTAAAGCCGACATTGGCGAGGGCACTATCTGCGGAGAAAAGGTTATATTGGTTAAACCACAGACCTTTATGAATTTAAGCGGAGAGAGCATTCGCCCTGTTTCCGATTGGTATAAAGTTCCATACGAGAATATAATAATAATATATGACGACATTTCCCTCCCCTTAGGCACTCTGAGGCTTAGGACAAAGGGAAGCGCAGGCGGTCACAACGGGATGAAGAACATAATTTATCAGCTGGGAACCGATGTTTTTCCAAGAATGAAAATCGGGGTTGGTGCTCCGCCTGATGCAGACTATGACTTAAAGGACTTCGTTTTGGGGAAATTCTCAAAAGGCGAGGTGGAAACTCTTGTTAAAACAGTTGTTAAAGTTACAGACGCCGTCGAAAACCTTATAACAAACGGTGCAGAAAATACTATGTCAAAATTTAACGGGTAGCAAAAATATGAGCGGATTTATGAAAATCATTGAGGAGCTGGCGGATTTTTCCGACCTTACCTCCTCCCTGGAAAATCAAATAACTCCGATAAATCTTATGGGTGTGGCAGATTCTGTCCGTGCCCATTTTATTTCTTGCACCTCAAAAAAGCTTTCAAAACACGCTTTTGTTATAACCGAAAGCGATGCCTCAGCACGAAAACTAATTGAAGATTTAAGCTTTTTCTCAGGGGAAAATGTTCTCTATTTCCCCTCTGTCGACTTGCTTTTTTATGATGTTGAAGCCTCGGGGCAGGACATAAGCGCCCAGAGGCTTAAAGTTTTATCCACCCTTTGTTTCTCGGATGAGAAATATCATATTGTAACCACAAGAAAGGCTCTTTGCTCCATAACCGCAGAGAAAAATCTCTATGAAAATCTTTCAAGAATTCTCTCGGTTGGAGACGAGATTGACCTTGACGAAATTAGAAAACTATTTATCGATTTAGGCTATACCTTCGAGGACGAAGTCAGCGGAAAAGGGCAATGCAGTATGCGAGGGGGAATCTTTGATTTCTTCCCGCCTGAAAGAGATTTTGCCGTCCGCGTTGAGCTTTGGGATACGGAAATTGACTCTATCCGTCTTTTCTCCCCCGAAAGCCAGAGGACAATTGAAAACATAACCTCCTGCCTTTTAACTCCTGCCAAAGAGATAATTTTAACAGACGAAAAGCGGGAAATCCTCGCCTCTTTCTTAAAGAGCGAGGGGAAAAAGGCCTCCAAAAAAGAGGACGAGAAAAATAACCATCTTTCTCAGATTCTTCTTCGGGATTTAGAAAGAGTTGAGGAAAAAATCACTTTCCCATCCATTCATAAATATATCCCTGTTTTATATAGTGAGCCTGCAACCATTGCGGATTATCTTGATGATAATTATATTATTTTCGCAGACGAGGCAGGGAGACTTTCTGAAAGTGCAAAAATTGAGGCGGAGCAATTCTCTGAGGATATTAAATCCCTTTTAGAGAGGGGAATTATCCCTAAAACCTCATATAAATATTCTGCGGATTTTTCTTCAATGATGAAAAATCTTTCTTCCCGCTCTTTCGTTGGCATGAGCAGTATTTCCTACTCCTGCCCCGACTATAAGCCTAAGAAAATTATAAATATAACCTCAAAAGGAATAAACGACTATCACGGAAAGCTCGAATTTTTCTATGACGCTCTTTCCTTTTATAAAAAGAATAACTATAAAATCATAATCCTTGCAGGAAACGAAAGCAAGGCGAAAAACCTCTGCACCTCTTTGGAGGACGAGGGTTATTCCCCCACATACTTAAAGGAATTTGACGCTCTCCCCTCATCAGGTGGAATTATTGTAACTTTGGGCAGTATTTCCCGAGGCTTTGAATATCCTCTTATAAACACGGCTGTCATCAGCGATAAGGAGATTTTCGGGAGCCATAAAAAGAAAAAATCCCGTTTCAAAGTCAACAAACAGGATAAAATCAACAGCTTTACCGACCTTAAAATCGGGGATTTTGTTGTGCATCAAAACCACGGTGTCGGCAAATATATGGGAACTGTGCAGCTTGATGCAGGCGGAATAAAGCGGGATTATTTAAAGCTTTTATATAAAGGAAGCGATGTTTTATATGTCCCCACGGACCAGCTTTCCTTAGTCTATAAACACGCCTCAAAAGAGGGCTCTTCTGTCCGCCTTAACACTCTTGGCGGTACTGACTGGTCGAAGACAAAGCAGAGAGTTAAAAAGTCCTGCGAGGATATTGCAGATGATTTAATCGCCCTTTACGCAGCCCGGGAGTCTATCCGAGGAGTCCAGTGCGGGCCTGACGACGAATGGCAAAGAGTTTTTGAAGCCTCTTTCCCCTTTGAAGAGACAGATGACCAGCTTTCAAGCATTGCCGAAATCAAAGCGGATATGGAAAGGCCTCGGCCAATGGACAGACTTCTTTGCGGAGATGTTGGCTACGGCAAGACCGAGGTTGCTATGCGCTCTGCCTTCAAGGCGGTTATGAACGGCTATCAGGTTGTTTATCTTGTTCCAACCACAATCCTGGCAAGTCAGCACACAAACACCTTCCGCCAGAGAATGAAGGACTTTCCCATAAGGATTGCATCCCTTTCAAGGTTTAACACTCCCTCTGAGCAAAAAGAGATTATAAAAGGGCTTAAAAGCGGAGAGGTTGACATTGTTATCGGCACTCATAAGCTTTTAAACTCCGCCATTGAATATAAAAACTTAGGCCTACTCATAATTGACGAAGAACAGCGTTTCGGGGTTAAACATAAGGAACAAATCAAGGAGCTTAGAAAAAATATTGATGTTCTAACTCTTTCGGCAACTCCCATTCCAAGAACTCTGCATATGTCAATGTCGGGAATTCGTGATATGAGCATTATCGCTCAGCCACCGGGGGAGAGATACCCTGTGGCTACCTATGTTTTGGAATATGACAGAGAGGTCATCCGCGAGGCCATAAACCGTGAAATCGGCAGAGGCGGTCAGGTTTATTATCTTTTCAACCGTGTTTCGGGGATTGAAAAAGTTGCAGAGGAAATCTCCGCTATGATTCCTGACGCAAGAATTGCCGTTGCCCACGGAAAAATGAATGAACGGGAGCTTGAAAATATTATGATGTCCCTTTATGAAGGGGAGATTGATATTTTAATCTGTACCACCATAATTGAGACAGGTCTTGACATCCCTAATGTTAACACTATAATAATTGAAGATTCAGACCGAATGGGTCTTTCTCAGCTTTATCAGCTCAGGGGAAGAGTCGGGCGTTCAGACAGACTTGCATACGCCTACCTCACTTTCAGGCGAAATAAAGTCTTAACCGAAGATGCAGAAAAGAGACTCCGTGCCGTAAAGGAATTTACGGAGTTTGGCTCAGGATTTAAAATTGCGCTCCGTGACCTTGAAATTCGGGGAATGGGAAATCTTATCGGTGCGGCACAAAGCGGTCATATGGAGGCCGTTGGCTATGAGATGTATTGCAAAATGCTTGACAGCGCAATTAAGGCACACAAGGGAATTGTTTCCGAAGAGCAGACGGACACTCTTATTGATGTCCCAATTGACGGATATATCCCCGAAAGATATATTCCTTATCATTCCCAGAGGCTTTCCGCTTATAAGCGCATTGCCGCCATTGAAAACGAAAACGATTTAATGGACGCTCAGGATGAGCTTTGCGACAGATACGGCAACCTTCCGCCATCTGTGGAAAATCTTCTTGAAATTTCCCTTATCCGAAAAATGGCGTCGGATAAAAAGTTCACGGAAGTCAGCCTAAAAGACGGTATTTTAAAGCTTTTCTTCTCGGAAGAAAATCCGCCTGAAATGGAGAGGGCAATTGAATATGCCTTGGAAAATCCCCTTACGGTTGCCATAAGAAAGGGGAAAAAACCTCATATTGAATTTAAGGTTGAGGCAGATTGTTCACAGAAAAAACATATAGAAAATATAAAGAAAACCATTGAAAAAATGTAAAGGCTGTTGTATAATGTTTTTATATACCAAAGAGATTTATATTGAGGAGGAATAGATTATGTGGAAATGCAGTAAATGCGGCTTGGAACTCGCTGACGATGTTCTTGCTTGCCCTTGCGGAGAAGAAAAGCCTGAGGAAACCGTTGAGGCTATCGAGGTTATCCCTGAGGAAACTGTTGAAGAAGAGGCTGTTTTAACCGAAGAAACTCTCGAAGAGGGTGAAATTGAAGAGGTTGCCGAAGAAGAAGCAGAACCAAAGGTATTAAACAAGAAAATTGTTGCTCTAATCTGTCTTGTTCTTGCAATCATCTTAGTTACAGCAGGAATTTTTGCTTACCATCTTAAAAACAGATATGTTAAAATTACGGGAGACGGAAACACCATAACCACTCAGGATGTCAAAAACACCTGCGACAGTATTTTCAGCGAAGATATTGCAATGAAGGTTGGCAAAATAGCAATCGACGAAGATGTTTTTGAATATTTCGTAAATGTTACCGCTCTCTCCTATCAGGAAATGTATTGCTATGACGAGAACTATGAGATTGACATAAATCTTCTTAAAGATTTCAAGTGGACCGACATCGCAGACAAGGAAACAGGGGAAACCCATAAGGATATTGTTATTGCCGAGGCAATTGACCTTTGCACAACCAACTATTGCATAGTTGCCTTTGGCGAAAAGAATGGTTTTCATCTTACCTCTCAGCAACTTGATGTCATCAAGGCAGATATGAAAAGCCTTAAAGAAACTCATGGCAAAAAGCTTGAAGAAGTTCTTGGACTTAACGGCTATGACTCTTTAAAACAGCTTGAAGAAATCCGTAAGCTTGCAGAAAGCACCAACGCGATTTATACAGATATGTCTCAGAATATGGCGAAGTACATCGACAAGGATATGTCAGTTTTCAACTTTAAATCCGCAGAGGACCTTATCTACTATGCAAAGAGAACCGAAAAGATTTCTTTAAATCAGGACCTCCTCCGCGATTTTGATATTGAAATAAGCTTTGCAAAAATTTACGAAGCAGAGCAAAAGGCTGCAGCAGAAGCCGAGGCCGCCGAGGCTGAGTCTGCCGAAGCAACCGACGATGCTGAATAAAAAACAAAAGCTCACGAAAGTGAGCTTTTTCTTTTATTTTATTTTGCAAATTTCTGGACGCCCCAGACACCAATTATAATCATAAGCGAATAGATTATATTTGGCAAATTGAGAGCGGTATCTTTTAAAATCACAATTCCCGCAAAGATGGAAACAACAGTTATAACATTTGAGAAAACCGTTGTTCTTGAAATGGGGAGATGGGTATTTGCATAATTGATTAAGAAAAATGCAATAACCGAGGACAAAACACCAAGATATAAAATGGAAATCAAAAAGCTTCCATCCATAAGCGGCTTATAAATAAGAGATAAATCATTAATATTTTCAATAACAGCCACCGCTGTAAAGACTATACTTGCAAGGAAGAACATAACATAAGTTCTTTCAAAGGGACTGAATTCGTTTGCACTCTGACGGCTTATTGCGTTAAACATAACTGCCGAAAGAATTGCCCCCAGAAGCAAGACTGCACCTGATACCGTTGCCCCTTCTCCGTCTCCGCTTATCAGAATAACTCCTAAAACGGAGAGCACCCCGAAAAAGACTTGCCAGAGAGTTGGCGCCTCTTTCATAAACAGCGCCGAATAAATCATTGCCCCGATAGGGACCAGAGCCAGCATAATCGCCGCAAATGTCGGGGAGGAAAGCTTTATTCCATAGCTTTCGCAATAGAAATATATAACGGGTTGCATAATCCCCATAAGTAAAACTTTTAAGACTTTCTTTCCTTTAAATTTGATTTTGACCACCCTGAAAATAACTAACAGGTTTAAAATCAAAAAGGCGAAGAGAAAGCGCAGGGCAAGTAACACCGACGGACTTGCCGCTTTAAGGCCCATATCCGAGAACATAAAGCTGAAACCGAATATGAAGTTTGAGAAAAATGCCGCCAGAACCGCAAGGACTGCGGTTTTCTTTTTTATATTAGTCTCCATTTTATTTCCGTCCAATCTAACTTTGAGAAATGTTTATTTCAGTCACAATCCTGCCGTTTTTGCGGTTTTCGACTACAACACTAGCCTTATTTTCTATTCTTGAAAAAGAGCTTTTGCTTTCATATATATAGTTCAGAATATCCACCCCAAGCTCCAATGACCATTTCTGGTTTTCCTCAGCAGTCATTGACTCTAATGAGGTCATAAACTCTTCTATGCTCATCCCCTGAGATGCGATATACTCGCTCATATACGAGGAGAAGTTTACCCCGCTCATATCAGGGATGGAGATAAGATAGCTAACCGTCGCCTTATCCCCGTTTTTTTCTACCCCAACTCTTTTGCAAAGTGTGTTATTAAAGGTATTTCTGACAAGTCTTTCAACCTTATCGGCTGAAACGCCTTTGGAAATTCCCTCCAAGGACTGCTTTATGCCGCTACGAAATCTGCTTATCTCCGCTCTTGCATTTCCCTCTTCCAGAACATACTGTTTTGCAGAGGAAAAATCCCCTGTATAGATGGCGTCCATACATTTATCCGACGCCTCCTCAGGAGTTTTCGCATAGATTATTTCAATAACTTCCTCTTCCTCTTCAAGTTCAAAGGAGAGCTTGTCTTCTTCCTTTGGTGGCTCGGCCTCCTCTTTTTTGCAGGAGGGAAGGCCTAAGAGTGCCGCAAAAATTAAAATCAGCGCTAAAATTTTCCGTTTCATATTATTTAACCGTTCCGTCAGGATTGAATAAAGGAAGCTTTTCAAGATATATAATATCGTCTCTGTCCTGAGCGTCTCCTTCGGCGAGAATTGTCATCTTGCCAACAATATTTCCGCCTGCCTTATTAACAAGCTGTTCGATTGCAAAAAGGGATTCTCCTGTTGAGATAACATCGTCAATAATGAGAATTCTCTTACCTTTCATTTTATCTGCATCCGCCTTATCAAGATAAAGCTTTTGCTCTTTTGCAGTTGTTATGGAGTTAACAGTAACCTCAAAAACCTCCTGCATATAAAGCTTTGGATTCTTTCTTACCAGAACATAGAAATCGTCCCCGCTTTGACGGGCCATTTCGTGAATAAGGGGAATACCCTTAGCCTCAGCAGTTATAAGATAGTCATACTCAGGAGCCTTTTTAAGAAGCTCTCTTGCACAAGCAACAGTAAGCTCCGCATCCCCGAAAATTACGAATGCACCGATATATAAATCGTCTGTAACCTTGCAAAGAGGAAGCTCTCTGTCAAGACCTGCTATGTTCATTTTGTATTTCATATTTTTCACCTCTATAATAAATATTAGTCAACTTACGGCAAAATCCTTTTCTTTTATACTTTTTTCAGCAGGAACAACAAATTTAAATGTCCCGGGGGCGATTTCAAATTCAATTCTGTCTCCGCTTTATTCTTTATAATTCTGTCAAAGCTCAGATGCTTACTTTAAAATCAACAAAAAACACCGGTCTCCGATGTTTTTTGTGTGTTTATTAGTCTATTTTCGGAAGAGATGCAGCCGCAACAGACTGACCCACTCTTCTTGATTTTTCGTCAGGAATATGAAGCTTAATCTTCTCTGCAAGTTCAGGGAATTCCTTATCTAAAACTTCCTGAGCACGGGCAAGAAGAATTGTTCCGCCTTCGCCTGATGTTACTCGTCCCATTATGAGAACGTGCTTAATATCATAGAACTCTGCATAGTAAGCAATTGCATAGCCGAAGTATGCACCGATTGTATCATATATGTCAGCGGCTCTTTGGTCGTCTTTTTCCATAAGACCCTGAACAGCTTTAAGCTTTTCAGCAGGAGAGAGACTTTCGTCAAGCTCTATGCCTGCCCAAGGAGCAACCTTGATAACGCCGTCCTGAGAGAAATATTTAACGCCACAGCCATAGTCTCCTGACCATTCATCAACCATTGCCTCTTCGCAGAAATCAACAGGAACGAAAGCGATTTCGTTAAGCCAGCCTGTTATATTGCCCTGCGGGTCAACATATCCGCCTGCTTCTGATGTTCCCATAGCGATGCCCAAAACCGAGTTATCCCCAAGGTTCATAGCACCAGCGAGTGCTGTAACATCTCCGTCGTTTGCAACTTCAATAGGGATGTTCTCGCCGATTTCCTTTGCAACATTAAGATACATTGTCTTAACTTTCTTTTCAAAATCTTCATCGCTTACCTTTAAGAAAAGGGAAGCAACCATAATGCGGTTATCAACATAAACACCGGCAGAAGATACTCCGATTGCATCAACTCTCGGCATATAAGATGCCGCTTTTTTCATAGCGTCCAAAATGCCCCGATAATGATAGTCGGGGTCCTCGGTTGTTTTAGGGAACCAAACAACCTCTTCGGAAAAAACGCTTTCACCGTCAATAACAGCGCTTACCTTTCTGTCGCTGCCGCCTGCATCAAAACCGATACGGCACCCGTCAAGGTGTCTGCCGATTGGAGCGGCAGAAGATTTATCCTCAGGAGCGTCTTTCAGAGCACAACTTTCAACAACGAACTTTGCTTCGTATACTCTTTCCATAAAGTGCACATCAAAGTCACGGAGACCGCCGTAGGTATATGCTTCTTTAATTTTATTCCCAATTACTTCGCTTCCTGCAATTATAATCTTATAACCGCCTGCAACCCATAAAAGAGATTTGGTTATTCTTTCGATGAACTTGAAATTTTCTTCGTCGCGGCCTGTGCCGTCAGGGAAAACACGAGTTTTATATGTAACTGTATAACCCTTGTTTCTTTCAATGGCAATAATAATATCCTGCCCTTCCTTTTCTGTCAGTTTCTTCATATCTCTTACGACAACTGAAAGAGGCATAAATTTGGGGTCGAGTTTTGCATTAACTTTAAGCGTCATATCTTGTTTCTCCTTTTATGATTGTTTTTAATACACCAAATTCATTGTCGGTTACGATAATATCCGCATCCTTGCCAATTTCAAGAGAACCTTTTTTATCTTCAAGACCGATTACTGTTGCAGGGTTTAAAGAAGCACAGTTTACACATTCCCAAAGGGGAATACTTGAATTTGTATAAACATTCCAAACACCCTTGTTAAGAGGAAGGACGCTTCCTGCAACTGTTCCGTCTTCTAAACGGCAAACTATATCTCTGTAAACAATTTTTGCTCCGCCGAGAGTATATTCTCCGTAAGGGAGACCTCCTGCGGGGAGACAGTCTGTTATAAAGCAGAGCTTCCTGCCCTTTAATTTAAATAGCATATCATAAAAACACGGCATAACATGGAAAGTGTCCGCAATAAGCTCACAGCTTACATCCGTATTAAACACGGCGGTTACAACACCCGGCGCACGATGAGCCATAGGAGTCATAGCGTTAAAAAGATGTGTTGCGTGTTTAACTCCGTTAGTTGCTCCTGCCATAGCTGTTTCATAATCAGAAGAGGTGTGTCCCATAGAAACAACAACATCTGTATCCTTTACTATTTTGCGGATTTCGGTAAAATCCTCAGTATCCGTTTCGGGAGCGAGAGTTATAATCTTGATAATATCGGCATACTCCTTTACGAACTGTGCATCAGGCTTTAAGATATATTTCGGGTCCTGAGCGCCCTTTTTCGCTTCGCTTATGAAAGGGCCCTCCGCGTGGCAACCCAAAATCTGACTGCCCTTCCAGCTTTTGCTCTCCTCTTTAAGATTTCTCAAAGTTTCAAGAGCTTTCTTTATAACCTTCATATCAACGGTCATAGTTGTGGGGAGATAGCCCGTTACGCCGTTTTTAACAATCCCCTCGGAGATAGTTCTTATGCTTTCCTCTTCTCCGTCACAGACATCCTTGCCAAGATAACCGTGAATATGTAAATCAATAAGTCCGGGGGCAATATATCCGCCTTTTGCATCTATAATTTTCGCGCCGTCAGGAATATTTTCCTCAGAGACAACGCCTTCAATCACATCTGAAAACAAAAGGACTTTATTTTCTTCAATTCTGTCTTTTAAAACGATTTTTCCATTGATAATTGCTTCCATTCCTATTCCCCTTTACAATAGATGTAAACTATAATTTACATTCTACCACAAAAAGTGACACAAATCAACATTTTATTTCAAAAATCCTTTGCCTTTTCCGTCTAGAACAACAGTTTTTATTTCTCCCGAAAAATCCCTGTCAGTTTCTACATAAATGTCCATATAATTCGGTGTGGTGCAGTGATAAATCCCATCATTTTCCACCTCAAAAAGTACCTGGACCTCTTTACCCTCATATTTTGCATAAAAATCCTTTTTCATATCTTCTGCAAGGGAGAGCATTTTCTTGCTTCTTTCTTCCTTGACCTTTTTTGAAATCTGGTCAGGGAATCTTTCTGCCCTTGTCCCTTTTCTTATGGAATACTTAAATATATGCATCTGCATAAATCCTATGCTGCGGCAGAATTCATAGGACTTTTCAAATTCTTCTTCCGTCTCCCCCGGGAAGCCTACCATAAGGTCGGTAGTTATGGATGTATCGAAAATATTTTCTCTTAAAAGCTCCACAGCTTTTCTGTATTCCTCTGTGGTGTAATGGCGGTTCATCCTCTTTAATGTTTCGTCACAACCGCTTTGGAGGGACATATGGAAATGGGGGCAAAGATTTTTAAGTTTTTTCGCTCTTTTTACAAAGTCCTCGGTTATAACAACAGGCTCCAATGAACCCAGTCTTACTCTTTCTATGCCCTCTACGGCACAAACTGTTTCCAAAACATCAATCAGGGAGATGCCCTCTTTTAAGTCCCTGCCGTATGAGCCGATATGAATTCCCGTCAGGACGATTTCTTTATATCCCGTCTTGGCAAGAGAGGTAACCTCTTCTTCGATTTTTCCCATATCCCGTGAGCGTACTTTTCCCCTTGCGTATGGTATTATACAATATGTGCAATAATTGTTACAGCCGTCCTCAATCTTGACATTTGCACGGATTCGGCTTTGGACAGCGGTATTTGCAATTTCCTCAAAGGCAGTCTCTTCCATAATGTCGTTGCAGGAGATAACTTGTGTTTTCTCCGTCAGTGCCTCTTCCACAAGGGCAACAATTCTGTTTTTTCCGCTGTTCCCTATGACAATATCCACTCCGGGAATTTCCCTTATTTTCTCAGTTTCCGTCTGTGCAAGGCAACCAGTTACGACAATAAGTGCATCTGCATTTTCTCTTATGGCTTTTCCTATTGCCTGCCTTGATTTCTGGGCTCCTGTTCCTGTTACCGTACAGGTATTTATAACATATATA
>JAZOAF010000053.1:0-3974 GCA_045595345.1 Clostridia bacterium | reverse complement strand
GACAAGTGCAATTGCAATCGGTTCTATAATCTGTATCGTTTCTGCAATTGCGGGCGACACATCTCAGGACCTTAAAACAGGTTATCTTTTAGGGGCAACTCCTCAGAAACAGCAAATCGGCGAACTTATTGGCGTTGTTGCATCTGCCCTTGCAATCGGCGGAACTCTTTATCTTTTAGACACCGCTTGGGGCTTTGGTTCTGAAGAAATTGCAGCTCCTCAAGCAACTCTTATGAAGATGATTGTTGAGGGTGTTATGGAGGGTCAGCTCCCTTGGGCGCTTGTATTTATCGGCGTATTTATTGCAGTTATTGTTGAGATTTTAGGTATACCTGTTCTTCCTTTTGCAATAGGCATTTATCTCCCAGTTCAGCTTAACGCTTGTATTATGATTGGCGGACTTGTTCGTCTTGCTATCGACAAGCTTAAGGGGGACGAAAACGAGAAAAAGATAATTACAAACAATGGTATCCTTTTCTGCTCAGGTATGATTGCAGGGGAAGGTCTTGTCGGTATTCTCCTTGCTCTCTTTGCAGTTTTTGGAATAGACAAAGTATTCAACCTTTCTGCTATGCTTGGCATCCCTGCTGTTGTTTCAGAGATTTTGGGCATTGTTCTTTTAGGAATTATTGTTTTAACTGTTCTTAAATTTTCTGTTTGGAAAAAGAGAAGCAAATAAGATATGAAAAAGAAAAATATCATTTCTAAAAACTATCTTGAAAAAAAGCCTCTTCGTTCCCCTTATATCACTTGGAATACGGACGAAAAAGGCGTTGTAACCCTCGAAATCGAGAACAGCGGTATCTTTAACAAAATCGCACAAAAGCTCTTTAAAAAGCCAAAAATAACCTATGTTCATCTTGACGAGATGGGAAGCTTTTTATGGCCCCTTATGGACGGGGAGAAGACCATTATAACTCTTGGAGAAATGGTGGATGAGCATTTTGGAGATAGTGCAAAACCTCTCTATGAGAGATTGGCAAAATTTATTCAGATTTTAGAGAGCTATCATTTTATAATCTTAAACGATTAAACCAAAAGCCGTGGCAATTCGCCACGGCTTTTTTATGCAAACAAAAAAGGCTAAGCAATCTTGCTTAGCCTTTGATTTTTAAATTAGTTGTTTCCGCCTGCCATTGCAGCAACTTCAGCAGCAAAGTCGTCTGACTTCTTTTCAAGTCCTTCGCCCTTTTCAAAACGAGTGAACTTAACAACCTCGATTGTTGTGCCGAGTTCTTTTGCAACGCCGTCTAAGAACTTCTTAACATCCATGTCAGGGTCCTTAACGAATGCCTGGTCGTGTAAGCAGATGTCCTTGAAGAACTTCTTAATTCTGCCAACAATCATCTTTTCAACGATTGCTTCCGGCTTACCTTCTTCAAGAGCCTGAGCCTTTAAAATTCTCTTTTCGTTTTCAACTTCTTCAGCTGGAACTTCATCTTCCTTAACATACTTAGGGAAAGAAGCTGCAACCTGAAGAGCAACATCGTGAGCAGCGCTCTTGAATAAATCTGTGTCAGCCTTAGACTCGTCGCCGAGCTTAAAGTTAACTAAAACACCGATTTTGCCGCCGCCGTGAACATACGCTGTGTTAACGCCTTCGTATCTTGCGAAACGGCGAAGGTTCATATTCTCGCCGATTGTAGCAATCTTTTCCGTTAAAGCATCGCCAACTGTCTGTCCGTCATATAAAGGAGTAGCTTTAAGAGCTTCAACATCTGCCGGGTTACTGTCTGCGATACACTTTGCAACATCAGCAACGAACGCCTGGAAATCAGCGTTCTTTGCAACGAAGTCTGTTTCTGTGTTGATTTCAACAACAACGCCAACACCGTCAAATAATGAAGCTTCAACAAGACCTTCCGCTGCAATTCTGCCAGCCTTTTTAGCAGCAGTTGCAAGACCTTTTTCACGAAGGAACTCAACGGCTTTATCCATATCGCCGTTTGTTTCTGTTAAAGCCTTTTTACAATCCATCATACCGCAGTTTGTCATTTCTCTGAGAGTTTTAACATCCTGAGCTGTAAATGCCATTATATATCACTCACTTTCGTAAAATTCAATTTAAAATTACTGTTCGTCAAGCATATCGAGAGAAACATCTTCTCCGATTTCAGCTTCTTCTGCAACAGGAGCAAATTCTTCGCCCTGTCTTCCTTCGATGATAGCGTTACCGATTGTAGAAACGATAAGTTTTACGGCACGGATAGCGTCATCGTTACCAGGAATTGGATAATCAGCTTCTTCCGGGTCGCAGTTTGTATCAACGATTGCGATAACCGGAATACCAAGTTTCTTAGCTTCTAAGATTGCGTTCTTTTCTTTTCTTGGGTCAACAACAAAGAGAGCAGATGGAATTTCTTTCATCTCTTTGATACCGCCGAGGAACTTTTCAAGTCTTTCAGCTTCTAAGTTGAGCTTAATAACTTCCTTCTTAGGAAGAAGTTCCATTGTTCCGTCCTCAGCCATCTTTTTAAGCTGATAAAGTCTGTCAATTCTTCTCTTGATTGTCTTGAAGTTTGTGAGCATACCGCCGAGCCATCTTGCGTTAACAAAGTACATACCTGTTCTTTCAGCTTCTTCACGGATTGCATCCTGAGCCTGCTTCTTTGTTCCAACAAAGAGAACTGTACCGCCGTCTGCTGCGATGTCACGAACGAAATAGTATGCTTCTTCTATCTTCTTAGCAGTCTTCTGCAAGTCGATAATGTAGATACCGTTTCTTTCTGTAAAAATGTACTCCGCCATTTTAGGATTCCAACGGCGTGTCTGGTGTCCGAAATGAACACCTGCTTCAAGCAATTGCTTCATTTGAATTACTCCCATGATTTTACACCTCCATAAGTTTTATACCTCCACTGTTATCTTCTCAATCGGGGACTGTCATGGGTATACTTTGTTTGCAGCACTTCCCGACCAATCCAACAGTGTGCGTATTTGTTTCTGCATTTCACATGCCATAATAGTATACCACAGTTATTTTCCAAATTCAAGTGTTTTTTTAATTTTTTTCTAAGAATTTGTGTCTTTTTCTTCCCTTGGGCGTAAAATATTATAAGAATTTATCGCTTGGAGGGATTTTTATGTGTGGAATAGGCGGTTTTGCTGACTTTAAGGACCGTATTTCAGATAAAGAAATAAGCGCAAAAAGGATGAGCGAGACCCTTGCAAGAAGAGGCCCCGACCAGATTGGCAGTTTTTCAGATAACTTCGTTACCTTCCTGCACCGCCGTTTATCCGTTATTGACCTTTCTAACGGGCGTCAGCCTATGAAAATCGGGCAGTTTGTCATAACCTATAACGGAGAGCTTTATAACACCGAAGATTTACGGCGTGAGCTTACTTTGCTGGGGCATCCCTTTAAGGAGAAATCTGACACAGAGGTTCTGCTTAAAGCCTATATAGAATGGGGGGAGAATTGTGTTCACAGGCTTAACGGAATATACGCCTTCGCCGTTTATGACACCATAAACCGCAGAATGTTTATGGCTCGGGACAGAGCAGGGGTTAAGCCTTTTTTCTATGCGACTTTAAACAATACCTTTATTTTCGGCTCGGAAATTAAAACCATTCTCTCCTATCAGGGTTTTACTCCTTATATCAACAAAGAAAGCATAGCGGAAGTTTTTCTAATCGGGCCCGGGCGGACATCGGGGAAAACACCTTTTTCAAATATATATGAGCTTTCCCCCGGAGAGTGTGCAACTTTTTCAGAGGACGGCTTTAAAAAGAAAAAATACTGGAAGATTACCGCAAAAGAGCATACGGACTCTTTTGAGAAGACCAAAGAAACTCTCAGAAATCTCATCTGGGATTCCATTTCCCGCCAGACAGTTTCCGATGTTCCTCTTTGCTCATTTTTATCGGGAGGTCTTGATTCAAGCATTATAACTGCCATAGCGTCAAAGACTTTTTCTCCTGAAATCTTAACTACCTACTCCGTTGATTATACGGACAACGACAAGTATTTTACC
>JAZOAF010000052.1:0-9157 GCA_045595345.1 Clostridia bacterium | reverse complement strand
ACCACCGTTGCCCCCGTCGGAGAGTCCAAAGCGAAGGATAGGACAAGACCAAAAATGAATGATACAGCAGAGATTACTGCCGAAAGAGCGATTACTGCGCCAAAGCTTTTGCAAACTTTTAAGGAAGAGAGAGCAGGGAAGATGATAAGACTTGAAATAAGCATTGCCCCCATCATTCGCATTCCCAAAACAATGGTTATAGCGGTTAAAATCGCAATGAATGAGTTAAAAAGATTCGTGTTTGTTCCCGTTGCCTTTGCAAAGGATTCGTCAAAGGTTATTGCAAAAATTCTGTTATAGAACAAAACGAAAAGGACTAAAACCAAAAGGGATAAAACAATACTTAAAATGACATCTGCCTTTGTCATAACAAGAATACTTCCGAACATATAATTGGAAATATCCGTTGTCATTCCCTTTGTCATTGAAACAATCATAACCCCGATTGCAACGGAAGAGGTGGAGATAAGAGCGATTGCACTGTCTCCGAAGAGTCTGCTTTTTTCGTTGATTTTAAGAAGCAGAAACGCTGAGATAATAACGACGGGAATTGCAACATATAAAGGTGCAAGATTTAAGGCAAGGGCAAGAGACATTGCTCCGAAGCCGACATGGGAAAGTCCGTCACCTATCATTGAGTATCTTTTAAGAACAAGGCTGACTCCTAAAAGTGCACAGCAAAGGGAAACCAAAGTGCCCACAATAAGAGCGTTTCTTAAAAAGGAGTAAGATAAAAATGCGTTAAAAATATCAGCCATTTTTCTTCCCTCCTAAGAACCGTTTCCCGAATTCGCTCTTTTCATATTCTTTGGTTGTGCCAAAGAAGAAAGAACAATCTTCGCCTAAATGGAGAACCTTGTTAGCCTCTCTGACAGCTTCGTTAAGGCTATGGGAAACCATTATAATTGTTATGCCGTGTTCGTGGTTGAGCTTTCGCAAAATGCCGTATAAATCACGGACAGCAAGAGGGTCAAGACCACATTCCGGCTCGTCTAAAAGAAGAAGACGCTTGGTACTGCACATAGCACGGGCAAGGAGAACTCTCTGCTGTTGCCCACCTGACAGGGTGCGATAGCTTTTATTTTTTATATCACAAATTCCGAAAAGGGAAAGCATATCCTTTGCTTTTTCTTTGTGTGCCTTTGTGTAGAAAAGCCGTCCGTTTAAATCGTTTAGAAATCCCGAGAGAACAACCTCGAAAACTGTTGCAGGGAAGTCTTTCTGAATGGTTGTCTGCTGTGGAAGATAGCCGATATGGTTAAAAAGACTTTTCTCCGTAACAATATGCCCCGTATCAGGAGCGACAAGCCCTAAAAGGCACTTTATAAGGGTGCTTTTTCCTGAGCCGTTTTCCCCTACGATGCAGAGATAATCCCCCTCGTCAACAGTAAAGGAAAGGTCCTTTAAAACGGGAGTTCTGGAAAAGGCGACGCTAAGGTTTTCGCAGATAATTATATTCATAAACTAAACGCCTCCTTTATGGTTTCGTAATTTTTTCTCATAAGGTCAAGATAGGTAACTCCCGAGAGAAGCTGTTCCTTTGTTATATTGTGGCAGGAGTGAAGCACTTTCATAATTGCTCCCGTGTCCTCGCAAACGGCGGTTGCAACAGTTTTGTTTGAAAATTCAAGATGAAAAACGGTTTTTATATTCTCCGTCTTAACTGTGTCGATAAGCCTTGCAATTATTTTTGGAGTAGGCTCACTGTCCTCCGTGCAGGAGTGATATGCCGAATGGTAAGTGAGGTCATAATCTTTGGCGAAATAAGAGAAAGGAAAACGGTCTGCGACCACAAGACATTGTCCCTTGGAGTTTTCAAATAAATCGGTAAAATCTTTATCAAGCTTTCTAAGCTCGCTTATATATCTTTTTGTATTTGTCTCATAAAAGGCAGAGTTTTCGCTGTCGAGAGCACATATTTCCCGGGAAATACCATCTACTATATCCTCTGAAAACCGAAGGGAAGTCCAGATATGTTCGTCAATTTCGTCGTGGTGGCTATGCTCCCCCATATGATGGTCCTCCTGACAAATTTCGACAAAATCCATCATTTTAATTGTCCTCGGTTTTTTATCAAGAGAGGATATAATTTCGCCGACCCATGAGTCGCTTTCCCCACCCGTATATATAAAAATGTCACACTCGGAAATCTTTATAATATCCTTTGCAGTAGGCTCAAAGGTGTGGCTTTCTCCCCCCGGTGGAAGAAGAAGGCTGACATCGCCCTTATTACCGACTATATTTTTTGCAAAGTCATAGGCAGGGAAGTTAAGAGCAACAATGCTGAGACCTTCTGCCTCTTTTTCGTTGCAGGAGGAGAGGGTTAAACACACGAGAAAAATGCAAAAGAATAAAGCGATAATTTTCTTCATAATATCATACCTCTCTTTCATAAATACATAGTGAAATTTTATCACTAACGCCCGATTTTGTCAAGGAAAACGGCGGTGCTTTCCATAGCACCGCCGTCAGTTTATTATTTTATAACTCCAAGTCCGCTTTGGAGGATAACCTCCTGACCAAACTCCCCTTGCATAAGTTCAAGGAATTTATCAACCTTTTCGTTTTTCTCACCACGGACAACTGCATAATAGTTTGTCGTGTAAGGATAAGTTCCGTTTCCTATGCTTTCGTCCGTTGGAGCAACTCCGTTAATGCTCATAAGCTTTAAGTCCATAGGCCCTAAAACATATTTGACATTGTTAAAGTAATAGTAGAGGCTGTATCCCATAGCGATTTTATCAGGATTTTGTGCATTAAAATCGTCAACATCGGTTAAGATGCTTGCCATTATAAGAGAAATTCTCTCCTGAGCAATTTTCTCGTTTATTGGCTTTCCGCCAAGGATAAAGTTTTCCATCTGAGCGTGGCTTCCGCTGTCATTGTTACGGCAGTAAGCAACAAGCTCTTTATCATCTCCGCCGATTTCTTTCCAGTTTTTAATTCCATCATTAACATAAATTTCGTGAAGCTGCTCGGTTGTTATATTCTCTGCCTTGTTGTCTTTATCTGTAAAGAATACAAGAGCCTCGTTGGCAATCGGAACAAACCTGAGGTTTACGCCCTTTTCCTTGGCATAATTTAAAACCTCTTCGCCGGGGTCAGGGACAAAAATCATTTCAACCTCGCCGTCTATTAAGCGTTTATAGGAATTAGTTGTCTTTGAATGAGCCTTCGGGAAGAAATCAAGATTTTCGTGGTTCTGATAAAAAGCGCTGTAAATATTTCTTGTTATGTCATAGGTTGAGGTTGAACCGTCAAGAACAGGGATTTCAATGTCCGCAACCTCGTCGTACTTGATTGCAGGAGCATTGTTATCCAGAAATCTTCTCGTTAAGAAGTAGAGAAAATCTGCACATTCCCCTCTTGTTACTGCCGTTTTGGGGTTTGCAAAATATTCGTCATCGGAAGTATCCATAAAATCGTGGTCAACCATTTCATAAAGAATCTGGTATCCGTTTGAAAGAAGAGCCTCATAGGCAGGCTTTGCAAAATCGGAAATGCTATTAAAATCGTCAAGATACATATGGGAAGCCACAGCATTTTCATTGATACCGCCCAGACGGTTTATCATCCTGTATGCCATTGTTATAAGCTGTTCACGGTTTATGATCATATCGGGATAGAAATATTCGCCCTTTGCAAAAACTCCCTCCTCCACAAGTGCCATAATGTCCTCACGGCACCAGCTGTTTTCCGCTATATCAGGGAAAATAGAGGATGGGGCATTCTCTGTATCTATGGAGAAAAGTCTTCTGAAAATTACAGCCATTTCGGCGCGGGAAAGCTCTTTTTCAGGTTTAAAGGTTCCGTCAGGGAAGCCTTTTAAAACTCCTCTTGCGCTCATTTCCCGAATGGCCATAGAATAGTGGCTGTTTTCGTCTGCTCCGTCGGTGTATTTTGGAGTATAAGGAACTTTTTCCATAGTAAAGTCGCCCTCTGTATATACATAGGAATAGCCGTCGTGAGGTCCTATTGAGAGAGGAATAAATTCGCCTGTGCCCTTATCTTTGGCAACATAAACGTTTTCCCATCCGTAGTTATATCCTTCATCTGATTTGAGATATTTTACATCTTTTTCGGCATAGACCCCCAAAGATGCAAAAACAAAGGTTAAAGAAAGCGTTAAAGCAAGTATTTTTTTCATGAGTTATCCCTCCTTTTTATGTTAATTAAATTATATCATAGCCTTTTTAAAACTGCAATAATTTACACCAAAATTTATGGCAGACATATTATATAAAAAGAGAATATATAGGAAAGGTGATGATTATGAAAGAGCTTTGTTTTATCGGCGGAGATAAGCGCCAGATACGAGTTATAAATAATATGGCAAGGTTTTGCCCTCATATAAAGATATATGGCTTTGACAAGGCGGAGGAAGAGCTTTCTCAAAATGTAACTCTCTGCAACTGTGTCAGCGACGCCACCGAAAATGCGGAGGCGGTTATTTTGCCTCTTCCTTATACGAAGGGTCGGGAGATGATAAATGCTCCCTTTTCGGCGGAAGAAATCCATACGGGAGATGTTCTTCGGCATATGAAAGAGGGTCAGCTTCTGCTTCTGGGAAAGGCTGACGAGGGGATAAACGCCATTGCCTCTCTTTGTAAAATTAAAAGCATTGACTATCTGGAAAGGGAAGAACTTGCGATTTTAAATGCAATTCCTACGGCGGAGGGAGCAATAGAAATCGCTATGAGGGAAACGCCTTTTTGTTTAAGCACAAGCAAATGCCTTGTTTTGGGCAACGGAAAAATCGGCAAAGTCTTATCCAAAATGCTTTATGGTCTTGGGGCAAAAGTAACTGTTTGCGTAAGAAAATACAGAGATAAAGCCTATTGCAAATCTCTTGGTATTGACAGTATATTTTTTAGCGAATTAGGGGACAGAATAGGGGAATACGATGTCATCTTCAATACTGCACCTGTCCTTGTTATAAGCTATCGGATGCTGAGCAAAATAAGGAAAGAAAGTCTTATAATTGACCTCGCCTCAAAACCTGGGGGAGTTGACTTTGAAACGGCAGAGCAAATGAATAAAAAGGTTATATGGGCATTATCTCTTCCGGGGCAGGTTGCCCCCGAGACCGCAGGAGATTTCATTTCGGAAACCCTTATTAATATTATGGAAGAAATGGGGGCGGTCTAGGAATGGAGAAAGAAAAAATCGGCTTTGCCCTGACAGGGTCTTTTTGCACTTTTTCTAAGGTTTTCCCCGAAATAGAAAAACTGGCAGAAGAATACGAGATTGTTCCCATAATGTCTGAAAAAAGTGCAACCACGGACACTCGTTTCGGTAAATGCGAGGACCATAAAAAAAGACTCTCCGAGATGACAGGGAGAGAGGTTTTAAAAAGCATAAACGAGGTTGAGCCAATCGGCCCTAAAAAGATGCTGTCGGCACTCATTGTTGCTCCCTGCACGGGAAACACCATAGCGAAAATTGCCAACGGAATTGCAGATTCTTCCGTTACCCTTGCGGTAAAGTCCCACCTTAGAAACAACCGTCCCGTAGTCATTGCGGTTTCCACAAACGACGGTCTTGGAGGAAACGCCAAAAACATCGGTCTTCTTATGAATATGAAAAATATCTATCTTGTGCCCTTTGGTCAGGACGACTGCGTTGAAAAGAAAAAATCATTGGTTGCAGATATGGAGAAAATAGAGGAAACCTTAAAAGAGGCCCTCTTGGGAAACCAGCTTCAACCGCTTCTTATATGAAAAAAGCTCCCCGAAGGGAGCTTTTTTATACATCAGTGGGTGCATCAAAAATTCCGTCCCGAAGAGCGAGGAGCGCCCATTCGGCATCAATTCTTGTTTCCTCTTTGTTATTAAAAGGAGAGGCAGAAAAAACCTCTAAAATATTTCGGTAAGACTGCATGGAAAGAGTTGTTTCACAGTTTCCTGCGTCATCTCCGATAAGATAAAAATGAAGATTGTCGTTTTCCATATCCCTGCCGCTGTAATAAGCAGCTAAAAGCTCGGCGTTGTTCTGCTCCTCATAGCTTTCCCCTAAGAAAAGTTTGCAAAGCTCACAAACTCTGTCGTCAATGCCGTCCTCAAAAAGAGCAATCTTTTCAATAAAGTCATTGATGGAAGGAACAACACGGACATTATAATCCTTTGCGCTTATTTTATCAACAAAGGAGAAATCGTCGGTTGTGATTAAAGCGATACAATGCTTATTTTCTGTGTCGATATAGATGCAGTCATAAGAAACCGCAATTTTCTCTCCGCAGTGGGGACAGGTATATGTAAAAATCTGTCTGTTTATAATACTTGCACGAAGAGATGGGTTTTTTGTTATATCAATAATTTCGTGTTTTAAGAACTCGCCCTCTTTGTCGCAAGCGGGACAAGTTACGCTGACAAGAGTTGACTTTTCCATATAAATCTCCTATTTAATAGTCTTAATATCGTATGGGGTTGTCTGGTAAACGAAATAGTTGAGCCAGTTGGAATAAAGCAGATTTGCATGGGAACGCCAGATGTTAAGAGGCTCTCTTTCGGGGTTGTCATCAGGGAAGTAGTTGAAAGGAACATCAATGGGAAGTTCTTTTTCTATGTCTCTTAAATATTCTGTTTTAAGAGTTTCTGTGTCATATTCTGAGTGACCTGTTATAAAGAATTGTCTGTCGCCCTTGGCACAAACAATATAAACTCCTGCCTGAGGAGATTCAGCAAGGATTTCAAGCTGAGGAACAGCCAAAATGTCCTCTCTTTTGATTTCTGTATGTCTTGAATGAGGAGCATAAAACTCATCATCAAATCCGCGGAGAAGCATTTTGTGTTTCTTGTCAGGGCATACGCTGTGTGGGAACACCCCGAACATCTTTTTATCCAGCGGATATTTCTTTATGCCGTAGTGATGATAAAGAGCCGCCTGAGCACCCCAGCAGATATGGAAGGTAGAAGTAACATTTGTCTTTGACCAGTCCATAATCTCGCAAAGCTCATCCCAATAGTCAACCTCTTCAAAGTCCATTGTCTCAACAGGAGCACCGGTTATAATAAGACCGTCGAATTTCTTGTCACGAACCTCGTCAAAGGTGCAATAGAATGTTTCGATATGGCTCTTTGAGGTGTTTTTTGAAAGATGCGTCTTTGTGTGCATAAAAGAAACATTTATTTGAAGCGGAGTATTTCCAAGCGCACGGAGAAGCTGAGTCTCCGTTGTGATTTTTGTTGGCATAAGATTTAAAATTATTATTTCAAGGGGACGGATGTCCTGTGTCATAGCCTTAGTTTCCGTCATAACAAATATGTTTTCCTGATTTAAAACTTCAATAGCCGGTAAATTGTCTGAAACTTTAATTGGCATAATTCATCCCTCCTAATATAGTTTACATTTCAGTATAGCATATTTATATAAATTTATCAAGAATATTTTTCTTATTTAAATTTCATACTATAAAGAGAAATATACGAAAAGGGGAAGAAAAATGTCGGAAAACGAAAATAACGGTAAAAACGAAGCTATAAATGAAGAATATGAAAGCATAAAGGATATGGGCGGAGTTGAGGTGGGCGGCAGCCGCGGAAAATTCTTTTGCATAAGCATTGTGGGACAGATTGAGGGACACAGCGTCCTTCCGCCTCAAACCAAAACCACCAAATATGAGCATATACTGCCTAAATTGGTCTCTGTTGAAGAGGATGAGAATATAGACGGACTTCTGGTGATTTTGAATACGGTAGGAGGGGACATTGAAGCGGGCCTTGCCATAGCGGAGGTTATTGCCTCAATGAAAAAGCCGACGGTCTCTCTGGTTTTAGGGGGAGGCCACAGCATAGGCGTTCCCCTTGCGGTGTCGGCGGATTGCTCTTTTATTGTTCCCTCAGCCACAATGACCATTCATCCTGTCCGTATGAGCGGAACAGTTATCGGCGTTCCGCAGATGTTTGACTATCTTTATAAAATTCAGGACAGAATAATAAATTTTGTTGTCTCTCACTCTGAAATAAGCGAGGAAGAATTCTCAACCCTCCTCCTTGAAACTGACGAAATTGCCAACGATGTGGGAACAGTTTTATTCGGCGAGGAAGCGGTCAAGCATGGCGTTATTGACAAGGTCGGCGGACTGTCGGAAGCTATTGAAACCCTCTATGAAATGATAGCAAAATCCAAAAACTGACAAAACTAAAAATTTTTTGCGTTATGACTTGACATAAATCCAAAAACCAGTTATAATGTATGAGTAGAATTTTTGACAGTCAAGGTTTTGACATAAAACAAATCCACTATCCCAATGTTAATTTGGAGGGAGGGAATCGATAATGGCTGAAATCAGAGTTAAAGATAATGAATCGTTAGATAGCGCGCTTCGTCGATTTAAGCGTTCATGTGCTAAGGCCGGTGTTCTTTCTGAAGTTAGAAAAAGAGAACATTATGAAAAGCCTAGTGTAAGACGCAAAAAGAAATCAGAGGCTGCAAGAAAACGCAAGTTCAAATAATTAAATAAACAATCATAGCCGCCTTGGGATTTAAAGGCGGTTTTTGTTTTAAATTTAGGAGGAGAGAGATATGAGTTTAAAAGAAACACTTATGGACGACCTTAAAATTGCAATGAAGGAAAAAGATGTTGTAAGAAAAAACACTGTGCAGATGGTTCGCAGTGCCGTTTTGCAGTTTGAAAAGGATAATAAGACAGAGCTTTCCGACGAAGGCGTTATTGAAGTTATCGCAAAGGAGTTAAAACGCCGCCGCGATGTTCTTCCTGAATATGAAAAGAGCGGACGAGAAGATTTGATTGCGGACATCAACCGCGAAATCGAAATTCTTTTAGCTTATCTTCCGAAACAGCTCACAAAAGAAGAGCTTGAAGTAATCGTCTCTGAGGCAATTGCCGAGGTTGGCGCAACTTCAATGAAAGATATGGGCAAGATTATGGGCGCTGTTATGCCGAAAACTAAGGGCAGAGCAGACGGAAAAATGATTAACGAAATCGTTAAAGCGAAATTATCATAAAAGCTATGAAAAAACTTAGAATTTTATCGCTGGTTTTGGCGGCTTGTTTTCTTACTTCCTGTGTGGCTACCCCGACAAGCGTTGAAGAGGGAGTGTATGAAGAGCCCCTTCGCACTGCCTCAATGGTAGTTTTAGGGGATAATCTTATGCATATGCCCGTTATCCTTGACGGTAAACAGGAAGACGGGAG
>JAZOAF010000051.1:0-4260 GCA_045595345.1 Clostridia bacterium | reverse complement strand
TTACAACGCTTGATAAGACGGGATGCCTCGGCATTTCTGAAAAGTCTCTGGAGCTTTCTTTCCTCAGGAGCATTACCCTTCTGAACCTCTGCACCGCAGCTTTCAAGTGATGAAAGATTGTGGGACTTAGATGAGCCTGTTGCGCCGCCGCAACCGTCTCTTCCTGTTTTACCGCCGAGGAGAATAACAATATCTCCGTCAATCGGTCTTTCTCTGCGGACATTTTCAGCCTTAGCCGCCGCAATAACAGCACCGATTTCCATTCTCTTTGCCGCATAGCCGTCGTGATAAAGCTCGTCAACCTGACCTGTTGCAAGACCAATCTGGTTGCCGTATGAACTGTAACCGCTTGCAGCAGTTGTAACGATTTTTCTCTGAGGAAGCTTTCCTTTAAGAGTTTTTGAAACTGGAACAGTCGGTTCAGCCGCACCTGTTACACGCATAGCCGCATAAACATAGCTTCGTCCTGAAAGCGGGTCGCGGATAGCACCGCCGATACAGGTTGCCGCACCGCCGAAAGGCTCGATTTCTGTCGGGTGGTTATGGGTTTCGTTCTTGAAAAGGAGAAGCCATTTCTCCATTTTTCCCTCACACTCAACATCAATCTTAACGGTGCAGGCATTGATTTCTTCGCTTTCGTCAAGGCCGGGAAGCTTGCCCTCTGCCTTTAAAAATCTTGTGGCAAGAGTTGCAATATCCATAAGGTTAACAGGCTTTGTTCTATTAAGCTTTTCGCGGGTAGCAATATATCTGTCATATGCCTTTTGCAAAATCTCGTCTTCAAAGGAGATTTTGTCAATTGTTGTTAAAAATGTTGTATGACGGCAATGGTCGGACCAATATGTGTCAATCATTTTAATTTCTGTTATAGTTGGGTCGCGCTTTTCGGAAAGGAAATAATTCTGACAGAATTTTATATCGTCAAAGTCCATAGCGAGACCGTTTTCGTTTATAAAAGCTTTAAGCTCGTCGTCAGAAAGAGCGGTAAATCCGTCAAGAGTTTTAACTGTTGTCGGGATTTCGTATTCTGTTTTAAGAGTCTGAGCAGTCTCTAAACTAGCTTCTCTTGCTTCAACAGGGTTGATAACATACTTTTTGATTGCCTCAACATCGGCAGAGGAAAGGTCGCCTGAAAGGGCATAAATAGTAGCTGTTTTAACAAGAGGTCTTTCCCCTTTTGAAATAAGCTGAATACATTCAGCGGCTGATGCCGCTCTCTGGTCAAACTGACCGGGGAGATATTCAACACCGAAAACTGTGTAGCCGTCAAGAGAAAGGCTGTCAGTTGCAATATCAAGAGGAGGTTCTGAGAAAACTGTGTTTACGCAGTAATCAAAAAGCTCCTTGTCGATACCCTCAACATCATATCGGTTAAAAAGTCTGACCTCTTTTAAGCCTTTTATCTGTAAAAGAGAAGTTAAGTCGGATAAAAGAGCCTTTGCCTCGTTTGCAAGATGAGGTTTTTTCTCAACATAAATTCTGTATACCATTAGTTTGCCTGCCTTTCTGCCATAAGGGCTCTCTTTCCTATGTCGCATCTGTAATATGCGTTGTCAAAGGAAACGGTCTTAACTGTTTCGTAAGCCTTTTCGATAGCTTTTTCCAAAGTGTCGGCGGTTTCTGTAACGCCTAAAACTCTGCCCCCTGCGGTTAAAAGTTTTCCGCCATCAAGCTTTGCCCCTGCAACATAAATGTTTTTATCGGTTGGCATCTTGATTTCAAATCCGCTTTCGTATTTTTCAGGATAGCCCGTTGACGCCATAACAACGCAAGCGGCACAGCCGTCCATAAATTCAACCTCTGCCTTATCCAAGGTTTTTTCGCTTATATGAAGCATAATGTCAAGAAGGTCGCTTTTTAGGAGCGGAAGAACAACCTGAGTTTCAGGGTCTCCGAAACGGCAGTTATATTCAATAACCTTCGGGCCTTTTTCTGTAAGCATAAGACCGAAGTATAAACAACCTGAAAAGCTTCTGCCCTCTTTGTTCATAGCCTCAATAGTGGGGAGGAAGATTGTTTCCATACATTCCTTTGCAATAGCATCGGTATAGTATGGGTTAGGAGCGATTGTTCCCATTCCCCCTGTGTTTAAGCCCTCGTCATTGTCCTTTGCCCTCTTGTGGTCCATTGAAGAAACCATAGGAATTAAGGTTTTGCCGTCAGTGAATGATAAAACGGAAACCTCAGGACCTGTTAAAAATTCTTCTATAACAATATTCTCTCCACTTGCCCCGAAAACTTTATCTTCCATAATGGAGCGGACAGCGTCTTTTGCTTCTTCTCTTGTCTGGGCAATTATAACTCCCTTTCCAAGAGCCAAGCCGTCTGCTTTAATAACAGTTGGGATTGGAGCAGTTTCAAGATATTCATACGCCTTTTTCGGGTCAGAAAAAATCTCAAATTCTGCGGTTGGAATATTATATTTTTTCATAAGGTTTTTGGAAAACGCCTTGCTTCCCTCAATTATTGCTGCCTTTTTATCAGGACCGAAAGTCTTAACCCCGATTTCGTTTAAGGCATCAACTGCGCCTAAAACAAGGGGGTCGTCAGGAGCAACAACGGCGAAGTCAATCTGGTTTTCCTTTGCGAAAGCAACTATCTTGTCAATCTCTTTTGCTCCGATTGAGACGCACTCGGCATCCTGAGCAATTCCGCCGTTTCCGGGAAGAGCATAGATTTTTGAAACCTTTTCGCTTTCTTTAAGCTTTTTAATGATGGCATGCTCACGGCCTCCGCCACCGACTACCATAATTTTCATAAGAGAAATCCTCCTTTTAAGATTAGTGGTGGAAAAGGCGCATTTTTGTCATTGCCATAACCATACCGTGTTTATTACAAGCTGAAATTACATTATCATCTCTGATTGAGCCGCCTGGCTGAGCTACATATGAAACGCCGCTCTTTGCCGCTCTTTCAATGTTGTCTCCGAAGGGGAAGAATGCGTCAGAGCCAAGAGCAACGCCCTTTATTGTGGAAAGGTATGCCTTTTGTTCTGCCTTTGTAAAGGCTTCGGGCTTTTCCTTAAAGAGTGTCTGCCAGATTCCGTCTGCCAATACATCTTCGTCGTCATCGGAAATATAAATGTCGATTGCGTTATCTCTGTCAGGGCGGCCAACAGTGTCGAGGAACGGAAGATTTAAAACCTTCTCGTGCTGACGGAGGTGCCAGATGTCAGCCTTGTTTCCGGCTAAACGGGTGCAGTGAATTCTTGACTGCTGTCCTGCGCCAACGCCGATTGCCTGTCCGTCCTTTGCAAAGCAAACAGAGTTTGACTGTGTATATTTTAAAGTAATTAATGCGATTATAAGGTCGCGTTTAGCTTCTGTGGGAAGATTTTTGTTGTCAGTAACGATTTCAGAAAGAAGTTCCTCGTCAATCTTGAAATTGTTTCTGCCCTGTTGGAATGTGATTCCATAAACCTGCTTCTTTTCAATCTCGTCAGGAACGAAATTCGGGTCAATCTTAACGATGTTGTATGTACCCTTTCTCTTTTCCTTTAAGATTTCAAGAGCTTCTGGGTCGTAATCAGGAGCGATAACGCCGTCTGAAACCTCTCTCTTAATGAGTTTTGCGGTTGTAACATCGCACTTATGGGAAAGAGCAATCCAGTCACCGAAAGAGCTCATTCTGTCTGTGCCTCTGGCTCTTGCATAAGCTGTTGCAAGAGGAGATTCATCAAGACCCTCAATATCGTCAACCCAGCAAGCCTTTTTGAGAGTATCGCTCATAGGGATACCAACAGCCGCTGATGTGGGGCTTACATGCTTAAAAGATGTTGCGGTTTCAATTCCGCCAAGAGCTGTGCTGAGCTCCTTTACAAGCTGCCAGCTGTTAAAAGCGTCAAGAAAGTTTATATAACCTGGTCTTCCGCAAAGTATTTCAATAGGAAGCTCGCTTCCATTTTCCATAAAGATTTTAGCGGGCTTCTGGTTAGGGTTACATCCGTATTTAAGTTCAAATTCCTGCATTTTTATCTCCTCCTATTTGTTTTTGTTGATAAGGCGGTTTGTTTCCTCGCCTGTTTCAAGGTCTATATAGCGAACATAAAGTGAAATCTTGTTCTGCTCATTAAGATTTGTCCAGATACCGTTTGTGAAATCATCAATATCGTTTGGAATTGCAACTCTTTCAGGCTCTCCGCAGAATGTTGGAATTGGGTTTCCGTCACAGATATAAGTGTGGAGAAAATGACCAAGACCGTTTAGCGGAGCATAATCATAGTGATACCTGTTACAAGCCGACCCTTTGGCATCGGCACTC
>JAZOAF010000050.1:0-3322 GCA_045595345.1 Clostridia bacterium | reverse complement strand
TAACCTTAACCTTTGCTTCTCCCAACGTTGAATTGAGGGCGATGAGCTGTCGGTTGATATTTGACCTTGACACCTTATCTTTATCAACCAGAGTAAGTCGGATCGTAGCCATGTCGTTCTGTGAGCCAAGGAGTTGTGGGCTTGGATTGTCTTCCTAAGACCGCTTGGCCTCCGACTTTGCATAACCTTAACCTTTGCTTCTCCCAACGTTGAATTGAGGGCGATGAGCTGTCGGTTGATATTTGACCTTGACACCTTATCTTTATCAACCAGAGTTATTTTACCCACTCCCGCTCTGGCAATGGCTTCGGCAGAAAAAGACCCTACTCCGCCAACGCCAAAGATTAAAACATGGCTTTTTTTAAGTTTTTCTACGGCATTCTCGCCGATTAGCATACTGGTTCTTTGATAAATCTCGTTCATTTTTTCACCTATTAAAAATCCGCCGTTTTTCGGCGGATTATATTTATTTTTTAGGATTAACAAGGTCTCTCCAATCAAGGTCTCCTCGGTCAAGACCGCGAATTAAAACTTCGGCAGTTGCAACATTTGTTGCAAGGGGAATATTGTGAACATCGCAAAGACGGAACAGCGCCGAAACATCAGGTTCGTGAGGCTGGGCTGTAAGGGGGTCACGGAAAAAGAGCACAAGGTCGATTTCGTTATATGCAATTCTTGCGCCTATCTGCTGGTCTCCGCCCTGAGGACCTGACAAAAACAGATTTACATCCATACCGGTAGCTTCATTTATAAGACCGCCAGTTGTTCCTGTGGCGCAGAGATTATGCTTTTGAAGTATCGCTTTATATGCAATACAAAACTCAACCATAAGTTCTTTCTTTTTATCGTGCGCAATAAGAGCGATATTCATTTTTCTTCCTCCCGTCGTTTAGTTGTTCCTTTTCATTGCCTTAATCGGAATATTTGCAGTAAGTGCCGGAACCAAAGATTTTCCGTCCTCGCTTTGTGCTGTTCCAATCTGGATGTCAAGACCGCTTTCGGAGATATCCATATACTTTTCAAGCACCTGCATAATTTCATCTCTTATTTTTTCCAAAAATTCTGTATCTGAATTTGCTCGGTCATGGACCAAGACGAGTCTTAATCTGTCTTTTGCCATTTCTTTTGACGCATTCTTGCGCTTACCGAAAATTTTGGATAAATCTATTATCATTTTTATTCTCCTTTACAGTTTATTCCCGACTTACTTTCTTCTGAATTTTCCAAAAAGTCTGGCGAAAAATCCGCCGCCGTCAAGCTCCATAAGGGGAACATTTTCACCGCTTAAACGCTTTGTTATGTTTCTGTAACCCTGACCTGCAAGGGATTTCATATTTACAACAGCAGGCTCACCTTTATTTGTTGAAACAATAACATTTTCATCATCAGGAACTATACCGATAAGCTCGATATTCAAAATATCAAGAACATCATCAACATTCATCATTTCTCCGCGCTTAACCATATCTGTTCTTATACGGTTAATGAGAAGGAAATGGTCTGTTATTTCATTAGCATCCAAAAGGCCGATAATTCTATCCGCATCACGGACAGCAGAAACCTCAGGTGTTGTAACAACAATTGCCTTGTCTGCACCTGCGATAGCATTTTTAAAGCCCTGTTCAATACCTGCCGGACAGTCGATTATAATAAAATCAAAATCTTTTCTGAGGTCGTTGCAAAGCTTTTCCATCTGCTCAACTGTTACTGCATCCTTATCCTTTGTCTGTGCAGCAGGGAGAAGGAAAAGGCCGTCATAACGCTTATCTTTAATAAGCGCCTGTTTAAGCTTACAATGGCCCGTAACCGCGTCTACCAAGTCATAAACAATTCTGTTTTCAAGGCCTAATACAACATCAAGGTTACGAAGACCGATATCAGTATCAATCAAAACAACTTTTTTACCAAGCAAGGCAAGTCCAACCCCGATATTTGCAGTAGTTGTTGTTTTACCAACGCCACCCTTACCTGAGGTTATAACTATTACCTGCGACTGTGACTTTGCCATAATGTACCTCCGTTATAAAACCAAATTCAGTGCGAATTTTCCGCGCCGATATTCTGCATATTTAAACTTCATCTTTTATCAGTATATCATATACCACATAAAAAGTCAAAAATTATTTTCTCTTCTGCAAAAATTCTTCGATGAAAATTTTGTCATCTTTAATGTAAGCCACCTCAGGACTGAGATAATCTTTATCGTCCCCTTCGGGCGGTATTGTTATAAGGTCGGCAATTCTGAGCTGGGTGGGAGAAAGCTTTAAAGCCGTAACAAATGCTTCTTTGTCTCCGTCTTTTCCCGCATGAACCAAGCCTCTGACGCTTCCCATAACAAATATATTTCCTTTTGCGCTAACCTCGGCACCCGGATTAACATCGCCGATTAAAACCACGCTTCCCTCAGACTCCAAGCACTGACCTGAGCGGAGAGTCTTCTTATAAAACTTGGTGTTTTGCTCTTCCGCCTCAACAAAAGCACGGTCTAAAATCTGCTGTGCATTTATATTTTCCTGCTCCTTATCTTCCGTCTTTTCATTATCCTCAGGGTTTTCCCAAAGCTCAACGCTGTCTTCCAAAATATCGGAAACTTTTTTAACCAGTCTTTCACATTCTTTTTGAGTTAACGCAACGCCTTTAAACCCGAGCTTTTTAACTCCTGCAAAAAACTCCTTAGACTCTTTAAATTTAGCACAAAGAGCCTCTTTAACCTCTTTATAAGAGGGCTTTTCATTAACAGTTACCACCATACCGTTTTTATACAGTTTAAGGCTGATAATTTCTTTCTTTTCTGCCATCTTAATCTTCCTTTCTATTTCAAAAGTTTATTAGGCTGAGTTATGCTGTCCTGAGTTTCATAAAGTCCTAAATATGACGCGAACATTTCTCTTCCGATAGTTGCGGCATATCTGCTGGATGCACCGTGTTCAATTACAACTGCAACCGCAATCTGAGGATTGTCATAGGGGGCAAAGCCAACGAACAAGACATTATCGCTTCCCTGACTTACCTCCGCCGTTCCCGTTTTTCCGCCAACTTCGATTGGGAAATTCTCGAATACCGCCGACGCCGTTCCGTCTCCCGTAACTCGTCTCATTCCGTCTTTAACGGCCTCAACTGTGCTGTCTTTAAGCTTAATCTTAGACAAAACTTTCGGCTGAGTTTTATAAACTATTTTATCTCCTTCATATGTGCGGATTTCTTTTATAAGGTGGAGAGAATATCTCGTTCCCTTATTTAAAAGAGTTGATATATAATTTGCAAGCTGGGCAGGGGAGAACATATTATCCGACTGTCCGATTGCCGCCTGCAAAACATCCCC
>JAZOAF010000049.1:0-3233 GCA_045595345.1 Clostridia bacterium | reverse complement strand
GTGGCTACCCCGACAAGCGTTGAAGAGGGAGTGTATGAAGAGCCCCTTCGCACTGCCTCAATGGTAGTTTTAGGGGATAATCTTATGCATATGCCCGTTATCCTTGACGGTAAACAGGAAGACGGGAGCTATAATTACAGCAGGATTTTCTCTAAGCTCCGTGAGGATATAGTCAATGCGGATTTGGCGGTTATCGGTCAGGAAACGGTCTTAGGCGGAGAGGAAATGGGCCTTTCGGGGTACCCGATGTTCAACTCCCCGAAAGGAGTGGGCGAAACTCTTGCCAATGAAGGGTTTGATGTTATTCTCCACGCCTCAAATCATATTATGGACCGAGGGGTTAAAGGAATTGAAGCCTCAATTGATTTCTGGGAGGGTTATGACGATATAACCTATCTCGGCATCAACAAAAGCGAAGAAATGAAAATCAGCCCCGATATAGTCATAAAAAACGGCATTAAGTTTGCTCTCTTCAATTATACATACAGCACCAACGGAATTCCTCTCCCTGCCGGAAAGGAATATATGGTAAATATGCTTGATGAGAAAAGGATTGAAGAAGATATAAAGTCAATAAGAGGCGAGGTTGACTTTGTTGTAGTTTTCCCTCACTGGGGAAACGAGTACCAGCTGAGTCCATCAGAGCAACAGAAGACTCTCGCTCTTAAAATGTGCGAGTGGGGAGCGGACGCAATTATCGGCTCTCATCCTCATGTTATAGAGCCTTGCGAGTGGATAAAAAGCGAAAACGGAAACGAATGTGTTGTGTTTTACTCCTTGGGTAACTTTGTTTCAAGACAAAAGGAAACCAAAAATCTTTTAGGCGGAATGGCAGGGCTTGAATTCAGCATAAAAGGGGAAGAAAAGACCATTACGGCTAAGTTTACCCCAATTGTAACCCAATACGATTATAATTCAAGAAATTTTGTTGTCTATAAGCTTAAAGACTATAACGATGAACTGGCTAAGCTCCACGGCATAAATTTATATGACGGAGCGCTGAGTAAGTCAAAATTTGAAGGAATATTCAGAACAGTTTTTGCCCAGTATCCGATGAATATAGAGATTGAATACAGCGAATAGGAGAAATCTTATGAAAATAACACTGCTTGGAGATTCCATAAGAGGCGCATACGGAAAAGAAGTTCCTGAGTTATTAGGAGACGAGTTCACAGTATATCAGCCTCAGGACAATTGCAGGTTTTCCGCCTACACTTTAAGAGGCCTCTTTGAGTGGCGGGGAGAAATGGAAGGAAGCAGGATTGTCCATTGGAATAACGGATTGTGGGATATATGCAATCTCTTCGGAGACGGGTGTTTTACCTCCGAAAAAGTATATATTGACAATATGCTAAGAATTGCGGATTTGTTGCTTTCCCGATATGATAAAGTGATTTTTGCAACAACAACCCCCGTAACCGAGCAGAATCCATACGATAAAAACGATGCAATCGAAAGGTATAATGAGATAATAGTTCCCCTGCTTAAAGAGAAAGGGGTTATAATAAACGATTTGCATAGTCTGGTAAAACAAGATATTGATAAATATATCCGCAAAGACGATAATATCCATTTAACCGAAGAAGGCACTAAGGTTTGCGCCCGTCAGGTGGCGGATATTATCAGAGAGGTTTCAAAAACCATGGATTAAAGGAGAAAAGGGAAATGATTAATAAGAGAGTTATGCTTGAAGAAGGAAATGAATATGCGTATCTTGATGTATATGCGTCAGAAGAACTTAAAGATTTTACAAGAAGCGCTATTTTAATAGTGCCGGGTGGCGGCTATGGTATGTGTGCCGCAAGAGAAGGCGAACCTATTGCTATGGCGTTTTTATCCCATGGCTTTAACGCTTTCGTCCTTAACTATTCCGCAGGGCATAAGGCTTTCCCTGCTCATCTGATTGAGGCTTCTATGGCGGTTAAGCATATCCGTGACAATGCGGAGGAATACAGAATTGACCCTGACAAAGTTTTCGTTGTGGGCTTTTCGGCAGGCGGCCATCTTGCGGCTTCCTTAGGAACAATGTGGGACAGAAAAGAAATTTATGATGCGGTTCCAATGTCCATTGGATATAACAAGCCAAACGGAATGATGCTTATATATCCTGTTCTTTCAGCAAAGCATCACGGCTTTTCTTTCAGGGCATTATTTAAGGGTGAAGAGGTTACAGATGAAAAACTCGCTATGGTCAGCATTGAAAACTGCATAAACGAAAACTCTTCTCCCGCATTTATAATGCACACCTCAAACGACGAGATTGTTGATGTTAAGAACTCTCTCGTATTGGCAGATGCGCTGGCAGAGAAAAAGATAAAGTTTGAAATGCACATCTATCCTGACGCACCTCATGGAGTTGCTCTTGGAAACGAAGCTACAATGTGCGGAAATGAAAAATGGTGTAACCCTGCCATTGCAAAGTGGGTTGAACAAGCAGTTTACTGGTCACAAAATATCTAATAGGAGGAAGCGGAAATGAAATATTCAAAACAGTTTAAAGAAAGAAAAGATTTAATAAGAAGCAAAAAGGTAAGCATTGGTTTTGACGGATTTATTGACTATGTTATCCGTCCTGTTAAAACAAGAGAGGATGAGAATAACTGCACATATTTCCCCACAATCGACCAGTTCGGCGAGAAGATTACAAGTCTTGCAGGTCGGAGCGGTAATATTGAGCTTATTATAAGCAATACCGACTTTGGCGGTTGCGGTCCGCACTATGCAAACGGACTTGCAAATATGGGTGTTAGCTGTACCTGCGTCGGTGCTCTTGGTTATCCTGAAAAGAGCCCTGTGTTTGCTCTTAACGAAAACTGTAAAACTATAAGCATAAGCGAACCCGGTTATTCTTATGTTTTTGAATTTGGTGACGGTAAAATCATAATGAGCGATATAGAAAAGATAAGCCGTCTCCGTTGGGCAGACTTAATCGAAAGAATAAGCATTGACGAACTCGTTGAGATTTTTGACGATGCAGATATTATAACGCTGGTTAATTGGAGCTATCTCGTTCATTTTCACGAAATTTATGAGAAGTTCTTAGAACTTGTTATGCCAAGACTTTCAAAGCGTGACAGAAAGATTTATATTGATATTGCCGACTGCGCAAAAAGACGCCCTGAGGAAATTAAGGCGGCTCTTAAAATGTTCGGAAAGTACAGTGCTTATGCACCTACTTATCTTGGACTTAACAAGAGCGAAGCCATGGTTATGCACTCAATCTTGGGAGAAGG